>PFUD01000081.1 GCA_002789915.1 Comamonadaceae bacterium CG_4_9_14_3_um_filter_60_33 | reverse complement strand
ATCAGCCAGGTCATCAATACCCTGAAAAGCAATCCCGATTCGCGCCGCATGCTGGTGAGCGCGTGGAACGTGGCCGAGCTCGACAAAATGGCGCTCATGCCCTGCCATGCCTTTTTCCAGTTTTACGTGGCGCCAGCAACCACACCGGGCGGCAAGGGCAAATTGAGCTGCCAGTTGTACCAGCGCAGTGCCGACATTTTTCTGGGCGTGCCTTTCAACATCGCAAGCTACGCGCTGCTGACGCACATGGTGGCGCAGCAGTGCGACCTGGAGGTGGGCGACTTCATCTGGACCGGTGGCGACTGCCACATCTACAGCAACCATGCCGAGCAGGTGGCGCTGCAACTCAGTCGCACGCCGTTTGCCTTCCCGACGCTGGACATCAAGCGTCGCCCCGACTCGATCTTTGACTACGTTTATGAAGACTTCGCAGTCATCGGCTACCAGTGTCACCCCGCCATCAAGGCGCCGGTGGCCGTGTGATCAGCCGCCGCCAGATATGGGGCCTGGTCGCCCTCACGCTGATGTGGGGCATCAACTGGCCGATGATGAAGTACAGTTTGCGCGAGCTCTCGCCGCTGTACTTTCGGGCGCTCACCATGAGCTTTGGCGCGCTCTGGCTGTTCAGCTATTACCGCTTCAAAGGCGTGCGCATGTGGCCGCAGGGTGGCGAGTGGCGCAGCATTATCACGCTCGGGCTGCCCAATGTGCTGGGTTGGCACACGCTGGCGATTTTGGGCGTGAAGGAGCTTGCCAGCGGCCGCGCCGCCATTCTGGGTTTCACCATGCCAATCTGGACTGTGCTGCTGGGCGTGCTGGTGTTCAAGGAAAAGCTCACCCGGCGCATCGTTTTTGCCATGCTGGCTGTGGCGCTGACCATTGGCCTGCTCACTTTCAATGAGCTCACCGCCATCACCGGCAAACCGCTGGGCATTGTCTGGATGGAACTGGCCGCGCTGTCGTGGGCTGCGGGCACACTGATGATGCGCCGCGCGCATTTCACGCTGCCCATGGAAACACTCACCGTGTGGATGCTGATTCTGGCCAGCGTCAGTCTGTGGGTCTTTGCCGCCCTGCTTGAACCCTGGCCCACCTGGCAATTTTCTACCCCGATGTGGGGTAGCCTGGTCTATGGCGCGCTCATCAACTACGGTTTTGCCCAGATCATCTGGTTTGGCATGGCGCGCCATCTGCCGCCCGCCACCAGCGCCATGAGTATCATGGCGATCCCGCTGGTGGGCACCCTGAGCGCCACGCTGATCGTAAGCGAAGTGCCGGGCTGGCAAGACCTGGTGGCCGTGCTGTGCGTCATGGCCGCCATTGCCGCCGTGCTGCTGCCACCGCGCAAACCTGCAAAATCTCTATGAAACTCAATCTGATCCTGGCGCGCGCCCGCAACGGCGTCATCGGCGCCAACAACGCCCTGCCCTGGCACCTGCCCGAGGACATGGCACACTTCAAACGCACCACGCTGGGCTGCCCGGTCATCATGGGCCGCAAAACCTGGGACTCGCTGCCGGTCAAATTCCGCCCCCTGCCCGGCCGCCTCAATGTGGTGGTGACGCGGCAAATCGACTGGAGGGGGGAAGGCGCCGTGGTGGTCAATTCGTTGGAGGCCGCCTGCGCCGCCTGCCCTGCCGACAGCACGGCCTGGGTGATTGGCGGCGCCGAGCTGTACGCCCAGGCGCTGGCGCTGGCCAGCTGCGCCGTGGTGACCGAGTTGGATGCCGACTTTGAAGGCGATGCCTTTGCCCCTCACTTTGGTCCCGAGTGGCGGGAAGTAGCCCGTGAATCCCACATCAGCAGCAGCGGTCTGCCGTTCAGTTTTGTCACCTACAAAAAGCAACCCTGAGATCAAATCAACCATGAAGCTCGCCACCTGGAACATCAATTCGCTCACCGTGCGCCTGCCGCAAGTGCTGGACTGGCTGGCTGCCAACCCGGTCGATGTGCTGGCGCTACAGGAGCTCAAGCTCAGCGACGACAAGTTTCCGCATGCCGCGTTTGCGGCGGCGGGTTATGACTCAAGCTGTTTTGGCCAGAAAACCTACAACGGCGTGGCGCTGATCAGCAAGACACCCGCGCGCGACGTGGTGCGTAACATCCCCGGCTTCAGCGATGAGTTGGCGCGCGTGATCAGCGCAACTTTTGTGTCCGAGGCTGAATCCGAAGGTAACTTAGCGCCAGGTTCTGTGGACAAGCCGTCAACCGACATCCGGGTTGTTGGCGCGTATTTCCCCAACGGCCAGGAGCCCGGCAGTGACAAGTTTGAGTACAAACTGGCTTGGCTCAAGGGGCTGCGCGACTGGCTGCGCGCCGAGCTGCTCACCCATCCCAGGCTGGTGCTAATGGGTGATTTCAACATCACCTTTGACGACGCCGATGTGTGGGACCCAGTGGGCATGAAAGACCAGATTCATTGCACCGATGAGGAGCGCTACGAGTTGAACGCCCTGATCGCGCTGGGGCTGCATGACGCGCACAGGTTGTTCCCGCAGCCACCAAAAAGCTATTCCTGGTGGGACTACCGCGACTTTGGTTTCAGGCGCAACCGTGGCATGCGCATCGACCACATTCTGGTGAGCAACGCGCTAAAAGATCAGGTAGCAGCCTGCTGGATCGACAAATCACCGCGCAAAAACGAACGCCCCAGCGACCACGCCCCCGTGGTCATCGAACTGAATTGATCAGTTGCATGGCTTATTCCAGCCCAAGCTCCTGAATCTTGCGGGTGATGGTGTTGCGGCCAATGCCGAGCTTTTGCGCCGCATCGATGCGGCGCCCGCGTGTGGCGGCCAGTGCGGCATGAATCAGGCGCGACTCGAAGCGGGCGGTTAACGTGTCCCACACGTCGGTGCGATCGGTGGCTAGCAGGGTACTGGCCTCGGCCTCCAGCGCCTGCTCCCAGCCATTCACCGGTGTGGCGGTTAAAGCATGTGAGGCGGGCAAATCTGGCAACACGGGAAAATCAGGAAGCGCTTGCGGTGTCGCCGTCGCTGCGGACGGATCATGGTTTTCGGGTGTCAACGGCGCAGCAGGCACCGCAGACACTGCGTGCGACACCCCCACTTCAGGCGGCAAATCCTTGGGTTCAATCACTTGCGCCGGCGCCATCACGGTGAGCCAGTGACACATGTTTTCCAGTTGACGCACGTTACCGGGAAAGGCAAACTGCCCCAGCCACACCAGCGCCGCATCCGAGATGCGCTTGGGCTCAACGCCCAACTGGCGCGCGCTTTGCAGCAAAAAGTGGCGCGTCAGCATGGGAATATCTTCGCGCCGCTCGCGCAGGTTCGGCAAGCGCAGGCGGATGACGTTGAGGCGGTGAAACAAATCCTCGCGAAACACGCCGTCCTTGACGCGCTGCTCCAGGTCCTGGTGCGTGGCGGCAATCACGCGCACGTTGGTCTTGACTGCGCTGTGACCACCAACGCGGTAGAAATGGCCGTCTGAGAGCACCCGCAACAGCCGGGTTTGCAGGTCGTAGGGCATGTCACCAATTTCGTCCAAAAACAGCGTGCCGCCGTCAGCCTGCTCAAAGCGGCCGCGGCGCATGGTTTGCGCGCCGGTAAAGGCGCCACGCTCGTGGCCGAAGAGTTCGGATTCGAGCAGGTCCTTCGGGATGGCCGCCGTGTTGATGGCCACAAACGGCCCGTTGGCACGCGGCGAATGCTTGTGTAGCGCGCGCGCCACCAGCTCCTTACCCGTGCCCGATTCACCGGTGATCATGACGGTGACGTTGCTTTGGCTGAGACGGCCAATGGCGCGGAACACATCCTGCATGGCGGGTGCCTGGCCTAGCATCTCTGGCGCCTCGACCATGGCTTCGTCAGCCACTTCTTCGCGCTGGCTTTCTTCCACGGCGCGGCGAATCAGCTCGACCGCCTTGGTCAGGTCGAACGGCTTGGGCAGGTATTCAAAGGCCCCTCCCTGAAAGGCCGATACGGCGCTGTCAAGGTCAGAATACGCCGTCATGATGATGACAGGAAGGCCTGGGTACTTGGCCTTGACCTTGTCGAGCAGATCAAGCCCCGAGCCGCCCGGCATACGGATGTCGCTGACCAGCACCTGCGGCGCCTTGTCTTCATTGAGCGCGGTCAGTACCTCGCGCGCACTGGTAAAACTGCGGCTGGGCAATTGCTCGCGCAGCAGCGCCTTTTCCAGCACGAAGCGAATGGACTGGTCATCATCTACGATCCAAATGGGCTTCATTACGTTGTCTCACCTTAAGTTTGACCCCAGCCGCAATGGGGTTCAGCCAACTTGCGTTCAGGGCAGAGGAATCAGTATTTTGAAATCAGTACACCCCGGCACACTGTCACACTCGATCAAACCATGGTGCTGCTGGACAAAGGTTTGCGCCAATGTCAGGCCCAACCCCGAGCCGCCCTCGCGCCCCGACACCAGCGGGTAAAAAATACGGTCCTTGATCGAGTCTGGCACACCAGGCCCGTTGTCAATCACATGCAATTCCAGTGCCAACCTGTAGCGCTGTTTGCCAAAAGTGGTCTGGCGTGCCACCCGGGTGCGAAAAATGATTTGCCCATCGCCCAAGCTGATGCGCTCGATCAGTGCTTGCGCCGCATTGTGGGCGATGTTGATCAAGGCCTGAATGAGCTGCTCACGGTCACCGCGAAACTCGGGGATCGAGGCGTCATAGTCCTGAATCACCGTGAGTCCCTTGGGGAACTCCGCCAGAATCAGCGAACGCACCCGCTCACAGACCTCGTGAATGTTGACATCGCCCACCACATGGGGGCGCCGGTGCGGCGCCAGCAGGCGGTCCACCAGCGACTGCAGCCGGTCCGCCTCATGGATGATGACCTGGGTGTATTCCGAGAGCTCGGGCTGGGACATTTCAAGCTCAAGTAACTGCGCGGCACCGCGGATACCGCCCAGCGGGTTCTTGATTTCGTGCGCCAGGTTGCGAATCAGCTCCTTGTTGGCCTGCGCCTGCTCAGCCAGGCGCTCCTCACGGTCCTGGCGCGCCTGCTGCGCCAGCGGCAGCAACTCAACAATGATGTCGCCGCTTTCGGTCTGCGTCACGATCACATGCACCGGCAGCACCTCACGCCCAAGGCGCAGCAGACCGGCGTCGTAGCGCAGGGCAGCAAACTCGTTGCTGCCAGCCCCTTGCAGCGCGGTTTGTAAATGAGCGGGCTCGGTAAAGGAATTGGGTAAATGCGAACCCACAATGGTGCGCCGAGAGATGCCCATGGCATCTTCCAGCGCGGCATTGGCAAACACCACCGTGCCATCACTTTGCACCACTGCCACCAGCGTAGCCAATAAATCAAAGGCGACAAAACGCTGGCTCGGCTTGCCCATTTGCGGTGGTCGGAATTTGGGAAACGGCAGCTTCAAGTCCATGTGCTCAGACTCGCCTATCGGTTGGCTTGGCTGGCGGGCAGACGCTCAAGTTCGCGGCGAAGACCGGCGATATCGCTCTCATTGCGCGCCAGTCTGGCTTTGAGTTCAACCGCGCGGTCGAGGTATCGCTGCTCATTGCGCATTTCATCGCCGCGCTTTTCGGGCAGCCCGTTGTTGTATTCCCTGAGTAACTCAGCTTGCAGCGCTTCAGCCTTTTTCAGTTCTGACTGCAGAATAAGAAATGTATCGGTGTCACGTGACTTTTGTTCGGCCGCAGTCACGCGCGGGCCTGAGCTGCCAGCACTGACTGCACTGACCGAATTGGCGGACGAGTTTGCCTTGGCCGGGCTTGTGCCCTGCACCACCGTGATGTTGCCGCCTTCGACCAGTTTGCACTTTTTGGCCTGTTCCTGCGTTACGGTGTTGGTGTACGCATTGCCGCAGCGGTAGATGCGGTCTTGTGCCTGCGCGCTGGCACACAGCGCCAGCAGCAATAAGCCTGTCCAGGTGATTTGTGTCATAACGGTTCAAGTCTCTCTGATTGACAACGGCACTGCGGCCCCAAGGCGTCAATGTCAAATGCATGGGTTGTGAGTTTCCCACAATAAAAAAGGACGGCATGCGCCGTCCTTTTTTTGACCCTGAGAGGCAATTACAGCGAGTAGTACATGTCAAATTCGATCGGGTGCGTGGCCATGCGCAAGCGCGTGACTTCGCCCATCTTGAGCTCAATGTAGGCATCGAGCAGGCCATCGGTAAAGACGCCCCCTTTGGTCAGGAACGCACGGTCTGCATCAAGGCACTCGAGTGCCTGATCCAGGCTGTGACACACCGTCGGAATCTTGGCGTTTTCTTCGGGCGGCAAGTGGTACAGGTCCTTGGTGGCGGCTTCGCCCGGGTGAATCTTGTTTTCCACGCCGTCCAGGCCCGCCATCAGCAGCGCCGAGAAGCCCAGGTAGGGGTTCATCAGCGGATCAGGGAAGCGTGCCTCGACACGACGCCCCTTGGGGTTGGCCACGTAGGGAATACGGATTGAAGCCGAGCGGTTTTTGGCGGAGTAGGCCAGCTTGACCGGTGCCTCGAAACCTGGCACCAGACGCTTGTAGCTGTTGGTGCCGGGGTTGGTGATGGCGTTGAGGGCGCGGGCGTGCTTGATGATGCCACCGATGTAGTACAGGGCAAAGTCGCTCAAGCCGGCATAGCCGTCACCAGCAAACAAATTCTTGCCATCTTTCCAGACCGACTGGTGAACGTGGCAACCGCTGCCGTTGTCGCCGACAACAGGTTTGGGCATGAAGGTAGCGGTTTTGCCATAGGCATTGGCCACGTTTTGCACCACGTATTTCAGCACCTGGGTCCAGTCAGCGCGCTCAACCAGCGTGCTGAACTTGGTGCCCAGTTCACACTGGCCAGGGGAGGCGACTTCGTGGTGGAACACTTCAACCGGAACACCCAGCGACTCCAGGATCAAGGACATTTCGGCGCGCATGTCTTGCGTGCTGTCCACTGGCGGCACGGGGAAGTAACCACCTTTGGTAGTGGGGCGATGGCCGCGGTTGCCACCTTCAATTTTCTTGCCCGAGTTCCAGGGCGCTTCGTAGTCGTCAACCTTGAAGAAACAACCCGACATGTCAGTGTTCCAGCGCACGTCGTCGAACAAGAAAAACTCGGGTTCTGGGCCAAAGTAGGCGGTGTCGCCAACACCGGATGCCTTGAGGTAGGCTTCGGCACGGTGCGCCACGGAGCGGGGATCGCGCTCATAGCCTTTGCCGTCGGTGGGTTCAATCACGTCGCAACTCATGAACAGCGTGGTTTCTTCGAAGAATGGGTCAATGTTGGCGGTGTTGGGGTCAGGCATGAGTTGCATGTCAGAGGCTTCGATGCCTTTCCAGCCGGCCACCGACGAGCCGTCAAAGGCGTGACCGGAACTGAACTTGTCTTCGTCAAAGTGCGACACAGGCACGGTGACGTGCTGTTCTTTGCCACGGGTATCGGTAAATCGGAAGTCAACAAATTTGACTTCGTTTTCTTTCACCATCTTCATCACGTCTGCGACGGTCTTGGCCATTGATTACTCCAAAGGAATAGTTGTTGAAAAGGGATTATGTGCTGGGAATGCAGGTTTTGTGCCAGATCCGTCGACTGACAATCGAATCGTGCGCTGGCCGTATTTTGCCTTGAGTTTCAACACTTGCGTTCCCTCAAACTGACAAGATTCATATTCCACCCATGTGAAATGCACCAAAAGTCGTTTGCATTGCACCAAAAAAGTGCTTATTTTGATTGACGCGGGGCACGAGTTCAAGAACGCACCAATTCCGGGCCAAGTTTAAGATGGAATGGTTCAAGCCGTTTAAGCAAAGCCGCAAACGAACCGGCCACCGCTTGCGGATCACCCTTGACACCAAGTTCAATATGGCGTCCATACTGAGGATGATCCACACTGGGCAGGCTGAACACCTTGATACCGACAAAATCATGCTCAATGGCTTCCATCAGCGGCGTCAGGGTGGCTTCCATGGCACCAAAAACGATCACGGAGCGCTCTAACCAGGCATCCTTGGCAAAGTAGGTACGGTAATGGGTGTCAAGTACCCATTCGATCATGGGCCAGGCCATCACCGGGAAGCCCGGCACAAAGTGACAGTGCCCGCAACTGAAGCCCGGAATCTTGTTGTAGGGATTGGGAATGATCTCGGCACCCGTGGGAAAAATGCCCATGTTGAGTCGGTGCAGGTTGTCGGCTTGATTGGGGTCATAGGTCTGGCCCTGCTCCGCCGCCAAGTCCCGCATGCGTTGTTCGATCAAGGCCTTGGCCTGTGGGTGCAGCGCCAGTTCAACGCCCAGCGCGCGCGCGGCGCACTGGCGTGTGTGGTCGTCAGGCGTGGCGCCAATACCGCCGGTGGAAAACACCACATCGCCCGAAATAAATGCACGGTGCAAGGCAGCGCTGATGCGGTCAGGGTCGTCACCCACGTACTCTGCCCAAGTCAGTGGCAGACCGCGCGCCTTGAGCAACTCGATCACCTTGGGCAAGTGCTTGTCGGCACGCTTGCCCGACAAAATTTCGTCGCCAATGATGATCAGGCCGAAATTTGGCGTTGGTTTATTGGCGCTCTGGATTGGGGGCATCGATAGGGTTTGGGGCATGATTCATCAACAGGGATAAGGAATCGGGTAGATCGGCATCCGGTGGCGTGGGCGCTGCTGCGGCCGCAGCGCGCTCGGCCCGCAGCACCTGCAAAGCCGCCAGGCAAAAGTGGGCAAACCAGAGCGAAGCCAGGGCAAACACCAGGGTGTAGAGCCAGATGGCCAGCGGCACCAGCACCACGAACGCCGCCACAAACAAGACGCCTGAAGCCCAGATCAGGCTGGGTGCTGCGCCCAGGTAGCCACAGAAAATTCCGATGCCAAGCAAGCTCAGTCGGTGGCGGCGAAACAGCGCGTGTCGCTCCTCGGTACTGGCGTGTTCAGCGAGCGCATCAAAGGCCATGACGCGGTAGGTGAGCCAACCCCAGATCAGCGGTGGCAAAACCAGAATCAGTGGCGGAATGAGCCACAGCGGGACAGACATGACGAGCGCGAGAAGCGCCAGCAAGGTGGACACAAACGACCACCATAAGCTCGCTAGCAACGAGGCGCCACGCTTGCGTTCCAATGCTGGAAAGCGTCTTTGGGCCACCAGCGAGGTCAGCGCAGGCGTCATCATGAGCGCCACTACCAGCAGCGATAACACCACAATGAGCGGTGTTATCGCAAAAATGACGATCAGTGGCGCCAGCACCACCTTCAGGTTGCCCAGGCCCATGCCCTGCAACCAACCAGAAATGCTGCCCACCAGCGCCGATGATTCCAGCCAAATTCGCACCGATGACAGCACGCCATCCCAATAGAAATAACCGAGGCCCAAAGCCAGGCCAGCCATCAGCAGCAGTGGCAAAAACGACAACACAATAACCCGGGGCCGCAAGCCATAGGCCACGGCGCGCCAGAAGGAATCGAACAGCAGACTCATGCTGCAGAGCATACCGCAGCCGGCACGCCTGCAATGCTGGTCAAATCCGCCTCGCTGAGCCAGCGCCATTGGCCGGGCGTTAGGTCGCAGGGCAAACGCAAACCACCAATTTGCGAACGGTGCAAAGCTTCCACCCGGTTGCTCACGGCCGCCACCATGCGTTTGACCTGGTGGTATTTGCCCTCAGTGAGCGTCAGGCGCAAATGGAATTCGGACACTGCCTCGCAGGCCGTCGCGCGCACCGGCTTGGGGTCGTCGTCGAGCACCACACCGGCGAGCAACTGGCTGATCTGGCGCGCGTCGAGCGGGTGCTTGACGGTGACTTCATACACCTTGGGCACATGGTGGCGCGGTGAGCTCATGCGGTGGATGAATTTGCCGTCGTCAGTAAGTAGCAGCAGGCCAGTAGTGTCCTGATCGAGCCGGCCGATGGCCTGCACGCCCTGCACCGCCCCTTTTTGCGGCCGCAGCCGCAGCGGCGACGGCAGCAATGTGTAAATGCTGGGATAGGTGGACGGCTTTTGCGAGCACTCGGTGGCCGCTGGTTTGTGCAACATAAGGTAGGCCTTCTCGGCATACGGCCAGTCCACGCCCTGCACTCGAAAACGCAGCCCTTGCGCGACAAATTCAGCCGCTGCGTTGACGCACAGGACAGGATCAGCGCCCTGATTGGGTTCGTACACATGGACCCAACCCTGCTGGATCAAACCGGCACACACGCGGCGCGTGCCAAAGCCCTGGGAATAAAGAATGTCTTGAAGCTGCATGCGCCGAGTATCGCAAAGCACGCGGCGAGGAAAACCGACTGATCAGTCAGCGATCAATTGTGCCGCTTCGCGCGCAGCCACCACGCCTTCGTCGGTGGGAACCACCCAGATTTCGATCGCACTGCCAGGGGCGTGGATGGCCATGACCTGATTGCCCGTGGCCTGCAGGTTGAGGATCGGATCAATCACCACGCCCAGCCAAGCCAGCCGCTGGCCAACTTCAGTGCGCAGCGCCACGTCGTGCTCGCCAATGCCGCCACTGAAGGCCAGCACATCGAGCCCCTGCAGGCAAGCGACCATGGCGCCGCTTTCGCGCAACACGCGGTAGGTAAACATGTCCACTGCCAGTTTGGCGCTGGTCGAGCTGTCAGCGCGCAAGCGGCGCATGTCAGCCGAAATGCCCGACACGCCCAGCAAGCCGCTTTGTTTGTAGAGCAATTTTTGCAAGCGGTCATGGTCCCAGCCCTGCTCCAGCAAGTAGAGCATGATCCCGGCGTCAAGCGAGCCCGTGCGGGTGCCCATCATCAGGCCGTCAAGCGCCGAGAAACCCATGGTGGTGGCGCAACTCTTGCCCGCACGCGCCGCGCAAAGGCTGGCACCATTGCCCAGATGGGCCATCAACACCCGCCCATTGGCGCGCGAACTGCGTTCCAGCAGCACGCCCATGACATACTGGTAAGACAGACCATGGAAACCGTAGCGGCGCAATCCCTGCTGGTACAAGGCCTCGGGCAAGGCAAAGCGGTAATCGAGTTCGGGCAACGTGGCATGAAAGGCGGTGTCAAAACACGCCACCTGCGGCACCTCGGGAAAGGCTGCTGCAAATGCGCGTATGCCAGCCAGGTTATGCGGTTGGTGCAGCGGCGCCAGCGAATTGAGTTTTGTCAAGTCGGCCAGCACGGCATCGGTCACCACCACGCTGGCACGGTAGCTTGCGCCGCCGTGCACCACCCGGTGCGCCACGGCCTGCATGACCGGCGTGCCCGGCAGTTCGGCCAGCAACTCACGCAAACTCACCAGCGCCCGGGCAAAAATTTGCTCGCTGCCCAAATTCAGGGTACGGGTGCGATTCTTGCCCTGGAACGTCCAGGACATTTCTGGTGAACCTGCCGGTTCAATCCCTTCAATGCTGCCATTGAGCAACTGCGGTAGAACTTTGCCCTGTGCCAGTGGATAGAGCGAAAATTTGAGCGAGGAAGAGCCCGCATTGACCGACAAAATAGCCATATCAGGACCTCTTACCAGACTGGCCGTGGCTGGTCACGACGTGCGTTGTGCGCCACCAACAAAGCCAGCAGGGCTGAAGCCACGCGATTCGACGGTCCGTCGGCCCGACTGGTCAGAGCGATGGGCACCCGGGCACCGAGCACGATGCCGGAACCGCTGGCGCCGGCCAGGTACTCCAACTGTTTGGCCAGCATGTTGCCGCTTTCCAGATCAGGCACCGCCAAAATGTCAGCGTGGCCGGCCACCGGCGATTCAATGTTTTTGATTTGCGCGGCCTGGAGCGAGATGGCATTGTCAAAAGCCAGCGGACCATCGAGCACGCCACCGGTGATTTGACCGCGCTCGGCCATTTTGCAGAGTGCCGCGGCATCGAGTGTGGAAGGAATGCCGGGATTGACGGTTTCGACCGCCGACAAAATCGCCACCTTGGGCTCAGCGACACCCATGACACGCGCGAAATCGATGGCGTTCTGGATGATGTCAACTTTCTCTTTCAGGGTGGGGCGGATATTGAGCGCGGCATCGGTGATCAACAGCGGCTTGTGGTAGAGCGGCACATCGAAGCGAAACACATGCGACATGCGCCGGCCGGTGCGCAGGGCAGGCTTGGCCAACACCGCGTGAATCAGTTCATCCGTGTGCAGGCTGCCCTTCATGATCATCTCGACCTCCCAAGCGGCTGCCATATCAGCAGCTTTTTCGGCGGCAGCGTGGCTGTGTGGTTCAGACAGTATCTCGACACCGGTCAAATCAATGCCTGCCTCGGTGGCAACATGGCGAATACGCACCTCGGGACCGATCAGCACCGGCACGATCAGCCCGTAGCGGGCGGCGTCCATGGCGCCACTGAGCGAGCCTGCATCACACGGGTGCACCACCGCGCAGCGCACCGCTTCAAGCTTGTCACTCAGGCCGAGCAAATGATTGAAGCGCGCTTGCGGGTCGAACAATTGAATCCGCGGCGCCACAACGCGCGGCAAACGGACCTTGTTGGTCGGTGCGAGCACCTTGGCAACGCCGCTCAAGACCAACTCACCACGCTGATTGATCACCTGGCAATCAAGCTCCAGGCTCTTGTTTTCAGGTTTCAGCGCGGTCACTGTGACGGTCACAGTGAGCGTGTCACCCACACGAACCGGTTTGACAAAATGAAGCGCCTGATCCTGGTAAATGGTGCCAGGACCTGGAAATTGGGTGCCTAGCAGCGCAGAGATCAGCGCCCCGCTCCACATTCCGTGGGCGATCACACCATGAAACAGGCTGTCGCTGGCATAGACGGAGTCCAGGTGCGCCGGGTTGGTATCGCCAGACACAGCGGCAAATGCCTGAATATCCTCAAGCGTCAAGGTGCGCAACAAGCGGGCACTTTGTCCGAGCTTGATCTCTGGAAAAGTGTAATTTTCGATCAGTTCGGTATCCGAATGCAAATTCATATCATTTCCAAAATATTAAAAAACTCATCTAATTTCAAACCATCAGCGCCCGGCTTGAATCCCCGACGCAGCAAATGCTCCTCGGCCTGAACCATCGCCTGTTCTGTCACTGCCAGGCCGTTTTTGTCCAGACTGCTTGCTTCCATGTGGTAGCGCAAGATCAACAAACCACGCAATTCCTCACGCAGATGATCCTGGCGCTCATCAAAACCAATGGACACCTGAGCTACTTGGGTGGTAGTGGTGCTGCGTTCATCGACAAGTGGCGACGCGGGAGGCGACAACATCAAAGCGCTCAGTGCAGAGCGGTCGTTGAGGGGTACGCGCAGCACCGACGATAGTCGGGCAATGCGAACGTTAATGACCTCGATAGAACTGCTCAAGCGTTGGATCAACTCGGAATTATTCTGCATCGGTCACCTTGGTCTTACTGTCGTTGAAGAAACTACCAACAAATGTTGAAGTGCTAATTTTAGGGTAAACCCTAGTATTTCAAACAATGAAGGTGATATGCTTTTTCACAACTTGTTCATAAAAACTCAAATCAATTCATTTCATTTGATGCCGAATGGATGCCGTACTAACAACAAAAAACCCGCCGAAGCGGGTTTCTTGTTGCGCAAAAAAGCGCCGGTGCATGCATCAATTACTTGGCGCGTGTACCCACCACTTCAACTTCAACGCGGCGGTTCTTGGCGCGACCTTCACGGGTCTTGTTGTCAGCTGTAGGCTGGGTTTCGCCCTTACCTTCTGTGTAAATGCGATTGCTGTCGATACCTTTGGACACCAAGTAAGCCTTGACAGCTTCAGCACGACGCACAGAAAGCTTTTGGTTGTAGCTGTCTGGGCCGGTGGAATCGGTGTGACCGACTGCAATCATCACTTCAAGATCGACGTCCTTGGCCTTGGCGACCAGATCATCAAGCGAGGCTTTACCTTCTGGCTTGAGCACGGACTTGTCAAAGTCGAAGAAGGCGCCAGCGGCGTAAGTGACCTTGGCAGCAGCCACGGGCGCAGGAACCGGTGCTGGTGCTGGCGTGGCAACAGGAGCCGGTGCAGCGATGGGCGCGGGAGCGGGCGCGGCAGCAACAGGCAGAGGCTTCAGGATTGAACCGTCGCAACCGGGATAAGCCGTGGCTGGCGTCCAGTAGTTGTTGCGCCAGCACAATTCATTGGTTCCGTTCATCACGGGTTTGCCATCAGCAGAACGCCACTGATTCTCACCAGTGGCGTATTTGAAATCGTCAGCGGTTGGGCTGGCAATTGGTTTAGCTGGAAATGGTTGCGCGTTTTGAGCGCTCGCAGCCATCGGCAAAGCAAAAGCCATAGCTGCAAAAAGTACTGCCACATTATTAAATTTCATCAGGGTTCTCCTTAGGGAAAGATCCGCAGCAAGGCTGCGTCGGAATACGGACACCCAAGCTGCCTATCAATTTGGGGGTTGAGAATCATTGTGCCACAGACCCCTCGAACGGCTTGCGATAAATCAATTCATTTGTGATTTATGAGGTCGCCCAAACGTCAATTTCAAAACTGCGTTGCAAAGCAACCACAGATGGGCAGCTTAAAATCGCTGTCTAACTCAAATCTTGCCTAGACACAAGCATTCTTCATGACCCAGTTCGCCAAAGAAACCCTGCCCACCAGTCTTGCCGACGAGATGCGCCGCAGCTACCTGGATTACGCCATGAGCGTGATCGTCGGGCGCGCGCTGCCCGATGCGCGTGACGGCCTCAAGCCCGTGCACCGGCGCGTGTTGTATGCCATGCATGAGCTCAATAACGACTGGAACAAGCCCTACAAAAAGTCGGCGCGCATCGTAGGCGACGTGATTGGCAAGTACCACCCGCACGGCGACAGCGCGGTGTATGAAACCATCGTGCGCATGGCGCAGGACTTTTCTCTGCGTCATATGCTGGTCGATGGCCAGGGCAATTTTGGCTCGGTCGATGGCGACAACGCCGCCGCCATGCGCTACACCGAAATCCGCATGTCCAAGATCGCGCATGAATTGTTGGCCGATCTCGACAAGGAAACTGTGGACTTCGGCCCCAATTACGACGGCAGCGAGCAAGAGCCGTTGGTCATGCCGGCGCGCTTTCCCAATTTGCTGGTAAATGGTTCCTCTGGCATTGCGGTGGGCATGGCCACCAACATCCCGCCGCACAACCTCAATGAGGTGGTGGATGCCTGCCTGCATCTGCTGCGCAACCCTGACGCCTCGATTGACGAGCTGATGGAAATCATCCCGGCACCTGACTTCCCCACCGCCGGCATCATTTACGGCATCAACGGCGTCAAAGACGGCTACCGCACAGGGCGCGGGCGCGTGGTGATGCGCGCCAAGTGCCACTTCGAAGACATCGACAGGGGCCAGCGCCAAGCCATCATCGTTGATGAATTGCCCTACCAGTGCAACAAAAAAACCTTGCAGGAACGCATGGCCGAGCTGGTGCATGAGAAAAAAATCGAGGGTATCAGCCACATTCAGGACGAGTCCGACAAGTCCGGCATGCGCCTGGTGATCGAGCTCAAGCGCGGCGAGGTGCCCGAAGTGGTGCTCAACAACCTGTACAAGCAGACCCAGTTGCAGGACACCTTCGGCATGAACATGGTGGCGCTGATCAATGGCCAGCCCAAGCTGTGCAACCTGAAAGACCTGATCGAGGTCTTTTTGGAGCACCGCCGCGAGGTGGTGACGCGGCGCACCGTGTTCAACCTGCGCAAGGCGCGCGAGCGCGGCCATGTGCTCGAAGGTCTGGCCGTGGCGCTGGCCAACATTGACGACTTCATTCGCATCATCCGCGAATCGCCGACACCGCCGGTGGCCAAGGTCGAATTGATGAGCCGTCCCTGGGACAGCAAACTGGTGCGGGAAATGCTGACCCGCACGCGCGCCGACGGCGGCCTGGTCAACGCCGACGATTACCGCCCGGACCGACTGGAGCGCGAGCTCGGCATGGGCGCTGACGGCCTGTACCGCTTGTCTGAAACGCAGGCACAAGAGATTTTGCAAATGCGCCTGCAACGCCTGACCGGCCTGGAGCAGGACAAGATCGTCGCTGAATACAAGGAAGTCATGGCCGAGATCGACGACTTGCTCGACATTCTGGCAAAGCCAGAGCGGGTGTCGATCATCATCAGCGACGAGCTCACCGCCATCAAGACCGAATTCGGCATGACCAAAGTGGGTGCACGCCGCAGCCAGGTCGAGTATTCCTCCTTTGACCTCTCAACCGAAGACCTGATCACGCCCACCGACATGGTCGTCACGCTGAGCCACAGCGGCTACGTCAAGAGCCAACCTTTGAGCGAATACCGGGCGCAAAAACGTGGCGGCCGTGGCAAGCAGGCCACCGCCACCAAAGAAGACGACTGGGTGGACCAGCTCTTTATTGCCAACACGCACGACTACATCCTGTGCTTCTCCAACCGCGGCCGCATGTATTGGCTCAAGGTGTGGGAAGTGCCGCAAGGCTCGCGCGGTTCGCGTGGCAGGCCCATCGTCAACATGTTCCCATTGCAAGATGGCGAACAAATCACCGTGGTGTTGCCGCTCACTGGCGAAAAGCGTACTTTCCCTGCGGATCAATACGTCTTCATGGCCACCAGCATGGGCACGGTCAAAAAGACCCCGCTCGACGATTTTTCCAACCCGCGCAAGGCCGGCATCATTGCCGTGAATCTGGACGAGGGTGACTATTTGATTGGCGCCGAGATCACCGACGGTCAACACGATGTGATGCTCTTCAGCGATGGTGGCAAAGCGGTGCGTTTCAACGAAGAAGAGGTCACCGCCCATGGCCGCCAATCGCGCGGCGTCAAGGGCATGACCCTGGATGAAGGCCAATCGGTGATCGCCATGTTGGTGGCCGAAGATGAGACGCAAAGCGTGCTCACCGCCACCCAAAACGGCTATGGCAAGCGCACCAGCATTGCCGAGTACACCCGCCATGGTCGTGGCACCAAAGGCATGATCGCCATCCAGCAGTCCGAGCGCAACGGCAAGGTGGTGGCCGCTACGCTGGTGCATGCCGATGACGAAATCATGCTGATCACCGACAAGGGCGTGCTGGTGCGCACCCGTGTTTCCGAGATACGTGAGTTGGGTCGTGCCACCCAGGGCGTAACGCTGATCGGTCTGGACGATGGCTCGCAATTGAGCGGCTTGCAGCGCATTGTGGAAAACGATGCCAACCCGCCCAGCGACGAAGCCACTGACGACGACAGCGATGCGCCCGTTTAACTTTTCCGCCGGCCCTGCCGTCATGCCTGACGCGGTGCTGGCCCAGGCCGCCGCCGAGATGCTGGACTGGCATGGCTGCGGCATGGGCGTGATGGAGATGAGCCACCGCGGCAAGGAGTTCGGAGAAATTTACGCGCAGGCCCAGGCTGATCTGCGGGAATTGCTGGCAGTTCCCGCGCACTTCAAACTGCTGTTCATGCAAGGCGGCGGCCTGGCCGAAAACGCCATCGTGCCGCTGAATCTCTCTCAGGGGCAGACGGCTGACTTTGTCGTGACCGGCAGCTGGAGCCAGAAGTCACTGGCTGAAGCACGCAAGTACTGCACGGCGCATGAAGCGGCCAACACCAAGGCCAACAGTCACACCACGCTGGCTGACCCTGCCAGTTGGCAACTCAGTGACAAACCCGCCTACGTGCACATCTGCAGCAACGAAACCATCAACGGCGTCGAGTACCACACGCTACCCGACCTGAAAGCGCTGGGTTGCGAGGCGCCGCTGGTGGTCGATTTTTCATCGCACGTCGCCTCGCGCCCGGTCGATTGGTCGCGCGTTGGCCTGGCGTTCGGCGGTGCTCAGAAAAACCTGGGGCCGGCGGGTTTGACGCTGGTGGCGGTGCGCGACGACCTGCTCGACCGCGCACTGCCGATTTGCCCCAGTGCCTTTAATTACCGCACCGTGGCCGACAACGATTCGATGTTCAACACGCCGCCCACGTATTCGATCTACATCGCCGGACTGGTGTTCAAGTGGCTCAAGGAACAAGGCGGCATCGCGGCAGCAGAAGCGCGCAACATCGCCAAGGCAGAATTGCTCTACAACGCGATTGATGGCTCCAGCCTGTTTGTGAACCGGGTGGCCAAGGATTGCCGCTCGCGCATGAATGTGCCGTTTTACCTGCGTGATGAAAGCCTCAACGACGCTTTTCTGGCCGGTGCCCGCGAGCGCGGCTTGCTGCAACTCAAGGGTCACAAATCAGTCGGC
>PFUD01000195.1:27246-41344 GCA_002789915.1 Comamonadaceae bacterium CG_4_9_14_3_um_filter_60_33 | reverse complement strand
CGCCGGAGGACGTGACAGCTTTTGCCGACGCGTTAATGGCCCTGGCCGATGACCCCGCACTGCGCGAACGCCTGGGCAGCGCCGGTTTTTCGTACGCGCAGGCGCATCTGGACAAAGAGGCGGTGCTGGGCAAGTTTGAGGCCGATCTGGGGCTACCCTTTTACCCCTAGCAAAAATCTACCGACAAGTGTTCAAACGTGGTTTGCGGTGCAACGGTTCGACCATTTTTGATGAGTTTGACAAGCCCATATTCGGCCATGGCGTGCATGGAGCGTGACACGTTAGCGGCGTGTTTGCCCACTGCCTGCGCCAGCGTGTCCATGGAGTCAGGCTGTTGCTCGCGCACGGCTTTGAGCAAGGCCAGATTTTCATCCGACAGCACCCGCGCCATGGCCGTGACCGACGGGAACCAGACGTTGGGCTCGTCGGCCGTGCGCTCGCGCGTGCCCGCCGCGATGGCCAATGACCGTGCCCGTTGCTGCTCAACCGTGGCAATGCCCACTTTTAACACTTTGTTCATGGCGATAGCTCTTTTAAAACACGATCCACTTCAGCTGTACCTGATGCCGTGCGGCCTTTCGCCTGATACCGTTGCCCGACGGACTTCCATCTTGACCCAGTAGCCCTCGTCGTTTTGAAATTCGATGTTGCCATCCAAACCAAGAAGGTAGTCCAGCCCGGGTTCAGTTGATCTATTGAATTCCATGGCTAAGATTATCACGGATCGATATGCGTTTGGGAGAAATAAGAAGGGCAAAGGGGACGATGTGAACGCCGACCAAGTGGGCGCCACCCGCCACTGCGTGGCTGGCGCCATGACCGATGACGCTGACGCCGATATCAGGCAATTGCCAACTGGTCAAGCGGCTGCATTTGAATCAATTCATTGTGCAATTTGGCTTCGGCCTGCCATAGGTCGTATTTGCTCTGCATATCCAGCCAAAGCTGGGCACCATTGCCAAGCAAGGTTCCTAAACGCAATGCCATTTCAGCAGAAACGCCACTGCGCTCTGCCAAAACGGCATGAAGCGTTTGACGGGACACGCCCAGGCGACGGGCAAAGGCACTAACGGACATGCCAGCCAAACTTGGCAGGACGTCTTCGCGCAAGATGGCGCCGGGATGTGTGGGGCTACGTTTACGCATCATCTACTCCTAGTGATAGTTCTCAAAATCAAGCTTCACGGCGTCTTCACCTTGCCATTCAAAGGTAATGCACCATGTACCATTTACGTGCACGCTATAGCGTTTTGGTTTGCCTTGAAGCCCATGAAAATCAAAACCAGGAACGTTCAAAGTCTCGGGAGTTTTTGCAGTGTCAATGGCGTCGAGCCTTCGCAGCGCCCTTTCTGCAAGCGTCTTTTGGATTTTTGCGCTCTTGCCCGTTTCAAACAACTCCGAAAGGCCCTTGTGCACGAATGATTCGATCATGCAGAAAGTGTAATGTACTTCTTTACAACCTGCTGCCCCAACATGCCGAGAGAGAAAAGAGAGAAAGGGGACGCCACGCTATTCCCGCTGGGCAGGCTGCTGGTTGGGCAACCACTTGGTGGCAGACCACCCGCAGATCAAGCTGCATTTGCAGTCGCGCGTGGCCGCAGCCAAGGTCACGACTATTCTTTATGGAGCGGATGCCGTGAGCTTTGCGCCGGTTGAGCCGGTGCAGGCGCTTGGGCTGGAGCCCGGCCGCTTTATGACCCTGATTGCGCGGGCTGAGGCTGAAAACTCGCTGCTTGAAATTGTGCAGGGCTTCTCTGCCAAACCACGCGGCATGCAGCTGGTGGTGTTGGGTAATTACCAGGACAGCAATGCCTATCACCGCGCCATGAAAGCCGCCGCCAGTGACGAGGTGCGTTTTGTGAGTGCCATTTACGACAAGACAGTGGTCCAGGCGCTGCGCTTTCACAGCGCGGCCTATGTGCATGGACATCAGGTGGGCGGCACCAACCCCTCGCTGGTTGAAGCGCTTGGCGCCGGCAATGCGGTGGTCGCGCATGACAACCGGTTTAACCGCTGGGTGGCGGGGGACGGTGCGGTTTACTTCGATGGCACCCCAATTGCTTATCTGATGAGTTACCTGACCCGGTTGCCGTTTCCCCAAGACAACGGCGCCACCCGCTATTGCGTGGCTGGCGACATGACAGATGACCCGGACGCTGATTTCAAATGGACCGTAGATTCACCAGCCGGCAAGGTCGCGCCCACCTACTGTGTTGATTGCCTGGGTGAGCTGGGTGCTTTCGAGCAGGTCTACGGGCCTGGTGCGCAGAAATGCAGGCAGTGTGGGTCGGTGTTTTTGCTTCATGCTTTGCAGCTGCTAGCGCAAGTAAAACGGTGGCTAGAGGCTGATTCAGTTAAATATCACAGCCTTTGCGGCGGGGCGCCGCTCCAACGAAAACCGGGGCGGGTGAGTAAGTAGTTTTAGCCAAACCATATTCAAAACTCTTATTGTTTTATTGGTTATTGAATATGATTTGACCAATGTCATCTCTTGAACAATTCGCTGATGACCGGCTTGCCCACGGTCGCTTGTACTTTACGCGGGCAGAGGTGCTGGCGTCGCTGGCCTTGCTACGAGCAGCGGCTTTCCATGGGTCGTCCCACCAGGCAGCGATGGTCTTTCAGGTGATCGTGCCTCGCCAATTGCGTGGTTTTGAAATGGGTCGTCATCGCCTTGCGTTTATTTATCAAGCCCCCAAGGTCTTTGCGCTGGCCAACCAGGCGTACGCACTCGACCATATCAAAAGTGACACCGGTTTTGCCAACGTCGCCGGGGTCGAGCTGACGCTACTTGAGGGTAAGGGGATGCTTCCCTTTGCCGAGTAGATTGGCTGGGCGAGCTGACCGGATCTGAATGAGGCTCAACTTTGTGGCAGTCGCAGTAACAAAGTCATCGGGTGAACTGCTGATGCCTGAAAGCCATAGTGTTCATAAAACTGTTTGGCCCGCTCATTCAGGGCGTGCACCAGCAAAGCCCGAATGCCCGCATGTTGCGACACCACCGCACACCGCTTTACGGCATCCTGCAAAAGCGATGCGCCCAGCTTGCGGCCTTGGGCGCGCTGGTCAACGGCCAGTCTGGCCAGCACCATCACTGGCACAGGGTCTGGCATGTTGCGTCGCACCGCCGCAGTGGCGATTTGATGCGATACCGCCCCAGCCGCCAAGGCGTAGTAGCCCACCACAGTTTGCTGCGCATCAACCACAACGAAAGTACGACTGGCACCACTGAGTTGGTTGGCATAGGCGCGTCGCATCAGCCAGGTATCAAGCTCGGGTTCTGAGCTGGCAAACGCGTCGCAGCGATGCGTTGGCAGCAGCGGCTGCGGTGCCTGCAAGCCCAGACTCATGCCGCTTGCCAAACCGGCTTGACGGCCATCAGCCGCTCTAGCCCAGCGTTGGGGGCGACAGGTGCATCGAGCAGCTGAACAAAACTTTGAAACCGTGCTTCGTCCAAGCTGAAAAAAACCTGGTCAAGCAATACGCTGCGAGCTTTGTCACAGGCGGCTTCCAACATGAAGTCAGACCGGTTTTTGCCCAGCAACTGGGCGGCGTGGTCAATCAGATCACGTTGCACTGGTCTGGCGCGCAGATTGATGGCGGCATCACGCATGAGTTTGTCCTTGAAAAGGGGTGAAGTTGACGCGGCAAGGGTAGTTGGTTGTGTAGCTGTTGTCAATACGCTTGAAATGTGAAGGTGGGCGCGGAGGATAAGGGGTAAGAAGATAAGGGGACGCTTCCCTTTGCCGAGTAGATTGGCTGGGCGAGCTGAGTGCCTTTGACCAGGGCTATGGGCCTGGCGCGCAGAAATGCAGGCAGTGTGGGTCGGTGTTTTTGCTTCATACTTTGTAGCTGCTGGTGCAAGTAAAACGTGGGATAGAGGCTGATTTTTAAAAAAATAAAACGTACTTGACCCGCTTGCCATTTTCCGCCGGCGATGGCACCACCAGCTATTGTGGAAAAGGGGACGCTACTCTTTCATCCGCATTGCCAGAGTGCCAGTGGGTGCTGGCCCTAATCAAGGGCCTGGTCACTGGGGCGGCTGACAAAGGTGTAATATATCAATGTCATATCACAACAGGAGCACGCCATGACCATGACCGCAAAACTCTTCATGAGCGGGCGCAGCCAAGCCATACGCCTGCCGGCCAAACTGCGTCTGCAAGCCCAGGAAGTTCGCATTGAACAAATCGGCAAGGCACTGTGGGTGCAGCCCGAAAGCGCAGCCAACAACAATATGGGCCAATGGTTGGAAGATTTTTACGCCAGCACAGACGCCTTGCCCGCCGACTTTTTGGCCGACCGCCACGATACCCCGCCCCAAGAGCGCGACTGGACCTAAGCCCCCATGCGCCGCACACTAGGCACCAACATCTGCAGCTACATCTTGCGTCGGCACCCGGCCAGCATGATTGAGCGTTTTGCCACTCTCGATCGCAGCCAACTGTGGTTATCCGCGGTGGTGGCTGCCGAGTTGCGCTTTGGCGCGGTCAAGTTGGCATCGCCCCGGTTTAGCGCGGCGGTAGAGGCCTGGCTTGCGGGTTTCGAAGTGCGCCCCTGGCCGTTGGACGCCACGCACCACTATGCCCAAATGCGCGCCGCACTGGAACGTGCGGGCCAACCCGTGGGCGCCATGGACATGCTGATTGCCGCCCACGCCATGGCAGAAGACAGCGTCATCATCACCAACAACGCTCGAGAATTTCACCGGGTGCCCGGTCTGGCTGTAGAAGAATGGACGCTTTAAATGGAGAAAGGGGACGCTACCATTGTTTGCATTTGAGCGATAGCGCAGGCGCAGTGGGGCGATGGCGTGGTGGCCTTGCTGGCCGCGCACCTGGCGCAAACCCAGCCGGGGCTGCGGGGGTTTACGCGCAGTAACTTGTTTCGATTGCGCAAGTTTTTCGAGACTTATCAGGGGAATGAAGTGCTCGCACCACTGGCGAGACAATTGCCGTGGTCGCACAACATCATCATCATCCTTAACCAAGCTGTTGCGCCCCTTGGTGGCGGAGGCCGAGCGCTGGCTGATGCGGCGCTTTGATGTGGTCAGCACCATTTCGCAGCGCTTGCATCAGTGCTTGCTGGTGGTGGTGCCGCCCGGCGTTGCGCCGAAGATCACATGCACAATGTCGCTAAGCCTTACTATCATGCGATGACGCCCCAATACAAATGAACAAAACCATGCAAATTGCGATTGAACTCCCAAATGACTTTGTGGCTTTTCAGACGGTGCCCGACATCCGCAAAGAGATAACCACCTCCTACGCTCTGTGGCTTTTCCAGCACGCGCGGGTAACCTTGGCCAAGGCTTCGGAACTGGCCGGGTTGGATATTTACGACTTTATGCAGGTTTGCAAGGACAACCGCGTGCCGGTTATTGACGTCAGTCGCAGTGATTTGGTGGAGGAGCTCAGCGGGTTCAAGGCAGCATGATTCTGATCGCCGATGCATCTGCGTTGGTTGCTTTGTCGGCATGCGATAGGCCTTGCCCTGTTAGACGCACTTTTCGGGCAAGTATGGGTGCCGGAAGCTGTTTTTAATGAGGTGGCCGTGGCTGACAAACCGCATGCAGCACGCTTGCGGAGCTATTTGCAGGGTAAGGTTCACGCAGTAGATTTGGCACATTTTGTTTTTTTAGATGCTTTTGCCGATGCTGGCGAGACGGCGGCCATGCTGCTTTACAAAGAGATGGCTGCTGACTATTTATTGATAGACGACAAGCGTGGTCGCAAAGTAGCGAAAATCAACCAAATCCAAACCATTGGCTCACCAGGCGTCTTGCTGCAGGCCAAGCGCGTGGGGTTGATTCCAGCAGTCGCGCCTTTGCTGCGGCTAATTGCTGCCAGCCCGGTGTTCATTGGAGTCGACCTGTTGCAAACCATTCTCGACTTGGCCGGAGAGTAAATTCAGACTTCTTGATCCGCACTGGGCAAATGTTCAACAAATCGGAATCATGCGTGGCACTCGTAGAAGCGGCATCCTGCCGCTTTCTCCAGCGTCTGCGGCTAGAAGCCGCAGCTACATGATGCAGTCAGTGCTATTCAGAATTCCTGGCGGATCAAGAAGTCTGAATTTGCGGTTTTTAGACCTGCAACCCGCACAACGCCTGCCCGACCTGCTGGCCACAGCCGACATTCACCTGCTGCCGCAAAAGGCCGAGGCTGCCGATTTGGTGATGCCCCGCAAGCTCACCGGCATGTTGGCCAGCGCCAGAGCGGTGGTGGCCACGGCCAAGCCGGGTACTGAGCTGGTTTGCTGGACTGGCGCGCAGAAATGCAGGCAGCGTGGGTCGGTGTTTTTGCTTCATACTTTGTAGCTGCTTGCGCAGGCGCTAATTTGGCTAGAGGCTGATTTTGCTATATAGAACGGCCTTCGCGGCGGGGCGCCGCTCCAACAAAGACCTGCGTCCTGCCTCGAAATAGAAGGACGCCACACTTAGATGGCTTGCGTTCAACATGCCCCAAGCCCCAGCGCGCAAGTGATGCGGTGCACCGATAAGGCCAAAATGGCAATTTCCCGCAGACAACGGCACCACCCGCTATTGCGTGGCCGGTGGGTCAGGCCTGTAGCCTTCCCTGCTCCACCGCCTGGCGCAGCAGCGCATTCACCCGGGTTTGCCAGCCCTTGCCGCTGGCACGCAGGGCCGCGGCCACATCGGGGTCTACCCGAATGGATAGCATTGGGCGCACTACCGCAGCAGGCGGTCTGCCAGGTTTGCGGCGCATCAGGGCAAACTCTGCATCGCTCACCTCATGGGTGTCTGGGTCGGCGGCAATGCCAGCGTTAATCCGGGCCTCTTCCTCAGGCGTGTTCAAAAGTATTTTTCGGCCATCACGAAGCGTCAAATGTGTTTGCATAATGCAGTTTCTCCCGGTTATTGGTTTTGCGCAGACTGATGATGCGTCGGCACTCACCACGGTCAACAAAAGCCACGAAATACAGCCGGTCACCTAGTACCGCCAAGGCGCACTGGCGCGGCTCACCATACGTGCGACGCGCATCAAACCACGTCAGCGCCGTATCCCAATTGAGTTCAATCGCCAACGCAAGCGAAACACCGTGCTTTTGCACATTCGCTGCATCTTTAGCGGGGTCAAACTCAATGTTCATGACCAAAATTCTATTGACGGGAATTGTATTTGTCAATACAAAAATGCTGTTGGAGCCACACGAGTCCAAGCCCTGGAACCCATGGTTTGCCAAATACACCGGCGAGCTGGCGGCGTGGCTGGCCGCGCGTGGGCATGCGGTGCGAGTAATTGGGTACAAAAAGGGGACGCTACCCTTTAGGCGGCAGCCGCCGTGCTTGCAGCCCAGCACTTTCCCGCCGAGTGTTGGCGCGGCGCCCTCGCCGCGAATGCCCCCTGAATTGGTTTTTGTATGCTGCGGCAACGGGGCAGGGCGGGCAGATTTGGTGGCGCGCTGCCAAGGCCTGAGTTTCGGCGGACGTAACACTTGGCAGAAGTAAGCAAAGCATTTGCCACACTGCAGGTGAGCTGTCAGTTGACTGGTTTGCAGCTGCCTCAAAATACGGGTGGGCCTGATAAAGCGCGGCGCGAACTCGATTGCAAGGTCATTGAGACGTTGCACGGTTACCGCAAAGACCATGGCATGCCAGATTACGATTCGGTGCGGGCGTTTTTCCCGGAAGACGAGTGTTTGTACCCGGATGCAGGTTTTCGCAAGCGCAATCATGTTCAAATTTGCGCCTTTGGTGTTCAAAAACAGAGACATTCAATGAGTTGGGTTGCACCCTTTAGTTTGACTTTTGCCCTGGTTTTTGGGATTAAATCTTGCAGCAGCACGCTTTGAAAGTTGTCTTCAGCGTTAAGGCTATCGGCTTATTTCGCATGCCAAAGCCCATGGCGATGCCGTTGTAACGCATGAAGTTGGGCAGAAGGGTAGCTACCAGCCCAGTCTGAAAAGACTCAAAATTCCAGACGTTTGCTGTTTGGCCGTGTTTACCAGTCTTGGCGCATTAACGGGCTGGGGCACATGCTGGCCACCATGACGCTGGCCTGGCTGGTTACGGTGACGGCGCTGTTGGCCATGCCCATGCTGGCCTTTGCAGTGGAATAAAAAGGGAATAAAAAGGAACTCTACCAAGTGTTCAAACGTGGCTTGCGGTACGACAGAAATTTAAATTTCTAAATGATTTTGCGCGGGGCAAAATTAGGCCAGCTTTAAG
The DNA here is from genome assembly GCA_002789915.1 of Comamonadaceae bacterium CG_4_9_14_3_um_filter_60_33. Classification (GTDB taxonomy): domain Bacteria; phylum Pseudomonadota; class Gammaproteobacteria; order Burkholderiales; family Burkholderiaceae_C; genus Rhodoferax. Next base: position 33,153 of record PFUD01000195.1, on the reverse strand, counting down.
CTAGCAACAGGCCCCATAATCTTTTGTATGAAATTGCTCATCTACGGTTTGAACTTTGCCCCCGAGCTTACCGGTGTGGGTAAACACACCGGTGACATGGCCGCGTGGCTGGCACAGCGCGGGCACCAAGTGCGTGTGGTTACCGCGCCCCCGCATTACCCCGCCTGGCAAATCACGCCTGGGTTTAAAAATGGCTACAGCACCAGCACGGGCGTGGTTGCATGTGCAAAAGTTTGAACTTGACGAAGAAGCAGACGCAGCCTACAAACTGGGTTTGTTGCGCAGCGCACGCGTGCCCGGTGTGTTGGCCGCGCTGGAGCGCTGGCTAATGCGGCGGTTTGATGCGGTAAGCACTATTTCCAGGCGCATGCACCAGCGGCTGTTAGACAAAGGCGTGGCACCCGAGCGCACCCGCATGGCCATTAATTGGGTCAACATGGCCGACTTTGTGTTGCCGTCACCCGCGGGCGTGGTTGCTTACCGCGCCGACCTGGGCGCAGACCCCGACACGGTGGTGGCGCTGTACAGCGGCAACATGGGTAACAAGCAGGGCCTGGAGCTGTTGGCCCAAATAGCCGGTTTGTGCCTGGGTGCGGTGGTGCCGCCCAACCAAAAGATTTTGTTTGTGTTTTGTGGCAACGGCGCCGGCCGGGCCGACCTGGTGGCGCGCTGCCAGGGCCTGAGCAATGTGCGGTTTTTAGACCTGCAGCCAGCCGCCCGGTTGCCAGACTTGCTGGCAGCGGCAGACATTCATCTGCTGCCCCAACGCGACGACGCCGCAGACTTGGTGCTGCCCAGCAAGCTAACCAACATGTTGGCCAGCGCCCGCCCGGTGGTGACCACAGCTAATTTAGACACCGAGTTGGCGGATGTGATAACCGGCAAAGCAGTTGCCAGCGCGGCTGTTGCGGCCAATGTGGCGTTAGCGGGCCGATCAGGTTTAACCAGTTTGCCCGCTGCCTGTGGTGTGGTGGTGCCGCCTGGAGACGCTGTGGCGTTTGCAGCGGCAGTGCAAGCCCTGGCCGCAGATGCAGACCGGCGCGAGCAATTGGGTGCCGCCGGTTATTTATATGCACAAGCCCACCTGGACCAAGACCCGGTGTTGATGCGCTTTGAGTCAGAATTGCTGGCCTTGCTGCCTACAGCAGCATCAAAACCATGACTTACAACCCAGCCAAAAACCTGTTGCTGTTGCAACTGGTGGCCTTATTGGTGGGGGGTAATTGGGGTAATTGGGGTCAGATTCCAATTAATTCGCTTTCACCACGCGGCCTGTGGGCATGGCCATCAGGTGGGTGGCATGGCAAGGTGCGGTTTACTTCAGCGGCGCAGAGGACTTTGCCCGCGGGCGGTGGAAGCGGCATCAGTGACGTCGTCATTGCAAGCGGTGCGCGGCATTTGCCGGGTGAGGCGGCATAGTCATTCCTTTGTGTTTTTAAACGCCCCAACAATACCGATTTATAGCAAAGTGCTATAAGATAGGGTCCATTCATGAAGCTGATCTCTAACAAGATGCTGCGCGAATTTGCCTTATTGCATCCCAATGCAGAGCAGCCTTTGCAGGATTTCAGGCGCTTGATAGAACATGGGTCCTTTGGCAGTTTTGGTCAACTCAAGGCGATGTTTGCCAGCGTGGACAAGGTGGGCGAACGCTTTGTGTTCAACATCGGTGGTAACAAGTACCGCCTGATTGCTGCCATTGCTTTTCAGGCGCAGTTGGTGTGGATCAAAGGAGTACGCACGCATGAGCAATACGACAAAGGAGACTGGAAATGATGACCGTATCTGAAGTGCTGGTCCCGTGGGGCGTAATCGACGCCGCTTTGGGTTTGGCAACTCCCGTTCGTGATGAGGCGCATTACACCAAATTGCTGGCGTTTGTCGATGAATGTTTTGAGCGTTTTGGCTCTGACGGTGCACACCCTGTGTTTGCCCTGGTGGATTTAGTAGCAGCGCGCATTGCTGACTATGAGGCACGCATGCATCCATGGCCTGACGCAAGTACCCCAGCGAGTCGATTGGCGTTTTTGATGGAACAGCACGGCTTGCGCCAGTGTGATCTGCCTGAGGTGGGGGCTCAAAGCGTGGTGTCTGAAGTGCTGGCGGGCAAGCGCGCGCTTAACCTGCGCCAGACGCAGGCGTTGGCACGACGCTTTGGTGTATCGATGGACGCGTTGGCCTCGTAAGGTCCGGTAATTGGGGTCGGTAATTGTGGGGTCAGATTCCAATTAATTCTTTGAGGCAGGTGGCCATTGGGGAAGCCTTGTTGCGAATGAAACGGAGGAGCTTGTGTTGCTCTGTTGTTTCCTTTTAACTCCCAGACCAAATATCACCTTTTTTATTTAATTCAGTGCCGCTGGCGTGCAGGCCGCGGCCACGTCGGGGTTTGGCCGACAGGCCAAATCAACAAATCAGATGTGGATTTGAGCCACAACACCTTGCAATTTGCCAATAACCCGTAATAATTACGCCATGGCGCAACCAATTCCGATTCCATTGAATGATGGAAACATGCTTCGCATCATTCGGGATTTGGCCAAAAAGACTGAAAACGTGTTTATTGAGTCTCACGCCAAGAAGCGGATGCGGCAGCGCAACATCACGCGAACACAGGTTTACGCTTGCTTACTGAAGGGCGTGATCGACGAGTCTGCCCATGAAAACATTCGGGGTAATTGGAAGTGCACTTTGCGCCACCATCATGCGGGCGACTTGATTCGTGTGACAGCGGCCATTGAAAAGGATGACAACGGTGATTGGATTGCGGTGGTGACCGTGTTTTGACCAAGGATTAACCATGTACCACTACACAGAATCAGGACTGCAAAACGTCTATTTGAGCAACGGTTTCAAAATCCGCAAAACTGCGGCTGGCGATGCCGTGGCCATTGTGGACGCTGGCGGACTGCATCAAGTCATTGGCCGCCATATTGCCAGCAAAGGTCACATGACCGGTGCAGAGTTCCGGTTTTTGCGTAAAGAGCTCGATTTTTCTCAAACTCGTTTTGGGGCGTTGCTAGACGTGTCTGAAGAGGCGGTGTCACTTTGGGAGCGGCGTGGCCGCATACCCAAAAGTGCCTGCCGCTGGATGCAGGCACTTTATCTGGAGTCGGTGAACGGCAACGTGCGGGTGAAGGACTTGATTGAGCAACTAGCCAATCTTGACCGCGAGCAACACGACAAACTGGTGTTTGAAGATACCGAGGCAGGATGGCGCGAGGCGGCTTGATCGGTTGCACCCGTGCCAAAAGATTAGTTAGAGTCAGATTCCAATTAATTCTTTGAGGCAGGTGGCCATTGGGGAAGCAGCCTTGTTGCGAATGAAACGGAGGAGCTTGTGTTGCTCTGTTGTTTCCTTTTAACGAGTAAGGTTAGATCGTGGCTTCGCACGATCTAACCTTACTCGTTGGGCTAACGCACAAATTGACAGTGGTGACGCATAACACCCGCGAGTTCTCCAGAGTGCATGGCTTGGCTTTGGCAGATTGGGAAATTTTGAATTAACTGGGCGACCTTCATCTTGGCACGCACATGGCGCATGACATCAGGTGGTACGCTGGCCTTTTTCTTGGCGCGGCGAACCTTCCAGTCAAGCGACTTGACTTGATCTGACAATACCGCGCAATCAACGCCATCGACTTGGGTTGGACAACCGTTGCAACGCTTTTGACATACATTCAAGAAATGTCTATGTAATTGAAGTCCATCATGCAAGTTTCAAAATGGGTGACCGCACTCAAGATTTCACTTAATTCCGGTTTTGTTCCTGTGTAAACTGCTGTCATGGTTAACGTTATTCGCCCCAATTTCAATCGCACCCCGCCGTTTGTGGCCGAGGTCGTCTTTGATGCCGAATCTGGCATGTGGGTTGCTTCGTGTGATGCGTTGTGTGTCGCGACTGAAGCGCCAAGCTATGAGGCGGTGATATCCCGTTTTTGGGAAGTAGCTCCAGAGATCGCAGCCGCTAACGGCATAAGCTTCGATGAAAACAGCCGCGTCGAGTTTCGTCACATCGAGGATGCAAACACGCGCAAGGCATTGTGACGTATGGGAAGCGGTTTTTATCCGCAATTGCGGGCCATTCTGATTAACAACGGTTGCACGTTTGTCCGCAATGGCAAAGGCAGTCACGAGATATGGCTTAGTCCGATCAGTGGTAAGACCTTTCCGGTCGCAGTGACCATCATGGCGCGGCACTTGGCCAACATTATTCTGAAACAGGCAGGTATCAATCAGAAACTGGCCTGACCCGCTTTCTTCTTCTTTCGCTCCAGTCCGAGGCAAGGCGTGGTAATTGGTGGTAACTGGGGTCTGGGTAGTTGGGGTCAAATGCCAGTTAATTCCTTGTTGATCGTGAAACAGGGGGCTTGTGTTGCTCTGTTGTTCCCTTTTGCCCCCAAGCCTAAAAACAAGTTTAAGTCATAATGCGCAATGCATATATGCATTGAAAGGAGTTAAAGCATGCAGAAAAGAATGACCATCACCATGGATGAAGCGGTGTACGAGGGTTTGGTGCGCGTGGTGGGCCGCCGCAAGATCAGTGCGTTTCTTGAGAATCTGGCGCGTCCGCATGTTGTGAGCGATGATTTGTCAGCAGGCTATCGTGCTATGGGGCAAGACACCGCACGCGAACAAGAGGCACTGGCCTGGAGTGAAGCCTTGATAGGTGATGTGGCCAATGAAACGCGGTGAAGTGTGGTGGGTAGATTTTGACCCCGCGCGACGGGGTGAAATTCGCAAGACCCGACCGGCGGTGATTGTCAGCACCGACCTGTCTAACGCGCATCTGAATCGTTTGCAGGTGGTGCCTTTGACCTCCAACACCGGGCGCCTTTACCCCAGCGAGGCAGTGGTCACGGTGGCCGGGCAATCAAGCAAGGCGATGGCCGACCAACTCACAACGGTCGCCAAGGAGCGCCTGACAACTCAGCTCGGTGCCTTGACCCGGTCTGATTTGAAGGCGGTGGAGCATGTCGTCAAAATTCAACTGGGCCTGCCGTTTTGATAAAAACCAAACTTAGCTCTAAATTTGGGTTTTTCATTGCACAGGAGTTTTCATGCAGTCCATTGCCAACATTCAGTCCATTTCATACTTAAAAACCCACGCAGCCCAGATTTGAGAAGACTTGGCCCTGAACGGCAATCCGTTCATCATCACGCAAAATGGGCAAGCCAGCATGGTGATTGAAAGCTTTGAGCAGTTTCAAGAGAAGCAGGCGTTGATCGCCACCCTGAAAATCATCGCCTTGGGTGAAAAGGACCGTTTGCAAGGCAAAGGTATCCTGGCGGCTGATGCCCGGGCGCAGTTGCTGGCGGCCCGCCTAAGTCGCCAATAATGGCCGTCATCATTCTGCCCAGCGCACAAGCTGACTTGCTTTGGCTGCAAGACTACATGCTGGACCAAAATTACCACGGATCGATATGTGTTTGGGGTAAACAGGGGCGCTGGCCTTTTTCCTGGCGCCCCCGCCGCGAATCCCTTTATGGCATGAGCGCACGGCCATACAGGTAAAACGATTCGCGCAGGCGCGGCAGTTGGGTGCTGATGTAGTCGGCACTGATGCGGCCTGAGTTCAGCAGCTCCACCTCGGATTTGTAGCTCAAATCAACCGGGCGCACGGCACCAGGTTTTTGGGTATTGGCTTTATCTGTGCCGGAGGTCAACAGTGTGCGAATGGGTTGCGCATAGCGCGGGTTGCCGCCCAATTGCACGCGGGCAGCGCCCATACCTTGGCGCGGTGTCAGCGGCAGGGTTAACTCTAGGCCAACAAAGGTGTTGATGCCGCCTTTGCGGGCGAACATTTGCAGGGACGTGTCACCAAACCAACGCGTCAGGGCCACGGCTGGCCCATTGCTGCCATCGGTGTAACTGTTCAGACCGCCTTCAACCCAGGTGGTGGGCGTCAT
>PFUD01000195.1:0-27225 GCA_002789915.1 Comamonadaceae bacterium CG_4_9_14_3_um_filter_60_33 | reverse complement strand
CGTCATGTGCCAGCGGTAGCTGGCCGACGCGGCGCTGTCGCTGCCGAGCACCGGGTTGTCATCGGTGAGGTGCACGGCGCGGCCAAGCAGGTGCACGCTGTCGTCGTTCCAGAGCACAAAGACAGTGGCTTGCGCTTCAGCACCCAAAGTGCTGTACTGGCTTGAAATCGGCTTTAGGCCACACGATGCGCAAGGGCTGGAAGAAGCGCGGCCGCCTCAATTGGCGGATATCGAGATTTCGCCATCGGGTCTTGGTCTGCACTTCCCGCTGTTGGATGCTGATTTGTACCTTCCTGCGCTGCTTCAAGGATTCCTCGGATCGCGCCATTGGATGGCCCAGGCTATGGGCAAAATAGGCGGCAAGGCGGTAACGGCTGAGAAGTCAGATGCAGCCCGTGCCAATGGACGATTGGGTGGGCGGCCACGTAAGCCCAGCCATCGGACGAGGCCTGACCTGTTTGGGTGAGGCGAAACTTTACCTCGCATCCTGATGCTGTGACGGTATCGTGACAGTGGCGTAAAGCAAGCCCGTTTTGGCGGCATTCTTCAAAGAAGAGGCTTTTTGGTGTGGTCCTTTGCCCATCGAACTCAGGTCTTTGTGGGTACATTGGCAGGCGGATCAATTGTTTGCTCCATAAAAAGCCAATCTTGCGCTGGCGACACCACGAAAGCGTATGAATCTAGTCCCGAACGTCGCTGTTAATTCGTCCGTCAGGCCGGATTTTCTCCTTACCGACAGTGATTTTTTAAAAATACGCACGCTGATCCATCAACGTGCCGGCATCGCCTTGAGCGAACACAAGCGGCAAATGGTTTACAGCCGCCTGGCACGGCGCCTGCGCAAACTCAAGTTAACGGATTTTTCTACCTATCTGGGCTTGCTGCAGAATGACCCGCGTGGTGCCGAATGGCAGTTGTTTGTCAATGCCTTGACCACCAATCTGACAGCGTTTTTTCGCGAACCCCACCACTTTCCGCTGCTGGCCGAGCACGCCCGACGTTGTGGACCCGCCATGACGGTTTGGTGCTCGGCTGCGTCAACTGGGGAAGAGCCGTACTCTATTGCCATGACCCTGATTGAGACGCTTGGCAGCCGCGCAAGCCAGGCCCGTGTTGTGGCCACCGACATTGACACGCACGTGCTCGAGCTTGGTGCCGAGGGCATTTTTTCGGCCGAGCAGGTCAGCAAGCTGTCGCCAGAACGGCTCAAGCGCTTCTTTTTGAAGGGCGCCGGAGACCATGCCGGCGAAGCCCGGATTCGCCCTGAAGTGGCTGCCATGGTGACTTTCGCGCAGCTGAATCTGCTCGCGCCGAGCTGGACCTTGAAGGAGCCGTTTGATGCCATTTTTTGCCGCAACGTGATGATTTACTTCGACCGGGAAACCCAGGAAAACATCTTGCGAAAGTTCGTGCCGTTGCTCAAGCCGCACGGCCTCCTGTTTGCCGGACATTCTGAAAATTTCTCTTCTACCCATCTGCCGCTACGCCTGCTCGGCAAGACGGTTTACGAATTGATCTCCCAACACGCGAGGGCTGCAGCGTGAACCCGCTTGACATGAAACCAGCGGCAAACTTGCACTACTTTGATCGCGAATTTGGCGTGGACGCTGTCAAATTGATGCCCGGCCAATGCTACGTGACGTCCAGTGACATGCTGTTGACCACCGTGTTGGGGTCGTGCGTTTGCGCCTGCCTGCGTGACAGCACGGCAGGTGTGGGCGGCATGAACCATTTCATGCTGCCCGAAGATGCCGAGGGTGCCACATACAGTGCGAAAACTGCCATGCGGTATGGGTCTTATGCCATGGCCATGCTGGTGAGTAAACTGCTCAAGGCGGGTGCCCGTCGCGACAGGCTGGAGGCCAAGGTGTTTGGCGGCGGCGCCGTCATGAACAGTTTGTCAAAAATCAACATTGGCGAGCGCAATGCAGAATTTGTGCTGCACTTCTTGCACAACGAACAAATTCCGGTAGTGGCGCAGGACCTGCTGGGTGTGCTTCCCCGCCGGATCAATTTTTTCCCCATGTCAGGCCGGGTGGCACTGCGCAGATTGCGCCGCCAGGAAGACACGCTGCTGCTGCGCCGCGACGAGCAGGCGCTGGTGCAGGCATTGGCCAAAGCGTCGCTTGATGACAAACTGATGCCCCTGCAACTCGACCATCGCGGCAACGTAGCCAACAAAGGAGGGGATTGGCAATGACGCTGCGCAAAATCACGGTCATTTGCGTGGACGATTCGGCACTGATACGCAGCCTGATGACCGAAATCATCAATAGCCAGCCCGACATGGTGGTGGTGGCCACAGCCTCTGACCCCTTGCAGGCCCGTGACCTCGTCAAGTTGCACAATCCTGATGTGATGACGCTCGATGTCGAAATGCCGCGCATGGATGGCCTTGAGTTTCTTGAAAAATTGATGCGCTTGCGGCCCATGGCGGTGGTCATGGTGTCGTCATTGACCGAGCGCGGCTCAGAAGCGGCCCTGCGCGCGCTCGAACTTGGTGCAATCGACTTTGTCACCAAGCCGCGCCTTGGCATTCGTGATGGTTTGCTGGCCTACACGGAACTCATCACCGGAAAAATTCGAATTGCAGCGGTGGCCCGGTTGCCGCTGGCAAAGCACCGCAGCGCTGACGGGCTGCATGAACCACAGCCCCAGGCACCCATGCTCCACAACGCCAGGCTGAGTACCGAAAAACTCATCATTATTGGGGCCTCGACCGGTGGTACCGAAGCCATACTTGAAGTCCTGCTACCGTTGCCGCCGGACAGCCCGGGCATCATGATTGCGCAGCACATGCCCGCCGGCTTTACGCGCTCGTTTGCCAAGCGGCTGGACAACGCATGCCGGGTCCGGGTCGCGGAGGCGGTGCAGGGCGAGCGCATTTTGCCGGGACACGTCTACATTGCGCCGGGTGAATTTCATTTGTCGCTCAGACGCAGCGGCGCCAATTATGTGGCTCAGGTGGACCAGGAGGAGCGCGTCAATCGGCACCGTCCTTCAGTCGATGTGCTATTTGACTCGGTGGCACTGCATGCTGGCAAAAATGCGGTCGGCATGCTGCTCACTGGTATGGGCCGGGACGGTGCAGCGGGTCTGCTTCGGATGCGCCAGGCCGGCGCATTCACCCTTGCACAGGACGAAGCCAGTTGTGTGGTTTTTGGCATGCCGCGTGAAGCCATAGCGCTTGGTGCCGCCTGCGAGGTGGTGCCGCTGCGCGACATGAGCCACCGCGTGATGTCGTATTTGTCATCGTTGGGTGAGCGAGGCAATCGTGTGTAAAGTAACGGGTTCAAAAGTATTTGTGTTGTCAGGCATTTAATTGGAGTGAACGTGGTTGATAAAAGTATAAAGATTCTGGTCGTCGATGATTTTCCAACGATGCGCCGGATTGTTCGCAATCTGCTCAAGGAACTCGGGTTTGCCAATGTTGACGAAGCCGAAGATGGCGCCGTCGGTCTGGAAAAAATCAAGGGCGGCAGATACGGTTTTGTGGTCTCGGACTGGAACATGCCCAACATGGATGGCCTGACCATGTTGAAGACCATCCGCGCCGACCCGGCCCTGGCCAAATTGCCGGTGCTGATGGTGACGGCTGAGGCAAAAAAGGAAAACATCATTGCCGCAGCCCAGGCCGGTGCCAATGGTTACGTAGTGAAGCCGTTCACGGCGGTCACGCTCGAGGAAAAAATCACCAAGATTTTTGAAAAAATAGAAAGGGAAGGGGGCGCGTCATGACAATGGATCAAGCTTTAACACCAGCTGACGGCGACTCTGCTGACCAATTGATTGTCCGCATCGGGCAGCTCACCCGCCTGATGCTCGAAAGCATGCGTGAACTGGGGCTGGAACAGGGCATTGCGCGCGCCGCCGAGGCAATTCCTGATGCGCGCGACCGCCTGACCTATGTCGCCCAAATGACCGAGCGTGCCGCTGAAAGAGCACTCAACGCGGTGGATGTGGCGCAACCCATTCAGGACCAGTTGTCCAGGCAAGCCACTGAACTGTCGCAACGTTGGGCCGCTGGGTCGGCCACGACGACAGCCATGGCGGATACCGCCCAATTGGTCAGCGACACCCGGGGCTTCCTGGCGGAGGTTCCCCGGCAAGCGCAGGCCACCAGTGCCCAGTTGATGGAAATCATGATGGCCCAGGATTTTCAGGATCTCACCGGCCAGGTCATCAAAAAAATGATGGATTTGATCAAGGAAGTCGAAACCCAGTTGCTGCAACTGCTGGTGGACAACACACCCGAGCTAAAACGCCAGGGGCTCGACACCGGGCTGCTCAACGGACCCCGCATCAAGCCGGGTGCACCCGACACGCTCAGCGACCAGACTCAGGTTGATGATCTTCTGGCCAGCCTCGGGTTCTAGCCTGATGGCCGTGATTGCAAAATGAGCAGCCCTAACCCTGCTTTGTTCGCCTGATCAAGCCGGGGCCTCTGCCTCAATAATCACACCATGTGGCGCAGTGCGTCTGTGGCTTCGGAGCATTGATGGCAGAAGAAAGTGATCTCGAGAAAACAGAACCGGCCTCGCCCGAGCGTTTGCAAAAAGCGCGCGACGAAGGCCAGGTAGCTCGTTCCCGCGAATTGGTGACCTTCATCATGCTGGTCACTGCACTGGGTGGCCTGTGGACCATGTCGGGCTCAATCAGTGAGCAATTTGGCAGCGCCATGCGCGAAGGGCTCCAGTTCGAACGCACCTCTGCCTTTGACAGCACCCGCATGATGGTGCATGTTGGCAACATGGTGGCGCACGCCTTGCAGGCCATGGTGCCTCTGATGTTCATGATGCTGCTGGCCGCCTTGTTGGCTCCCATGCTGCTCGGTGGCTGGTTGATTTCCAGCAAATCCCTGGCCCCAAAATTTTCTAAATTGAATCCGATTGCCGGTATTGGTCGCATGTTTTCAAGCGAATCGCTGGCTGAACTGGTCAAGACCATCGTCAAATCGCTGCTGATTGGCACCATTGCCGCGTGGGTCATCATGAACAATTTGAGCGACATCATGGCGCTGATGAGTGAACCCGTGCATGCCGCGCTGCCGCACACCTTGAATCTGGTGGCCCGGTCTTGCGCGCTGATCATTGGGTCTTTGTTGCTGGTGGTCGCCATTGACGTGCCCTACCAGCTCTGGAGTCATGCTCACAAGCTGCGCATGTCGCGCGAAGACGTGCGCCAGGAGCAAAAGGAAAACGATGGAGACCCCCAAGTCAAGGCCCAAATCCGTCGCCAGCAGCAGCAAATGGCCAAGCGCCGCATGATGGCCGATGTGCCCAAGGCCGACATCATTGTCACCAACCCGACCCACTTTGCCGTGGCGCTGCAGTACCGCGACCAGGAAATGCGGGCGCCGCGCGTGGTGGCCAAAGGGACCGACCTGGTGGCCCTGCGGATTCGTGCCATGGCCATTGAGCACAACATTCCCGTGCTTGAGGCACCGCCGCTCACGCGTGCCTTGTTCCGGCACACGGAACTGGGTCACGAAATTCCGCTGGCGCTGTATTCGGCCGTGGCCGAAGTGCTTGCCTGGGCTTATCAACTCAAGCGCCTCGCCCTTGAGGGCGGCACCCCGCCAAGTCCGCCTGCCCATCTGCCAGTGCCAGAAGCACTTGACATGCCAGGACACGCCGCATGAACGCCTTCAGTTCAACCATGCGCATGTTCAGCGCGATGATGGCGGGCGAGAAGGGCAAGGGCCTGGCCGGCCCGGTGTTGGTGGTGCTGATTCTGAGCATGATGGTGCTGCCGCTGCCGGCCTTTTTGCTCGACCTGCTGTTTACCTTCAATATTGCGCTGTCGATCATGGTGCTGCTGGTGAGCATGTACACCATGAAAGCGCTTGACTTTGCGGCCTTTCCTGCCGTCTTGCTGTTTACCACGCTGCTGCGCCTGTCGCTTAATGTGGCGTCGAGCCGGGTCGTGCTGATGGACGGTCACACCGGCCCGGATGCTGCCGGCAAGGTCATCGAGGCTTTTGGCCATTTCCTGGTGGGCGGCAACTTTGCGGTCGGTGTCATGGTCTTCATCATCCTGGTGGTGATCAACTTCATGGTTATCACCAAGGGCGCGGGCCGCATTGCCGAAGTGGGCGCACGCTTTACGCTTGACGCCATGCCGGGCAAGCAAATGGCCATTGATGCCGACCTCAATGCCGGCCTGATCGGCGAAGACGCTGCCCGCAAGCGCCGCGCTGAAGTGGCACAAGAAGCGGCTTTCTATGGCTCCATGGACGGCGCCAGCAAGTTTGTTCGCGGCGATGCCATTGCGGGCTTGCTGATCATGGTGATCAACATTGTTGGCGGCCTCATCGTCGGCATGGCGCAGCACGACCTCAGCTTGTCCAGTGCCGCGACCACCTACACGCTGTTGGCCATTGGCGACGGCCTGGTCGCGCAAATCCCGGCGCTGGTGATCTCAACGGCCGCCGGTGTGATCGTGTCGCGCGTGGCCACCGACCAAGACGTGGGCGGGCAACTCACGGGCCAGTTGTTTGCCAATCCGCAGGTTTTGTTCCTCACAGCCGGTGTCATTGGCCTCATGGGCCTTATTCCGGGCATGCCCAACCTGGCTTTCCTGCTCATCTCCGGTGGCTTGATCTGGCTTGGAAGACGGGTTGCTAAACGTGCTGCAACCGCGCTCACGGCAGAAGCGCCGGCCCCGGTGGCAGCGCCAGACTTCGCTGAAAAACAGGAAGCCTCCTGGGATGACGTGGCGCTGGTGGACCCGCTGGGCCTGGAAGTGGGTTACCGCTTGATCTCGCTGGTGGACAAGGCACAAAGCGGCGAACTGCTGGGCCGCATCAAAAGCATCCGCAAAAAATTCGCCCAGGACATTGGCTTTTTGGTGCCAGTGGTCCACATTCGTGACAACCTCGAGATCAAACCCCATGCCTACGTGATCCGGCTCAAGGGCGTGCAAATAGGGCAGGGCGAAGCCATACCGGGCCAGTGGATGGCCATCAACCCCGGCCAGGTCAGCGCCACGCTACCAGGCACGCCCACCACCGACCCGGCCTTTGGCCTGCCCGCCATCTGGATTGACAACAGCCTGCGCGAACAGGCTCAGATTTATGGTTACACCGTGGTCGATGCCAGCACCGTGGTAGCCACGCACCTGAATCACCTGATTCACACCCACGCCGCAGAGCTGCTGGGGCGCCAGGAGGTGCAGCAGTTGCTCGACCACGTCGGCAAAGACTCGCCACTGCTGGTGCAAGACCTGGTGCCCAAGAGCATGTCGCTCACCACCGTGCAAAAAGTGCTGAAAAACCTGCTCGATGAAGAAGTGCCGATACGCGACATGCGCACCATTCTTGAGGTGCTGGCGGAGCACGCCGGCACCGTCACGGACACCACCGAGCTGACGTCACTGATCCGACTGGCACTGGGGCGCGCCATCATCCAGCAAATTTATCCGGGCGATGAAGCGCTGCAAGTGATTGGCCTTGACGGCTCGCTTGACCGTATCTTGCTACAGGCGCTCAGCAACAGCAGCGGCCTGGAGCCGGGCCTGGCCGACAACCTGCTGCGCGAAACCCAGGCGGCCATGGAGCGCCAGGCACAGCAGGGCCTGATGCCAGTGCTGGTGGTTCAGCACCCGCTGCGGGTCTTGCTGTCGCGCTTTTTGCGGCGCAACCTGACGCAGCTCAAAGTGCTGTCACAAGCCGAGATACCGGATAACCGCACCATCAAAGTAACAGCCACGATTGGAGGAAGAGCTTGAGCAATGCCACCGAAGTCAGCACGGTAACCTTTAAAGCCACGGCGCCATCGAGCCGACAGGCACTGCGTTTGTTGCGCGAACAAATGGGTCCTGACGCTTACATTTTGTCGAGCCGCGTCACCGGCAGCGGCGTTGAAATTTTGGCGACCCTGGAGGAGCAGGTGGTCAAGATGATGACCCCTGTGCGACCCAAATCGGCACCTGTGCTACCTGCTGTGCCGGCACCTAATTCCGAGCGCGAAGAGAGTCTGCTGCGCGAGATTCATTCGATGCGCGGCATGATCGAAGACAAGCTCGACGGCATGTCCCGGCCGGACAAGCCGGACAGCAACCCGCTGCGCAGCCAACTCTTGCGGCCCATGCTGCGGGCGGGCTTCAGCGCCCGCCTGGCGCAAGACATTCTGGCCCAGTTGCCCGAGGGCCATGACTTTGCCGCGGGCATGGACTACGTCAAGTCTGAATTGGCGCGGCAACTCCCCATTCTGGAAGACGAAAACGCCATGATGGACGCCGGCGGGGTCTATGCCCTGACCGGGCCGACCGGCGTTGGCAAAACCACCACCACCGCCAAGCTCGCAGCACGCTGCGTGATGCGTTTCGGCGCCAAGAAGCTGGCGCTGGTCACCACTGACGGCTTCCGTATTGGCGCTTATGAACAACTGCGCATCTATGGCCAGATTCTGGGGGTCTCGGTGCATGCCGTCAAAGACGCTGGCGATCTGGAGCGCGCCCTGCATGACCTCGGCGACAAACACATGGTGCTCATCGACACCGTGGGCATGAGCCAGCGCGACCGTGCCGTGTCAACGCAAATTTCCATGCTGTGCGGCGCGAGTCGTCCGGTCAAGCGCCTCTTGCTGCTCAACGCCTCGAGCCATGGCGACACCCTGAATGAAGTGATCCAGGCCTACCGGCATGGGGGAAAAAGCGGCGGTACGGATGATCTGGCAGGCTGCATTTTTACCAAAGTGGATGAAGCCACGCACCCCGGCGTTTTGATCGACATGGCGATTCGGCACCAATTGCCCCTGCACTACATTTCCAACGGCCAAAAAGTGCCCGAGAACCTGTTGACCATCAAGCGGGCTGCGCTGGTCGATCTTGTCTTCAAGACCAGAAGCAACAGTTCACTGTTTGTTCCGGCTGAGGTCGAAGTTGAACCTTTGCCGGTAGCGCTTGATCCGCAAGCCGCCAAGGTGGCTGCCGAGGCGCTTTATGAACAGTTGCAGAACCAATGCAAACAATTGATGGGCGCCATGGCCCTGCTGCCACCCGAGCCAAGCCCTGCTGATAGCGCACCTGAAACCGTGCCAGAGCTCGTGTCTGAAGCTGTGTCTGAAGCTGTGTCTGAAGCTGTGTCTGAAGCTGTGCTTGCGGCTACGGTCACGGAGACCACGACCACGGCCAAAATAAGACGTGCGACACGGCCACCGGTCGGTATGAAGACCAGGGTGAAGGCCAAACTTGCTGCCAAGGCGCCGGCCAAAGTGCCGGCCAAAGTGCCGGTCAAGAAATCTCGGGAAAGTCGCTCATGAACCCCATCAAAGTTGATCAGGCAGACGGCTTGCGCCAACTCATGGCCAACAGCCCCGGACAAAAATTGGCGGTGGTGGGCAGCGGCCCCACCGTCGGCGCTACCAGCGTGGCGCAAAACCTGGCTGCGGCCTTGCGACAGCAGGGTCGCGATGTGCTGCTGCATGATGAGCGCAGTGCCGCGCCCCCCACGCCGGCCGAGTGTGCTGGCCGGCTGCTGCTGGTCGATGCCGTACTGGACCCGCAAGGCGCGCTCAGCGCCTGGGCGGCGCAGGCTGACCATGTGATGGTCGTGCTGCAACCCAGCGCTACGTCCATCAAGGCCTCTTATGCCTGCGTCAAAAAACTTCATTACGCCCATGCGCTACAGTGCGTGCACATGCTGGTCAACTGTGCCACCGACGCCAGCCAGGCCGAACGCATTTTGGTCAATCTTGCCCAAACCAGTGGCCGCTACCTGGCCATGACACTGGCTTCGGCCGGCTGGGTGCGTGCCGACCCGCAAATGCTGCAAGCCCAGCGCTTGAATTTGACCGTGGTTGAGGCCTACCGAACCAGCCCCGCGGCGGCCGACTTTTTTCAGATTGCTGCTGATTTGGGCCAGTGGCCATGGCGTTCACCGCAGGGTCCGGCACGGGCGGTGCGGCCAGCGCTGGCAGCAAGCAACGCAACCGGGCCGACGCTGGCGCTGCACTGAAATTTTATAAATGCAGAAGGAATCCCCAATGTACACGGCCCAGGGAAAAATCGATCAATCAGGCACCTCCGAGATGCTCAGGCAATACGCACCGCTGGTGCGGCGCCTGGCCCTGCAACTGATCGCCAAACTACCTGCCAGTGTGGAGCTTGATGACCTGATTCAGGTCGGCATGATGGGCTTGCTTGAAGCGTCCAAACGGTTTCAGGATGACCATGTCGCCAAATTCGAGACCTATGCCAGCCAAAGAATTCGCGGCGCCATGCTTGACGAACTGCGTGCCAACGACTGGGTGTCGCGCGGCTTGCGTCAATACACGCGCCAAGTGTCGGTCGCCATCCACGCCCAGCAACAAAAGCTCGGGCGCGCACCCACCGAACGTGAGATCGCGCAGCAACTGCACATGGAGCTCGCCGCCTACCAGCAACTGTTACAAGAAATTCAGGGCGCACAGCTGGTCTATTACGAGGACTATGACCGTGGCGAAGATGAAAACAGCTACCTTGACCGCCAGAATCAGGGCGCCGAGTGCCTGCTTGACGAACCCCTGACGCAGTTGCTCAAAGGTGATTTCAAACGCGAATTGATGGCTGCCATTGAACGCTTGCCAGAGCGCGAGTGCCTGTTGCTGAACCTGTACTACAACGAAGAACTCAACTTGCGCGAGATTGGTGCGGTGCTGGGCGTCAAGGAATCGCGTGTCTCCCAACTCCACAGCCAGGCCATCAGCCGCCTGCGCGCCACACTGCAGTGAAGCTCATTGCGCAGGGCACGGTTAATTCACGTTAAAGGAATTGATGGGCGTCGATGCCCCACTTGGTGGATGACTCAGGGCTGGTAATGCGGTCGCCGCCACCTCGCCCCAGATTGGCTGACAGGTCAATGTCTTGCGGCGCGATGAAGCAGCGCTTGTTGGCGTCGTAAATGGCACGCACTGCGGGCCGGGTCAAATCACGACCGTCCTGGTTCAGAATGATCGCAAGCCGTTTGCTTTCGAGCATAACTAAACTGCCCACCGGGTAAATGCCAATGCTGCGCACAAAAATCTGAATCAGCTCCGGGTCAAAGTGCGAGCGGCTCCATTCAAACATCTTCTTGACGGCCAGGGTTGGGTCCATGCCCACGCGATAGACACGGTTCGACGTCATGGCGTCATAGACATCGACGATCGACGCCATCTGTCCGTAGACCGACATCTCGGCGCCTTTGAGCTTGAGTGGGTAGCCCGTGCCGTCGTAACGTTCGTGGTGCTGGGCTACCACGTCGAACGAGGTCTGGCTGATGCTGCGCGCACCCGACAAAATATTTTGGCCATGCTGCACATGCATTTGTATGGTCACGAACTCCTCGGGCGTCAGAGCGCCGGGCTTGTTCAGGATTCTGTCTGGCACCATGGTCTTGCCAATGTCGTGCAGCATGCCGCCAATGCCGACCAGTTCCATGTCATCCGGCTTGGGTCTGAACACGCGCGTGAAACACATCAGCAGTGCGCCAACACTGACCGAATGAAGAAAGGTGTAGTTGTCCTTTTCCTTGATGCGGCACAGGCTCACAAGCGCGTCCTTGTTGCGCAGGATCGACTCCGACATGCGGTTCACCACCGGATCAAGTCGCTCAGTCTCCACCTTCTTGCCTTGGCGCACGCCCATCATTAACTCACCGATGACCTGGTTGGCTTCGTCACGCACCCGCCTGGCGTTTGGCAACTCATCGTGCAGTGAAACTGCTTCAACCTCTTTGAACTTGTTGGCCACCTCAATGATCTTGCGCGTGATGGTTTCTTCAACCTCGATGCTGGTGGGGGCGTCGACCACATCGAGTCCTTTTTCTGAATCAATGTACAGCTCGTGAATGCCGTTCGCGATCATTTTCTCGATGTCTTTGTCGCTGCGCACGGTAAACGAGTCGGTCAAAAAGGGGTGTTCCATCCAGCCGCAGTCCATGTCCTTGACGAACATGCCCGGCTTGAGTTGCGCAACGCTAATTTTTTTGATCATGTCAGGAATCGCCGAAAGGACCAGATACTACTAGAAACCTCCATTGCGTGCCATTTGGCGCACGCTTACCACGTCAACAATGAATGCTACATTGCCATCGCCAAGAATGGTGGCTGCTGAAATGCCAGGGACCTTGCGGTAATTGGTTTCAAGATTCTTCACCACCACTTGATGCTGGCCAACCAATTCGTCAACCAGCAACGCGAAGCGGCTGCCTTCGGTTTGCAATATCACCACAATGCCCTGGGTCGGATCGCGCACCGGGTCGGACACGTCGAAAAGCTTGTGCAACTCCACCAGCGCCAGGTACTCACCGCGAACATGCAGCACATGTTCATTGCTTGTGATCGAACGAATATCCTTTGCCACTGGCTGCAGCGACTCAATCACGTAATTGAGCGGCAAGATGTAGATTTCACTGCCCACCTTGACCGACATGCCGTTCAGAATGGCCAGCGTCAGGGGCAGCACAATCTTGATGCTGGTGCCGCGGCCACGCTTGGACGAAATCTCGACATGGCCGCCCATTGCCTGAATATTGCGTTTGACAACGTCCATGCCAACGCCTCTTCCCGACACATCCGACACCACCTCGGCGGTAGAGAAACCTGGTGCAAAAATCAGCGGCCAAAGGTCTTCGTCGGCAACGTTTTCGGACACCGACATGCCCTGCTGCAGGGCCTTGGCCAGAATCTTTTCTCGCGGCAATCCGCCGCCATCGTCACGCACCTCGATCACGATGCTGCCGCCTTCGTGCTGCGCAGACAGCGTCAACTCACCAGCGGCATCCTTGCCAGCGGCCACGCGCAGTTCAGGGCTTTCAATGCCGTGGTCCAGGCTGTTACGCACCAAGTGCGTGATGGGGTCAATCACACGCTCAATCAGGCTCTTGTCAAGCTCTGTTTCCTTGCCGACTGTCACTAAATTCACCTGCTTGCCAAGCTTGGCGGAGAGGTCGTGGATGAGGCGCGGAAAACGGCTGAAGACGTAGTCCATCGGCATCATCCGGATCGACATCACCGATGCCTGCAGGGCCAGCGCGTTGCGCTCCAGATGCCCCATGCAGCTCAGCAGGCGCTCATGCTCAACCGGGTCCAACAACAAGGCGGCCTGAGTCAGCATTGACTGGGTAATCACCAGTTCGCCGACCAGGTTGATGATTTGGTCCACCTTTTCCACATCAACCCTGATGGAGCCAGACTCCTTGGTGGCGTTCGATGCGGCAACTGGCGCCGGGGCGGCTTTGGTTGGGCTGCTGACGTGCACATCCGGTGCATGCATGGGTAAAGCCGGGGTTGTGGGTGCCGGTGCCGGTTCGGCAACGGGCGCAAGCTCGGGCGCTGCTTCGGTGGTGATCCCGATCTGATCGGCTTCCAGGATGAAACAGCACACGGCCAGGATGTCATCGGCATCACAAGTGGTTTCTAGCCGGACGCATAGGCTGTCTGCGTCTTGGGTGGCCTCCAGCACGGTGCCCAGATTGGCCAGCTCTTCGCTGAGCGATTTGCCGTCGCCTTCAGAAATTTTGGAAAAACACACCTTCAGAACAGGGCTGGCGCTGGCGCGTGGAGCGGCCTGCTGCACCGCAGGAACGGCCGTTACAGGAGCGTTGGCGACTGGGGTGATGGCAGTTGGCGCTTGCGCCAGCGCCGGTTGGTCTGCTTCCAGTGACAACTGGCGCAAATGCGCACAGCTGCGCGCCACCATGTCAGGCTCGGGTTCCTGGTCAGAGCGGTAGGCTTCAAGCAGTTTTTGCAGGACGTCCTTGGTTTCCAGAAAACCGTCCATCATCCTGGTGTTGAGCGTCAGCTCGCTGTGGCGCGCCTTGTCGAGCAGGTTTTCGAGCAAATGGGTGGTGTCGGTCAGTGCCGCAAAGCCAAAGGTGGCGGCACCGCCCTTGATCGAGTGGGCGGCGCGGAAGATGGCATTGAGCTGTTCGCTGTCTGGCGTCTGCAGGTCCAGGCCCAGCAAAAGCCGCTCCATGTCGGCCAGCAGCTCATCAGCCTCCTCAAAAAAAGCCTGATAAAACTGCTTGATGTCCATGTGGCGTCCTGCTTTCGTTCATGACTGGGGTGGTTTTTTGGGTTCAACAGCCGAAGTTTGGTCAGTTCCGGCCGCATCAGTTTTAATTTGATCAGCGGCATTGTTCTTAAGCGGCAGGGTCACTGGCAAAGCCGTGTTGGCCCGTTCAATGTCGGCTTGAGCCTGGTGGTTCAACACCACGATGCTGATGCGGCGATTGATGGCGGCCGAGGGGTCTTTCTTGTCCAGATGCATGCTTGAAGCCACGCCAATGACCCTGATCACCCGGTCTTCATGCATGCCGCCGGCAATCAGCTCGCGGCGCGAGGCGTTGGCCCGGTCGGCTGACAGCTCCCAGTTGCTGTAGGCCTTGTCGCCCCTGGTGTAAAGCGTCTCGTCGGTGTGGCCAGATAGGGTGATCTTGTTGGTTTGCTGGTTCAGCACCGGCCCTATGGCCTGCAAAATGGTGCGCATGGAGGGCACCACCACGGCGCTGGAGCGGTCAAACATCGAGCGGTTGTTGCTGTCCACAATCTGGATGCGCAGGCCCTCGGGCGTGATGTCGATCAGCAACTGATTGCGAAACTGCTTGAGCGCCGGGTTGGATTCGATCATGGTATCGATCTCCTTTTTCAGCGCATTGAGGCGCTGGATGTCTTGCGATTCACCACTGGCGTTATTTTGATCGCTGGCTTCGCCGGTGATTTGCATCGGGTCGCCACCACCCGGAATCACGCTGATATTGGTGCTGCTTTTGGGGCCACCCATGAGGGCTGTCTTGAGCGGCATCTTGAATTGTTCTGCAATGCCGGCCAACTGCTGCGAAGAAGAATTGCCGAGCAGCCACATGACCAGAAAAAACGCAAACATGGCCGTCATGAAGTCGGCAAAAGCGATTTTCCAGGCGCCACCGTGATGGGCCGCCGCCTTGACCGGGCGCTTGATGATGATGCGGCGGGCTTCCTCTGTCATGACAGCGTGCCAGGCATGGGGTCAGCGGTTTTTGACTTCACGAACGTGACCCTCAAGCTCGATGAATGAAGGCCTTTCTGTGGAGTCCAGCACTTTGCGGCCAAACTCCACGGCCAACTGCGGTGCGTAGCCATTCAGACTGGCCATCAGCGTCACCTTGATGCACTGAAACACCTTGAGGGATTCAGACACATGGTGCTCGATCAGGGTTGCCAGTGGCGACACAAAACCATAAGACAGCAGAATGCCCAGAAAGGTGCCGACCATGGCGTGCGCAATCAGCTGCCCCATTTCTGCGGGCGGCAAGTCGGCTGAGGCCAGCGCATGCACCACTCCCAGCACAGCAGAAACAATACCCAGCGCCGGCAACGCATCACCCACCCGGGCCAGGCTGTGCGCCGGTACCTGGCGCTCATGCTCGTAGGTGTCGAGCTCGTGCTCCATCAGTTCGCCAATCTCGAACGGGTCGGTATTGCCACTGACCACCAGGCGCAGGTAATCGGTGAGGAACTCGATAACCGGCGCATCATTCAGGATGACCTGGTAAGGCGCAAAAATAGCGCTGTTGTGCGGGTCGTCAATGTCAGACTCCAGCGCCATCATGCCGTCCTTGCGACCCTTGGCCAGCAGCACATACAGCAAGGCCAGCAGCTCCATGTAAAGCGCCTTGTCGTGACTTTTTGAGTTACTCAGAAGTTTGGGTAGCTGCTTCATGGTGGCACGCAAGGTCTTGCTGTCATTGCCCGCAACAAAGGAGCCCACGGCTGCGCCGCCAATGATCAGTAACTCAAGCGGCTGGTACAGCACGCCCAAATGCCCACCCATCATCACATAACCGCCAAACACGGACAACAAGACAATGACATAACCAACAATAACAAGCACGTTGTTCTTTCGTTATCGGCTCAAGGCCCATCGGTTCGAATGGCACCCATCACCTGCGCCAGCCACTGCGACGACGAGGGTGTCTGTTGGTCTTCCTTGGTGCAGATCGGCGCGGCATGGTCCAGTTGCCTGGCCTTGCCCGTCTTGCCAGCGCGTGAGGGTGGTCGGCACAGCACGCAAACATAGTTGACCTGGCTGTCGTGGGCATGCGCCACGTACTGGCCTGTGCAATGCGTGCAAGTGCTGAGCTGCAGCATGTCGCTGTCAAAGTACTTCACCAGGGTCCAGGCGCGGGTGAAATCAAGAATGGGTTCGCCACCCTGTAGCGCGATCTGTTCCAGATAAAGCCGGTAGCTTTTGATCACCGCGGTAATGCGATCGCAACCACCCTGGGTCAGCATGAACCGGTAAATGTTGTAAAACATTGACGAGTGGATGTTGGCCAGCCAGGTCATGAACCAATCGGTGGAAAAGGGCAGCAGCCCTTTGGGTGGGGAAACACCCTTGATCTCTTTGTACAGTCTGATTAAGCGGTCCCGGCTCAGACTGGTTTCGGCTTCCAGAAACTGTAGGCGCGCACCCAGGTGGATCAGCTCCATGGCTAAGGCGATGTCTTTCGCCTCGCGGATGACGCTTTTAACGCACATGAAAAAGACCGGCGAGGGACGTTAATTTGTAGCGTAGGCGGGTTGCTGGGCCATCAGGATGGCAGTATGCGCTTGCTGTAGGCTCATGTCTTTTGCGTCGTTCGACAGGGCTGACACAATGGGATGATCGTCAAATCTGAAGCGGCACAACAGCAGGCTCGAAGATGCCAATTTGACGGTCTGGGCCAGTGAGAGTTTGCCAAGCAAATCAGCCAGCTCACGGCTCATGCCCAAACGAAACATGGCAGATGCAACATCTTCACGAACCAGGCGCTGTGCCAGCAGCAGATAGGCCAGGTTTAAATCACCAATTTCTTGCGTGTTACCAGTGTTGATCATTTTGATTTCCCAGTGTGACGACTTAAATTTTTTGCAAAGCCGCAAGGACCTTTCCTTTTATGCGCCATCTGCAAAGACCTGAATCTTTACTCTGCAAAAGCATAAAACCTTTGCAGAAGTAAATTTCGTAAACAAGTGTATCCAAAGAATTGAGCGTTTAAAGCGATATGAGCGGTTTTATTGCGTTAGCTCAAGCAATTGGCGAATGCTGTTGTTTGGTGGCATCTCTGGTTTGGGTGTGCAAGTTTTCTGTGAGCGCTTCACGCAGCTCCTTGGGATTGATTGGTTTCATCAGGTAACGACGCACGCCGTGGCGCTGCACTTCACTGCGGCTGCAGGCGTCGGTGTAGCCGCTGCACAAAATGACCGGCAGGGCCGGCTTGATGGCAAGCAGCCGCTGCGACAAGGTCAGGCCCGTCATGCCAGGCATGCTCTGGTCGGAGATGATCAGATCAACATCGTTGTGTTCGATTTCAAACGCTGTGAGCATCTGCGACGGATGGTTGAACAGCCGCGTCTGATAGCCCCAATCCTTCAGCAACTCGCCAAGGTAGCGGGCCACCGAGGGTTCATCGTCAACCACCCAGACGCGCTTGCCGGAAACCAGTGGCGCACTTGGCTTGGCCTCCTGGTCGGTACACACGGCAACGCTCGCCGATACAAGCGGAAAAAGCAGCTTGAAACTGCTACCGTGGCCGGGCTCGGACGTAACCATCACATACGCGTTTGAGCGCCGCAAAATACCCTGCACCATTGACAAACCCAGTCCGGTTCCCTTGCCAACCTCCTTGGTGGTGAAGAAGGGGTCAAACAGGCGTGACATGTGCGCCTTTGCTATCCCGGCGCCACTGTCTGACACTTCTACGGCGGCAAACGTGCCAGACACACTGGAATGGCTGGCCGCACACACCTGGCCTTGCACCCCAACGCGACGCACCCGAATGTCGATGGTGCCGTGCTCGCCGATGGCATCACGCGCATTAATCACCAGATTGACCAGCACCTGGCTAAGCTCGCCCGGGTCAACGCGGATGACCACATCGTCCTCGATCCAGGTTTTGAGTTCAATGCCAGCGGGTATCGACACCCGCATCATCTCCGCTACCTGCTGCACCACCACCGAGGCTGCAATAACTTCTGCGCCCAGGCTGGGGCGGTTGCTGGCAAAGCTGAGCATTTTGGCAATCAGGTCACGGGCGCGTTCGCTAGCGGCCACCACCTCGCCCAGGTAGTTGGCCAGCTTGCTTTGCCGGTCGGGCACAAAGCGCTCAAGCGCCAGCCGCGAGTAGCCCAGAATGGTCGCCAGGCTGTTGTTGAAATCGTGCGCAATGCCTCCGGTCAACTGCCCGAGCTGCTCCACTTTTTGTGATTGCTGTAGTTGGCGTTCAAGCGCTCTGCGGGTGGCTGCAGCTTGCACCATTTCGGTTCGGTCATGCACAAAGCCGAAAAAAAGTTGGTACTCGGGGTCATACATCACGGTCACATCGACAAAAAATTCCTGACCCGTCTTGTGCCGCAGTCGACCCTCAAAGCGCTCTTTACCCAGCCGCACCGTTCTTGCCAGGCGCTGCTGCACGACATCCGCATGGCGGCCGTCTTCGAGCTGGTTGATGTGCATGGTGCGAAGTTCGGTCGCCGTGTAGCCGGTGAGTCTGACAAAGGCTTCATTGACCTCGCGCAACTGGCCATTTGCGTCGGCAATCCAGAAGCCATCAATCGACATGTCGAGCACCCGCTTGTAGCGAATCTCGGCAAATTCGCGCTCGGTCACGTCTTCTGACACAGCGATGTAACCGTGCAGTGCGCCGAGTTCATCGCGCACCGGCGTCACCGTGCGGTCCAGCACAATCTCTTTGCCCTGCGGGTTCTTCATGCGAATCCGGCCATGCCAGATGCTGCCCGCCTCAAGCAAGCGGCGCATCTCCTGGCTCTGAGCGACATCAGGGGTAATGGGCGTTTCAAACAGCGAGTTGCGGGTTTCTTTGTCGTTTGCATTCGGCGCTTCGTGCGCCTTGCTGGCCCGGTTGCGCCAGACCAGCGCGCCGAGCGGGTCGGCCACAAAGATCGGCGTGACCGTGGCGTTGAGTGCCATGGCCTGGGTGCGCAAGGTTTGGTCAGTCTTGCGACGCGTCAGTACTTGGGCAGACAAATTGTCGTAAGCGCGGGTCACACACGCGGAAAACATGGCTTGGTAAAAAATGCCGTAGGCCAGCAGTCTGTAGGCATGCCCAAGCAGGTCGCGCGCGCGGGTGCCGCTGTCAGGGGGACTCAATAACAACTCAGCCAAGGTGACTGTGGCCATCGCAATAAAAAGGGTCGATGTGAACTTGTCGGCCGAGCGTCTGGTGTTTTGGTAACTGCGCCAACTGGCCAACACCAGCAACCCCGGAATCGACCACGCCCAGCCACTGCCCAAGGGGTTGCCGTATAAAAATATCGCCACGCTCGCCAGCACGCACACCAAGGTGTAGCTGGCAAAAATGCCATAGCGCTGCGCTTGTGTGGCGGGGCGCATCGCCGGGAAAAAGCTGACGCCCAGCAAGCTGACTGCCAAGATCAAACGTCCGGCCAGCAACATGGCGTCGCCCTGGGCCAAGGTTAAGGTAAGCGCTGCCTCGGGCACGCCGCTGGTAAGCACCGCATGTGCAAAAGAGAACCAGCCTGACGCCAAAAGCCCAATGGCAATGAACAGGTAAGAGCGTGACACCATGCTGGCAGGGGTTTGCCAGACCACCGCAAAAGCAAGCACCACCAGCACCACGGCAGCAAATTCCAGGGCCATGTGGAGCGGGTAAGACGCCTCGAACGTGGTTTGATCAAAGGAACTGATCAGGGCCAGCAGGGCCAGCAGGGCCAGCAGGGCCAGAAAAATGAGCTTGCCGCGCATGGGCTGACCGTTGTCCGATATGCTTTTTCGGTCAAATAAGTCGCGTACCCCGGAGGCTGGCACTGCGCCAGTGTTCGGACCTTCTGGCACGTCTGCTAGGCCTCAAGATGCATGATTTGAAGCAGGCGCGAAACATCCACCGGCTTGGCCATGCAGCACTCGGCGCCAGCAGCGAGCATTTCGGTCTCGATGTCGGGCGTGATGTAGCCGCTCATGGCGATCACCCGCACATCGGCATGGCCCGGCAACTGTTTAATTTGGCGGCAGACTTCGCTGCCCTTGATGCCCGGCATCATGTAGTCAAGCAAGAGGATGTCCGGGGCGAAGCTATGCACCTTGCGGCCGGCCTCAAAGCCGTCATGGGCGGTCTCCACCACACACCGGTCCTTGCCGTCGTCGAGCAGCTCTTTCAAATACCCCGCCAGCGCGCGGTCGTCGTCAACAATCAGCACGCGCAGCGGCCCTTTTTTGCCGGCCGGGTTCCATTGGCGGGCAAAACGCGCAACCTCTTCGCGGCGAAACCGGCGGTGTCCGCCCGGCGTCACCTCGGCCTGCAAGATGCCTTTCAGGGCCCAGCCGCGCACCGTGACCGGTGACACCATCATTTGTTGAGCCACCTCGTTGGGCGTCAGGTAGGGCTGGTTAATAAGTTCTTCGTTCATATTTGGAATTCACTCAAGGTGCGTTCCGATCCTGGCGATTGATGGCGTCAATGTAATCGGCTGTCGCCTTGCCATGTTCAATTTTGTGCAGCCATGCCAGCAATTCTGCCACGGCCACATACAACTGCGGTGGAATGCGCGCGTCGAGGTCAACATCCATCAAAAGCCGCACCAGATCAGGTGATGAGTGCACGTACAAACCGTTGTCGCGCGCCACCCGAATGATCGATTCAGCCACCACCCCATAGCCCTTGGCGACCACCACGGGCGTCAAATCTTTGGCAGAGTGCGACAGTGCCACGGCACTGATGCGGTCAGGCGGTTGCGGCTGGTTCATGGCGCTTGTTCAGGCGTGGATTCGAGCCCGTCGATGTGCAACGTGGCCAATTGCAGGCCTTGGGCGTCCATGCGCGCGGGCAACTCGGTACCGGCGGCGTCGAGCAGGCTGACCGTGGCCGGCTCGGCAGCGCGCAGGTGCAGTTGCAGCGTGGCGCCATCAATGCTCAGGCGCGCCTCTACTGCGCCCAGCGTGGGCAAGCTCAGCGCCACGCGGGTGCTCCAGCGGCGCGCTGGCGCTGCGTCGTCTTCGGCACCTTGAGGGGCCTCTTGCTCTTCAGTAATGTCCCAGTCCATGGCGGTGCCGGGCCAGGCCTGGCCGCTCCAGCGCAACAGCGGCTGCGCCAGCAATTCGAGTTGCTGGCGCACCAGCCCAAGCGATTCGGGGTGAACGGCAGCACTTTTTTCTGGGGTGGCAGCAGCTTGCTCGGGTGCCTGCTCGCCCGCCAGAGCTGGTGCCAGCTTGTGCAGTTGCGCCTGCGGCTCGTCGGCCATTTGTGCCAAGGTGCGCGTGCCGGTGGCCAACTGCTTCAGATGCGCTTCATAAAACAAGCCTGACCCGGTGACGGCCTGCACCAACGTGGCCGCCAATTTGGGCGTGTCGGGGGGAGTGGACTGGTCGGGCCACAAAGTTGCAGCGGTCATTAGTCGCGACGGCGAACTGGTCGGTGTGTTAAGCACGGCGCTGAGTGCCCGTGCCATGGCGCTCAAGGTGACGTTGGCGTCGGCACCTTGGCTACCCGCGCCTTGCGCGTTGCGTGCATCGGCGTTCAAAAGCACGCCAAGCTGCTGCTGCAGCCCCTCACGCGAGTTCAGGCGCACGTCGTTGGCGACCTTTTGCAGCGGCGTTGCTGCGGTTGAGCCGCCAATGTCAACCTGCCCCTTGAGTGGCACCAGGTCAACACGCTGCGCCAGCCGGGTGGCCAGCAGGGTGTCAATCAGCGGCGTGACACCGCTCATGAAAGTGGCTCAGGAAACCGGCCCATTTGGCCCGCCGTAGGTTTTCATCAACAGCTGCTGCGAGGCCAGGCTTTTAATTGTCTTGCCCAGCTCGCGCAGTTGCGGCATCAAAATGCTGTAAATCTCGGCCTGGCAACCGTTGATCCAGACCAACAACTGGTACTTGCGCGCCACTTGCGACTCATCCAAAGACTCCAGCGGCTCGATCTCCTTGAGGCGGTCCACCATGCTGCTTTGTTGTTCTTCAAGGGGCGGCAACTCGCCCCAGTGGCGGTCGCGCGCCAGCACCAGCATGCGCTCGGTGAGCGGGGCAATTTGCTCGTAATAATGCATCACTTCACTGGTTGAGGCCATGTCAGGCTCCTGCTGAAAAACGCACCGGCGCTGCATCGTTGCCAGATGCTTGCGCCTGCGGCATGTTGTTGGGATCAATTTCGCGCCAGGCCGAGCCAATGCTCTCAAGCAGGCGCTCGGCTTCGTCAAGCAGGGCCGGGTCAT
Organism: Comamonadaceae bacterium CG_4_9_14_3_um_filter_60_33; assembly: GCA_002789915.1. Lineage (GTDB taxonomy): Bacteria > Pseudomonadota > Gammaproteobacteria > Burkholderiales > Burkholderiaceae_C > Rhodoferax. Next base: position 5,062 of record PFUD01000195.1, on the reverse strand, counting down.
TGCGCAGGTTGGCGCGCAGCAGGCACTTGACGGTGTAGTCAAACAGCGCCATCAGGTTGGCCACCAGCGCTTCGCCGACCGGGTTGCTGGCGTCGGCCTCAAAACTGATCTTGAGACCGTTGTCGATGATGTTGATGGCTTTTGAAATAGCCTTGCCCTTGGCAGCAATTTCGTTGTGCGCCATGTGGTGGCGCGCCATGGTGATGGCGGCCTTGACGCCGTTGAACAGCATCGACACCAACTGGTGCGGCGACGCGCTCATCACGCCACTTTCCAGGCCCACGCGGGCATAAACATTGGCACCACTGCGGGCCATGGCATTGCGTTCGTACATGTTGTTCACCTTATTTGGTTGGTGCGTTAATGAGTTCAAATTGCTGCGTCAGGTAACTGCTGGTGGCTGTCATGCGGCTCATCATGAGGTCGAGCTGCGTAAACTGTGCCTTGTAGCGTGCGACAGTAGCGTCGATGCGCTCCTGAGCCTTGTCATAACGTACGCTCAGGGTGTCAAGCCGGGTGTTGATGCCCTTGGTGGCTGACGACAAGGTGCCATCGGTTTCGGTGTAGCTGGTGATCAACGCCGCCATTTGCGTGCCGTAGCCGCCCACACCGGCGCTGCCAGAAAACAGACTGGCCACGCCGCTCATCTTGCCGTCAAGGGCCGCCTTGAGCTTGGTGGCATCTGTGGTCAGCGTGCCATCTTTTTGAAATGACACGCCAATGTTCGACAGCATGGTCAGGCCACTGCCGTCGTCGGTCTGGGCACTGCTGAGGGCAGACCGAATGCCCACCTGAATGTTGCGCAATACCGAGTCGCCCAGCAAAGCACCGCCGGTCGCCTTGCCGGCATCAAAAGTAGTGTATTTTGAGGCCACCGACTGCAAGTTATTAAAGGCCTTGACAAAGTTGTTGACGGCTGTTTCTACGCTGGAAGTGTCGTTATTCACTGTCAGCGTGCTGGTACCCACTTTGGCCAGGGTCATGGTCACACCCGGTGCGGCATCTACCACCGTGTTGTTGGCGCTGGTGACGGCAATGCCGTTGACTGTGAGCTGGCTGTTTTGAGCCACCACGGTTTGCTGCAACTGGGCTGCTGGCAAACCTGCGGGGTCGTGGTTTAACAAGCTGGCCAAAGTGGCATCCCCGGTCACGGCAATGCGCATGCTCGATGTCTCACCCGTCAGCTTGGAGGTAAACACCAGCCGGTTGGGTGTGGCGCTGCCGTCGTTGACGATGGACGCCGTCACGCCAATGTCGGCATTGACGTTGATGGCATCGCGAATGCCAGCCAGCGTGTTGTTGCTGCTGTCAATGGTGATGCTGGTGGCGGTGCGTGCGGCATCTGCGCTAAAGGTGGCACCGGTGTATTTGCCAGTGGCAGGGTCAAGCGTGCCACCTGAAATGGTGCCAAAGTCGAGCGTGAGCGTGCTGGTGACCGCCGCACCAATGGCGGTGCTGGTATCAGCCACGCCAGCGGCTGCCACCGACTGGGCTTGCGAGAGTTGCGTCACATTGAGCGAATACACGCCGCTGCTGGCACTGGCCGCAGCGCTGGCCGATACCACGGTGCTGTCACTGGCGCTGGCCTTGACAGCAGTGAAAAGCTCGGGTTTGGCCAGTGCCTCTGAGGCGGTTTGCAAAGCGCTGAGGGCGCTACTGATTTGGCCATAGGCGCTGAGCTTGGCGGTGAATACGGTTTGCTGCTTTTGCAGTGCCACCAGCGGTGCCTGTTCGCCGTTCTTGATGTTGGCCAGCAGGGTTGTGAGGTCAAGATTGGAGCCAATGCCCAGGGATGATATGGTAGCCATGGTGTTTTACCTTTGCGTTGGAGGCTCAGACAGTCTGGGCAAATAACAGGCCCTTGAGGTTGTCCAGCGCCTTGGCCATTCGCACAGCTTCTTCTGACGGAAACTGGCGAATTACTTCGCCGCTTTGCTGGTCCACCACCCGGATGATGGCTGCATCGTAGTCAGGGTCCACCTGGAACTGCACGCTGATCGACAGCGCGTCCATGACCTTGTTGATTTCCTGCAGCGACTGCAGCGTTTGCTCGGCGCTGAGCCGGGCGGTTTCGCCTGCGCGGACTTCGGCGGCCTTGAACTCTGCCGCACTCGGCTCTTTGGAAGCTTGGGCGGCGAGCAAGCTCTGCGCGTCAGCTGAAGCGGCAACAGCACGCGGGCTCAAGCTTGCGGTCTGCGCGCGGCTATTTGCCACAGTCTGGGCCAACAGCTGGCTGGGCTGAAAGCCCTCGGCCGGGCGCATCGGGATGCTTGAAATTGCCATGATCATTCTCCTGTCAAAACCGCTTTCCGTTCAAGCCTGGCAGTGTAGCCAGGCGGGAGTGGAAAGCGCAATCGGGTCAATGGTGTTGACCCGATTGGCTTGGCTATTGCTATAGCTATTGGCTTGCGCCGTTTTTGCTTATTGCAACAGCGCCATCACACCCTGGGTGGACTGGTTGGCCTTGGCCAGCACCGAGGTACCGGCTTGTTGCAGAATCTGCGCACGAGTCATGTTGGAAACTTCCGTGGCGTAGTCAGCATCTTCAATGCGTGAACGCGAAGACGTCAGGTTGGTAATGGTGGTACCCAGGTTTGCGATCACCGAGTCAAAGCGGTTTTGAACAGCACCAAGCGTGCCGCGAAGACCGTCCACCTTGGACAAGGCAGCGTCGAGCGCCTTCAGCGGATCGACGGTTGCCGTGGAATCGCTGGCCGCTTTGATGGTTAACTTGCCAGGGTTGGTGGAATCGGCGTAAACCTTATTGGCAGTGCTGTCGGTAACCACCCCATTGGCATTAAGGAAAAGCGTTTCAGCGGCAGTCTTTGTCAAACCACTTGCTCCCATGAATGCATTGCTAGAAACGCCACCTGCTGATATTGTGTATGAAGTTCCGAGTGTCGCCGTGTCAGTGATAGTGCCACCAGTTTTTGCGATCGACGCAGCAACCACGCTTTCCGAGGCTAGCTCGCCAGTCACGTTGTAAGTGTTGTTGCCCGTCGTGCCAATCACGCCTGCAGTGTATTTGGTGCCGGTTGCATTGAACGTGATTGAGTCGCCTACTGTTGACATCCCGTTCGTGACGTCAAGTACATTTGCCAGAGTCGCCGCAACCGTCGTGCCCGAGCCAGTCGCGGTCAGATTGTTGGAGGCATCCAGATACAGCGCAGAGCCATCCGCGGCAGTGATGGTGCCGTTGCTATCGACGTTGACGTTGGTTGACGCGGTACCAAGCTTGATCGTCGCACTCGCAGTGGTGCCTGCGGCAGGGGTAATCGAGGTGAGTGTATTTGCTTGGCTGCGAGCTGTTTCGGTGCCTGTGTAGCTCTTTGCTGTGGCATCGTAAGTATAGGTGGCACCACCCGTGATGGCGACGGTACCGGAGGTCTGCATGGTGGGAAGAATGTCCGCTGATGTGGCACCATTCACGGCCGTTGTTAAAGTGCGCGCGTAGGTTGTCACACCATTTGTCGTAGCGCCTTTGGCTAAGCCGGCGACCAGCAAATCTGCAGCAGTCGCACCCGTGTTCGGCGAACCAGAGCCGTCAACGTTGAAGCCGGTCAGGCCCAATGTTCCGGAGTCGATCTTGCTCAAGGCAATACTGATTTGCTCACCGTCGTTGGAGCCAACCTGAACAACCAAGGCCGAGTTGGACGACAAAACTTTGACACCGTTAAAGTCGGTTTGTGCTGACGTACGGTCAATTTCCGCAAGACGCTGCGAAATTTCACCCTGAATGGACACCTTGTCGGCGGCAGAGTTGGAGCCGTTGGCGGCCTGCACAGTCAGTTCACGAATCCGTTGCAGGTTATTGTTGACCTCGTTCAACGCGCCTTCAGTGGTTTGCGACAGAGAGATGCCGTCATTGGCATTGCGCTGGGCTTGGGTCAAACCACGGATGTTGGCTGTAAAACGGTTCCCGATGGCCTGACCGGCTGCGTCGTCTTTGGCGCTGTTGATGCGCATGCCAGACGACAGGCGCTGAATCGCCGTGTTCATGGCCGATTGAGATAGACTCAAGTTGTTTTGGGTTAGCAACGAGAGTGAGTTTGTGTTGATGACTTGTGCCATGATGAACTCCTAAATGCAAAGTTGATGAACTCGGCCGTTTGCCGAAACGTTGGGGTGATCCAGTTGTAAGGAGTGCGCCACCGTTATTCAGGTTATCGGCCAGTTCACCAAAAACTTTAGGGTAAATGTCAAAAGTTTTTAAATTCAACTCAGGTTCCCCAGGCAGACTAACGCAAGGCACCAAGCGTAGCAGCGCTGCGCGCCGTGCATTGCGCCAAATAACGGCAAAACGGCCGGTTGTTTGCCTGATCGGCAGGCAGGCTGAGTGTTCAATCGGGGCTGACAGAGGCTCACTGTTGCGCTTACAGGTTGTGCTTGCGATGGATCCCCGCCACTGCGAAGGTGGCGATGCTGCGCAAGCACCTCAACAAGGAGGATGAGGCCCGCGCGCTGGTGCGTGCTTTGTTCGTCTCCAGTGGTGACATCGAGCCTGACGAGCGCTCCAATACGTTGACCATCAACATCCATCGCATGGCAACCCCGGCGCATGACAAGGCACTGGGTCTCTTGCTCGCCGACTTGACTGACCAAGCGTTCTGTCACCCGCAAACCGGTGCCAAAATGATCTTTTGCTTGGTCTAATATGCCATTCACGATTCCTTGCAGATCAGGAAATCTGAACTTCAACCACTTCAATGGGCGGATCATCACAGCGCACCGCGTTGATCAGTGCAGCCAGTGGCGTGGGAGCCTCGGTAAACAGCTTCTTGAAGACGAAGTCGTTTTTGGGGTCAAGTAACGGGCCAGTGGTGAGCAGGGTGGGCATGCTGATCTTTCAATGTTCTGAAAACACAGCCGCCAGCGTGGGGGCGTCAAGGATACGGTCTGTCCAGACTTCAAGTTGCTCAGGGGTGGCGCTTTGCAGGCGTTGGGCTGTCTCCGGGCTCAGGGGGCCAAAGCGTTTGTTGAGCTGGCGGGTTAAAACTGCGGGTTAAAACTGCGGCTTCACCCTCGGCTTCACCCTCGGCGTGACCTCTGGCTTCTCCTTGCT
>PFUD01000191.1 GCA_002789915.1 Comamonadaceae bacterium CG_4_9_14_3_um_filter_60_33 | reverse complement strand
GAGCGGATCGATTGCATGCACACCGCCGGCGTGGCGCCGTGGTCCTGGTGCAGCACCACGGGAATGTCGGGAAACGATTCCACTGCCGCCAACACCATGTGGCGCAGATAGGCTTCACCGGCGTATTTGCGCGCACCTGCGGAGGCCTGCAAGATCACCGGACTGTCGGTGGCGGCAGCGGCTTCCATGATGGCCTGGATTTGCTCCAGGTTATTGACGTTGAAAGCGGGCACGCCGTAGTTGTTTTCAGCGGCGTGGTCGAGCATTTGACGAAGGGATACGAAAGCCATGGTGTTGTCTCCTGATAGTTGTGATCGTTAAGCCGCGGCGCGCTTTTGCAGAATCTCGAAAGCGGGCAGCGTTTTGCCTTCAAGCACCTCAAGAAAGGCGCCGCCGCCCGTGCTGATGTAGCCAATGTCTTTTTCGATGCCGTACTTGGCAATGGCGGCCAGCGTGTCGCCGCCACCGGCTATTGAGAAGGCGGCAGACTCGGCAATGGCGTGGGCGATGACCTTGGTGCCGTTCTCGAAAGCGGCAAACTCGAACACGCCGACCGGACCATTCCAGACGATGGTTCCGGCATTCCTGAGTTGTTCGGCCAGCTTGACCGCCGTGACCGGGCCGATGTCCAGAATCAGGTCGTCTTCGGCCACCTCAGAAGCTGCCTTGACGGTGGCGACTGCGTCGGCGGCAAACGTTTTGGCGGAGACCACATCGGTGGGAATGGGCACTTCGGCGCCGCGCGCCTTCATGGCGTCGATCACGGCTTTGGCATCGGCCACCAGGCTGGGCTCGGCCAGGCTTTTGCCAATGCTCAGGCCGGAGGCCAACATGAAGGTGTTGGCAATGCCGCCACCCACAATCAGCTGGTCCACATTTTTCGCCAGCGCCTGCAAAATGGTCAGCTTGCTCGACACCTTGGAGCCCGCCACGATGGCCACCAGCGGGCGCTTGGGGTTGGCCAGGGCTTTGTTGATGGCGTCGATCTCTGCCGCCAGCAAGGGACCGGCGCAGGCGATGGGCGCGTATTGCGCGATGCCGTAGGTGGTGCCTTCGGCGCGGTGCGCGGTGCCAAAGGCGTCGTGCACAAAGACGTCGCACAGGGCTGCGAGTTTTTTGGCTAGCTCGGGCGCGTTTTTCTTTTCACCCACATTCACGCGGCAGTTTTCCAGTAGCACGAGTTGGCCGGGCTGCACGTCAACCCCATCGACCCAGTTGGCGACCAGCGGCACTTCGCGGCCCAGCAGTTCGCCCAGTCGTTTGGCCACCGGGGCCAATGAATCCGACGGTTTGAACGCGCCCTCGGTCGGGCGGCCCAGGTGGCTGGTGACCATCACGGCGGCACCGGCGTCCAGCGCCATCTGGATGCACGGGACGCTGGCGCGGATGCGCGTGTCTTCGGTGATGTTGCCCGCGTCGTCTTGCGGCACATTGAGGTCGGCGCGGATGAACACCCGCTTGCCCTTGGCAAAACCGCTGGCAATCACATCGGCAAAACGTAAAACTTTCATGGTCACTTCACTCCTTGTTAAGTTGCAATTTTCAATCCAAACATCTATGCCACAAGCCATGGCAGGCTACAACCCGTAGCCCGGATGAAGCGCAGCACAATCCGGGTTAAGAGTGGCCAACATCTGCGATCAGCAATGACGAAAAGTCTGCAATGACCCGGTCGGGCGCACAGGCTTCAATGGGCTGGCCCATGTTGTAGCCATAGGGCAGCAGCCACACCGCCACACCGGCGTTGCGTGCCGTGGCAGCATCGATGCTGGAGTCTCCGACAAACAGACTGCGCTCGGGCGCGACGCGAAACTGCGCCAGGCAGCGGGCAACACCCGCCGGGTCCGGCTTTTTGGTGGCCAGGGTATCGCCAGAAACCACTGCGTCGAACAGGTCGTCGAGCTGATGCGCATCCATCACCACGCGGGTGTAGCGACTTTCCTTATTGGTGACCACCGCCAGCTTAACCCCCTGGGCGCGCAAGGCCTGCAAGGTCTCACGCACCTGCGGGTAAAGCTGGCTGTGACTGCCGCAGCGCTGCGCGTAAAAGCGGTCGTAGGTCGGCAAAATCCTGGCCAGCAGTTCGCTACTGCGCACTTGCGCTGTGGTGGTTCCAGTGGCTTGCGCCAGCGCCTGCACCAGCAGTTCCCGCGTGCCGCGACCAATCCAGTCGTTGACCTGCTGCTGCGTTACCTTGGGCATGCCAAAGTGGCCCAGGGTGTCGTTGACGGCGTCCATGATTTCTGGCGCTGTCTCCACCAGCGTACCGTCGAGGTCAAACAGGATCAGGTCAAAGGCGCGCTGCTTCATCGGTGGCCTTAATTGCTCGACGGCACCACGGTATCTGGCAGCGGCTCGGCATGGCGATGGGTATCGCGGTGCGCCAGTACCTCTGCGGCTTGCACCACGCGCTCGGCCGTGATGCCAAAGTGCGCGTACAGCTTGGGCGCGGGGGCCGATTCGCCAAAGGTGGCCATGCCGATCACGACGCCGGTACGGCCCACGTATTTGCGCCAGAAGTCGGGGTGCGCCGCTTCGATGGCGACAGTGGGCATGCTCAGCGGCAACACCTTTTCCTGATACGCCTCGCTCTGGCGGTCAAACACATTGGTGCAGGGCATGGACACCACGCGGGTCGCAATGCCCCGCTTGGCCAGTATGGCTTGCGCCTTCATGGCCAGTTCCAGCTCGGAGCCGGTGGAAACGATGGCCACCCGGGCACCGTCCATGTCCGACAACACGTAGCCGCCTTTGCGAATTTTGTCGGCATGGCCGATGTCGCTCAGGCGCGGCAGGTTTTGCCGTGACAGGCACAGCGCACTGGGGCCGTCGCGGCGCGCCACGGCGCTTGCCCAGGCCACGGCGGTTTCCAGCCCGTCCGCCGGGCGCCACACGTCCAGCCCCGGGATGATGCGCAAGCTGGGGATGTGCTCCACGCTCTGATGCGTCGGGCCGTCTTCACCCAGGCCAATGCTGTCGTGGGTAAAGACGTGGATGACGCGGATTTTCATCAGCGCGGCCATGCGGATGGCGTTGCGGCTGTAGTCACTGAATGTCAGAAAAGTGCCACCGTACGGGATGTAGCCACCGTGCAGCGTGATGCCATTCATGATGGCAGCCATGCCGAATTCGCGCACGCCGTAGCTCATGTGGTTGCCCCAGGTGTCGCGCCCCGCCTTGACGCAACCCTTGAAGTTGGTCAGGTTGGAGCCGGTCAAGTCAGCACTGCCACCAAAAAACTCAGGCAGCAAGGGCGCCAGCACATCAAGCGCATTCTGGCTGGCTTTGCGGGTGGCAAACGCCGTGGCGTTGGCGGCGATGGTTTCCAGCACCGCCGGCAGCTTTTCAGCAAACGCGGGTAACAAGTCGCCAGCCATGCGGCGCTCGAACTCGGCCGCCTGTGCCGGGTATTTGGCCTGGTAAGCGGCAAATTGGTCACGCCAGCTTTGCTCTGCCGCAGCGCCACGCGCCACAGCGTTCCAGGCGGTGGCGATCTCGGTCGGGATTTCAAACGGCGCTGCGGTCCAGCCCAGCGCTTCACGCGTGGCGGCCACCTCGGCGGTGCCCAAGGCGGCGCCGTGCACGTCGTGCGTGCCGGCCTTGTTGGGCGAGCCCAGGCCAATGATGGTTTTGCAGCAGATCAGCGTCGGCTTGCCATTGGGCAACACGGCCTGCATCTTGGCGGCCTTGATGGCGGCATCCAGCGCCGCAGGGTTATGGCCGTCAACGGCCGGAATCACGTTCCAGTCATAAGCCTCAAAACGCTTGGGCGTGTTGTCGGTGAACCAGCCTTCGACGTGGCCGTCAATGCTGATGCCGTTGTCGTCATAAAACGCCACCAGCTTGGACAAGCGCAAGGTGCCGGCCAGCGCACAGGCTTCGTGGCTGATGCCCTCCATCATGCAACCGTCGCCCATAAAGGCGTAGGTGAAATGGTCCACGATGCTGGCATCTGCCTGGTTGAATTCTTGAGCCAGCAGCTTCTCGGCCAGCGCCATGCCCACGGCGTTGCTGATGCCCTGGCCTAGCGGGCCGGTGGTGGTTTCCACGCCGGGCGTGACGCCCACCTCGGGGTGGCCGGCGGTTTTGCTGTGCAACTGGCGGAAGTTTTTGAGCTCTTCCATGGGCAGGTCGTAACCGGTGAGGTGCAACAGCGCGTAAATCAGCATGGAGCCATGGCCGTTACTGAGCACAAAGCGGTCGCGGTTGGCCCACAGCGGGTTGGCCGGGTTGTGGCTCAGGTGGCGGTTCCACAGCACTTCGGCAATGTCAGCCATGCCCATGGGCGCGCCGGGGTGGCCGGACTTGGCTTTTTCAACCGCATCAACGGCGAGCATGCGGATGGCATTGGCCATCTGTTTGGCGAATTCAGGGGTAGGTGTGTTCATGATTAGTTTGCTTTCTTTTGACG
>PFUD01000185.1 GCA_002789915.1 Comamonadaceae bacterium CG_4_9_14_3_um_filter_60_33 | reverse complement strand
CGAGCAGGGGTTGAAGGGCGTAAAAGGCTAGCGGCTTTATTGCGAACCCGTGCTCATGGTGAAGCTGCGGCTGAAGGCCAGTTTGTCAATGCTGCCCGAGAGGGTGACCTGGTAGGTGGTGTAGGGCTTCAAGGGAACCGTGGGGATGACAAATGCTTCATTTGCTTCGATGTAGGGCTTGCCTGAGTTGGGGTCGAGGTTGGGGTCATTGGCGTTGGTCAGAACTACGAACGGCACAGAAATGCCGTTTTGGCTCACGCTGCTGCTGGAGTTCACGGTCAGTACCTGCGGCGCATCCACTTTGAGGTAAATCGGTGGCCCAACGCTTTGGCTGGTGCTGGTCATTTCTGGAAACGGATTGGGGCTTTCATAAACGGGCACAAACTTGGTGGGAATATTGCTGCTGCCGTCACAAGGGTAGGTAGCCACCTTGCGGGTACCCATCGTGATGCGCAGGTCGGGTGATGTGTAGCCGATGAGTGCGCCAAAGCGGTATTCTTCGCGCCACGTTGTCGCATCGATCATGGTGGTTTTCATGTATGCACCAAGGCCGACATCGCTACCTTCAAACATCGCACCGGACAAGTGGTACACCGTGTTGAGCAGGCTGCGCATGGAGTTGGCGCCGCGTTCTTCCATCGTTGGAAAGATTGGCTGGTAGGTGTATTCCAACTCAGTCGCTTCCAAAATTTCTGCTAAAGCAGAGTAGTAATAACCCTGAGAGATCGCGCGATCCCCTGGATATTCGCCAGTAAAGCCAGCAACACCAACTGATTCATAGTGGCTGAGTTCCAAGACCCCCGTTTCAATGGAAAGATCAACGAGGTATTTTGCATGGCTAAAGGCGGCTGCGTCGAGCTTGGCGTTAGGCGTCAATGCGCCAAAGCCGCACTGGGTGCGCGCTTCCTGCAAGACGTTCCATGCCCCTAGTTCAGCTTGGCCGGATAAGTAGTTGGCTGTTTCTATCGCCGGAGAATCACTGCCGCCCCCGCCACAAGCCACCAGGCCCAGCGTGAGCATCAGCGACAAAGAAAAAGCATTTGGTTTTGACATTGTGTTCAACCTATCAAAATTGTTGGTACAGGATACCTGCATCACTCAGGGCAAAATACGACCATCCACACACTATGACCTCTGCGCCATGACAATTATCACGAAACCTGCTGGCGATGTCGTCGCTGACAGCCTTAAACCCGACGACTTCGACGAACTCGACACCATTCTGGACGACCTGCGCAGCCGCTTTGACGAAACACCGCAGTGGGAGTTTTGCGAAGGCGTCATGGCGGCGCTGGTGTGCTGCCGCCGGGTGATCAGTCCAACCGAGTACTTTTCGGTTCTGCTCGACCTGGAGGACGATAGCGAAACGCCGCTGTTTGTCGATGAAGCCCAGTTCAAGCGCTTTTTTGACCTCTGGATGCGCCGCTGGAACGAGGTGGCCGCGGCCCTCAGTTCGGACGTGGAATCGCTCGAGGATGAGCGCGCCTACCAGCCCGAGGTGATGGACATGCGCGGTGCCATTGCGGCACTTTCAGAAGAAGAACGCGCGGACATGGACGACACGCCGATCCCCTCCTTTGGCCAGATATGGGCCATCGGCTTCATGTACGCGGTGGAAAGCTGGCCCGAGGAATGGGCACCGCCGCGCGACAAGGAGGCCGCCAAAGTGCTCGACGCCGCCCTTGAGTGCATCGTGGCCGTGACCGAAGACGACACCGACCCGCCCGTTGTGGCGGCCTTTGATGAAGATGGGCCGCCCACCATCAGCGAGCAGCGCCTCAACCACTTTGCCGATGCCATGTGGGCGGTGTACGACCTACGCGAACTCTGGCGCCACATCGGTCCGCGCGTGGAAACCGTACACGCCGATGTCAAACCTGGCCGCAACGATCCATGCTCCTGCGGCAGCGGCAAAAAATACAAGAAGTGCTGCGGCGCTTGAGTTAGGCCTGTCATTGCGAGCCCCCGAATCGGCTCGATACCGCACACGGACCATGAACCCTGTTGGGCGGACTTCAGTCCGCCATGGTCGACTGAAGTCGACCCCACAATATGCCCAATGCTGTGTTCTTGAAAATTGAAGCGTGGCCATACGGGCGGTTTGGCTGAAAAGAAATTCGCGCAGTTGCTCAGCCGTCTCTTGCGGCAACTCTTCCGATATGAAATTTTCGGCCAGCGCATTGCAAAGCGCCAGGGGTGAATTTTTTAACACCGCTCGGTACCTCAGGCTTGACCGTAACGTCAGCCCACCAACAGCATCACCGCCAACGCGCCCATGGTCAGCGCTATCAGGCCGTCGAGCACGCGCCATGCCAGCATGGTGGCAAACAGCGGGGCCAGCAAGCGCGCGCCAAAGCCTAGAGCGGCGAACCAGCAAAAACTGGCGCTGATGGCGCCAAAGCCAAAGTGCCAGCGGCCGGGGTCGGGGCGCTGGTTGGCCAGGCTGCCCAGCAGCACCACGGTGTCGAGGTACACATGCGGGTTCAGAAAAGTGAAGGCAAAGCAGGCGGCCAGCGCGGTGGCCAGGGGGGCTGAGCTGCCATGGTTCAGTTGCAGTTGCTGGCCCTGCCAGGCGCGCCGTGCGGCCAGCGCAGCATAGGTGCCCAAAAACAGCGCGCCGCCGTAGCGCGTGAGCGTCATCAGCACGTTGTTGTCGCGAATCAGCACGCCTGCGCCGCCAATGCCAGCCACGATCAGCAGCGCGTCTGACAACGCGCAAAACAGCACCAGCGGCAGCACATGCTGGCGCAGGATGCCCTGGCGCAGCACGTAGGCGTTTTGCGAGCCGATGGCCACGATCAGCGCCAGCCCGGTGGCAAAGCCACTGAAAAAATCAAGGTTCAACAAGGTTCAATTAGCAAAGTGCACGCGCACGGTGAGGCCCCGGCCTTTCGGCCCTGCAGAGAGGGTCAGGCTGGCGTGGTGCAGGTCGGCCACGCGTTGGCAGATGGCCAGCCCCAAGCCGGTGCCGGGCTGGTTTTGTTGGGCGATGCGGTAAAAGCGCTCGAACACCCGCTGGCGCTGGTCGGGCGCAATACCCGGGCCGTCGTCGCTGACTGCCAGTTGCACGCCGCTGTCATCGGCCGTGAGGCTGACCAGGATGTTGCCACTGTGCTGCGTGTAGTGAATGGCGTTGTCCACCAGGTTGGTGATCAGCATGGCCAGCAGGTCGGCGTTGCCGGTCACGGCGGGCAGGTCGGGCGCGGCCGCGAGTTCCAGGGTTTGCTCGCGCTGCAAGGCCAGCGGCGCGAGTTCGGCACAAACGGTCTCGGTAAGCTGGTCAAGGTAGACGCTGGCGAATTCTGGCCGGGCCTGCTTGGGGTCGAGCCTCGCCAGCGTCAGCAACTGGTTGACCAGGCGAATGCCGCGCTCCACGCTGTGCTGCATCTGTTCCAGGGCAAGCTGGTGCGGCGCTTCGGTCTGGGCATGGCGCGCCGCGTACAACTGCGCCTGTAGGGCGGCCAGTGGCGTGCGCAGCTGGTGGGCCGCATCTTCGGTAAAGCGGCGCTCGCTGTCCAGGGTTTGTTCCATGCGGGCGAGCAGGTCATTTAAGGCAGCGACGATGGGTTGCACCTCATCAGGCACGCTGCTGGCATCGATTTGCGCCAGGTTGTCAGGTTGTCGTTTGCTGATTTCCTGGCTCAGGTTGGCCAGCGGGTGCAGCCCTTTGCGGATGGAAAACCACAACAACAGGAACAGCACCGGCAGCCCCAGCAGCAGCGGTGTCGCTGCCGTGATGACCATGCCGCGCGTCAGTTCGGCGCGAAAGGCATGGGGCTCCGAGACGATCATGTGTACGCCGTGGTTGATGTCATACACCTTGTAGTTGCGCCAGCCCATGTCTTGCGCATCGACGCTGTCCGACAGTCCCATCGCCTTGGCCATGACGTAGCCCGGCGCGTTGTCTGAGCGGAACAACAGTTCGTCGCCATGGCGCCACAACTGAAAGCGCAGGCTTTGGCTGTACAAGTTGCTCCTGGCGCTCGGGCTTGGGTCCGTGCCCCCAGGCCTTGCCGGGGGCGGGCTGTCTGGCGCACTGGTTACCGCTTGCGCGGTGCCAGGGCGCAGCGCCAATTCGGGCCATGCGTTCAAAAGTTCGGCAATGGTTGCTGATGGCAGCGACTTCGGCATGACTTGCTGTTCGTTGTGGTCGGGGTCCATCATGTGCAAAAAAGCCTGGGCGGTGTAGGCCAGGTGAACGTCGTAGAGCGCGTTCACATCCTTGATGTTGTTGCGGGTGGACAGTGTCGCCATGACCGCCCAGAACAGGAAGCTGACCACGCCCAGCGCCATCAGCAGGCGGTGGCTCAGCGTAATGTGTTTGGCCGGATTCACATTCAACCTAGGTTCAAGGCTTGGTCAGGATGTAGCCAACGCCACGCACCGTTTTGATGCTGTCCTCGCCAATTTTTTGCCGCAGGTGGTGAATGTGGACTTCAAGCACATTGCTGTCGTTGCTGTGGCTCGACCCAAAGACCAATTGCGCAAGCTTGCCGCGTGCAATGACTTGCCCGGCGCTCTCCATGAGGACCCGCAACAGTTTGAACTCGCGGTTGGACAGGCTCAGCGCTTCATCATCCAGTGTGACGAGATGTCGGTCGGCGTCGAGCATCAGCGGGCCAACCTGGAGCCGACCGACAAAGCCGGCACGCCGGATCAGGGCATGCAGGCGCGCAATCAGCTCTTCGATGTCGGTGGTCTTGACCAGGAAGTCGTCGGCACCAGCTTCAAAACACTGCACCTTGTCGCGCGTGGTGTCGCGCGCGGTGAGCATCAGCACCGGCAGCGTGCTGCCGCTGGCGCGGAGTTGCTTGAGCAGCGCCATGCCGTCAAGGCCGGGCAGCGTGATGTCGAGCACAGCAGCGCGATAACAAGCATGGCTTAGCAAGTCGAGTGCGACCTGGCCATCCGTCACCCACTCTGCGTCAAAGTCGGCGTTGTTGAGCGCGGATTGCAGACCGGCGCCCATTAGCTCGTCATCTTCAATGATCAAAATCTTCACGTCAGGCTCCGCTCTGGAGGAGTTCATTCAATCGGTTCAAGGCATGCTGCACAGTGGCCTGGCGCACGCCAGCACGGTCGCCTTCGAAGCGCTGCAATTCACTGCGCACGCCGCCGGGTAGGGCGAAACCAAACCATACCGTGCCCACTGGTTTGTCGGCACTGCCACCTGTTGGCCCGGCCACGCCCGTGACGGCAATGGCCACCTGAGCGCGCGAATACGCCAAAGCACCGGTGGCCATGGCACGCGCGACGGCTTCGCTAACGGCACCGTGGCGTTCGATCAGCGCCGCATCGACGCCCAGCAGTTCGATTTTGGCAGCGTTGGAATAGGTGACAAAGCCGCGCTCGAACCAGTTGCTGGAGCCCGCCAGGTCGGTGCAGGCGGCGGCGATGAGGCCACCGGTGCAGCTCTCGGCCGTGCACAGCAGCCAGCGCCTTTCAAGTAACAAGCTTGCCAGCGTGGCGCAGGCCGATGATGATGAAGCTGCTGAAGGCGTATGGTCCATGGCCGTCATTGGCTCACCAGGCGCGCCACAGCGCAATCACCAGCAGTGTGCAACCGGCGGCCACCAGATCGTCAAGCATGATGCCCCAACCGGCCTTGCGCCAAGCGCCAGGGTCAGTGGCTGGATTCACGTCGTGGTAGAGCTGATCGGCCCAGCCAACCGGGCCGGGCTTGGCGGCATCGAAGAACCGGAAAAGAGCGAAGGCGGCCAGTTGACCCCAAAAATTGGTCGGACTCACCAGCCACAGCACCAGCCAGAAGGCGGCAATTTCGTCCCACACGATGCTGCCCGGGTCGAGCACACGCATGTGTTTGGCGGTGAGCGTGCAAACCCACCAGCCTGCAGGAATGCTAATGGCAATTAGCCAGCCCCATTGCGACTCGGTCAAGCGGTTTTGCAGCAGCGCAAACAGCGCCCAGGCCCACAGCGTGCCCATAGTGCCGGGGGCCATCGGGCTCAGCCCGGAACCAAAGCCCAGCGCCATCACATGCGCAGGGTGCGCCATCATGAAGCGGCCATTCGGGACCACCGCAGGTTTGGCGTGCTGGGCGGCAGGCGCAGCGTTTGGGTGCAAAAAAGTCTCTTGATCAAGCATGGGCGGATTATCGAGCGAATGCCGGAGCCCGCCCGGCTTCAGGCAAAGTGGTCGAACGAGGCGTAGTGGTTGGGCAGGACCTTGCCCTGGTCATCGATTAGCCGCAGTCCGGTGGCGGCTTCGATCCGGCCAACGCGGCGCACTGGTGTCTGGCTGGCCCGGGCGGCTGTAGCTACGGCTGCGCTTTGAGAGGTCGGTGCAGTGAACAGCAGCTCGTAGTCGTCGCCGCCACACAGCGCCAGGGCGCGCCATTGTTCTTGAGACAAATGCAAGTCTGACGCGTCGTCGGTTTGCGCAGCCTGCGCATGGCAAGCGATGCATTGCACCAGTTGATCCACCTGCACTATGGCACCCACGCGCGAGCGTTCCAAAATGTGCCCCAGGTCACCGATCAGGCCGTCGCTGACGTCAATTGCCGCACTGGCGATGCCGCGCAAGGCTTGGCCCAGCGCCACGCGCGGCGTGGGGCGCTGCAGCCGCTCGCGTACTACAGCCAGCACCGCCTCGGGTACGCTCAGTTTGCCTTGCAGCGCCTCCAGCGCCAGCCGGGCATCACCCAGCGTACCGCTCACATAGAGGTTGTCGCCGGCGCGGGCGCCACTGCGCAGCAGCGCCTGTGAGGTGCCGTTGACCACCGGCACCTCACCAAACACGGTGATGCAGATGTTGAGCGGCCCGGCGGTGGTGTCGCCGCCAATGAGTTCGCAGCCATGCGCGTCAGCCAGGGCAAACAAGCCCTCGGCAAAGGCCGCCAGCCAGGGCTCGTTGACCTCGGGCAATGCCAACGCCAGCGTGAACGCCAGTGGTTTGGCGCCACAGGCAGCCAGGTCGCTGAGGTTGACGGCCAGGCTTTTGTGGCCGAGCCGGCGCGGGTCGGTATCGGCAAAGAAATGGCGGCCCTGCACCAGCATGTCGCACGATATTGCCATCTGGGTGCCGGGGGCGGGTTGCAGCAGCGCGCAGTCGTCGCCAATCCCCAGCGCCGCACGGTGCACCGGGCGGGTGAAGTAGCGTGCGATCAAATCGAATTCACCCATGGCTCAAAAACCCATTTTTTAGGTGCCGGACGTCAATGCAGGGTGCGCGTGCCGCCGCTCTCGCTCAGGGCGTCAAGCACGAACATGGGCACGTCCACATCGAACTTTTCACCGTCTTCGGCCACGCAAAAAAAGCTGCCGTGCATGGTGCCGGTGGGTGTGCGCAGGCGCGTGCCGCTGGTGTACTCGAAGGCTTCGCCGGGTTGCAGCAGCGGCTGGTGCCCGACCACGCCCAGGCCCTTGACCTTTTCGTGGTGGCCTTGGGAATCGTTGACGTTCCAGGTCCGGGAAATCAATTGCGCCGCCACCTGGCCGCTGTTGCGGATGGTGATGGTGTAGGCAAAAAAATACTGGTTCTGCTGCGGCGCGGACTGGTCGGCCAGATAGCGTGGTTGGACTTGAACCTGGAATTGATAACGACGCGATGCTGTCATGGTATTTGATGCTGAAATTAGGGTTTGGGGCCGTCGAGCGGTGGTAGTTCAAGCTGGATCGATGCCGGCGCCGCCATGCTGGGCGCCAGGGTGGCGCCCCGTGCCGAGACCGATTGCAGCAACAGGTCGTCACTCAAATGGTCGCCCACTTTGTACGGCTTGGCTTTGTCGCCGCCAGTGGCAATGAGCGCGCTGCCGCGTCCGCTGTTGCGACCCTGGGCAATGACGCCTTCGAGCTTGTAATTGGCAGCGGCATTGACCACGGGCGCAGCAACTGCGCCACCGACCGGCGTGGCGCTGGCGCCCAGCAGTTGGGCGACCCGGGCCGTGTCGATGGGGCGCTGGCTGAACCCCTCGCCGCTCAAACGCGGCATGGCGGGCGGCTCGGACCAGCGCAAGCCCCAGTAAGCCACGCTGGCCGCAGCCAAAGCCGCCAGCACAAAGGTACTCAGGCGCACGGGCCACAGGCCGGGATCAAGCGTTGTCATTGGCCGCCGTGCCTGAATTGACAAAACTGCCCGATTTGCCGCCGTGCTTCGCCAGCAACATGATGTCCGTCATCGTCATGCCGCGGTCCACCGCCTTGCACATGTCGTAAATGGTGAGCAGCGCCACCGACACCGCAGTGAGCGCTTCCATTTCCACGCCGGTGGGGCCCACCGTTTCGACGGTGGCCTGGCACAGGATGCTGGCGGCATGGGCTTCACTGGCTTGCAGCACCTTGAAGTCAATCGCGACGTGGGTCAGCGCCAGCGGGTGGCACAGGGGAATCAGGTCGCTGGTTTTCTTGGCCGCCATGATGCCAGCCACGCGGGCAATGCCCAGCACGTCGCCTTTTTTTGCGGTGCCGGCTTCGATGATGGCCAGCGTGGCGGGCTGCATCTCGATGCGTCCGCCAGCGATGCCGATGCGGTGGGTGGCCGCTTTGGCTGCCACATCGACCATATGGGCTTGGCCCTGGTCGTCAAAATGGGTGAGGGTGCTCATGACATATATTGGGTGAGGTAATTAAAGTTTGGACGTCGGCCTTAAGGGCCCGTCCGGAAATAACTTGCGCAACATACGGCCGGCCTGGCCCTAATCGAACCTTTGCACATTGCTGGCATCATACGGTGCTCGTCTGAATTATTCCTTCGTAGGTGTACCAAATTTACCGCTCATGTTGATGAATTCATTCAAACCCAAGCTGCTGGCGCACCTGATAGCCGCAGGCCGCGCAACGCTTTTACTTGCCGCTATTGGTTTGGCCGTGCCGGTTCCCTTGCGAGCGCAAAGCAGTGTTGCCAGCACGCTGCCGCTGCTCGGCGACGGCAGCGCCATGAGCGCCAGCGCCGAGCGTCGGCTGGGCGACCGCATTGCACGGGAACTGTACCGCGACCCCGATTTTATTGACGACCCGGTGCTCACCGATTATGTGCAGGGCATCTGGCTGCCGCTGCTGGCCGCCGCCCGGGTGCGCGGCGACTTGACGCGCGAGCTCGATGAGCGCTTTGCCTGGCGCATTGTGTTGGGGCGCGACCGCAGCGTCAACGCCTTTGCCTTGCCGGGCGGTTATTTTGGCGTGCACCTGGGGCTGCTGGCGGTGGTGAGCAGCCGCGACGAGTTGGCCTCGGTGCTGGGTCACGAACTGAGCCATGTCACCCAGCGCCATATTTCTCGCCTGATTGCCAAGAACAACCAGCAAACGCCCTGGATGATCGGTGCCATGATTCTGGGCGCGCTGGCGGCGAGCAAAAGCCCGGACGCTGGCAACGCCTTGATCGTTGGCGGGCAAGCGCTGTCGGCGCAAAGCCAGCTCAATTTTTCGCGCGACATGGAGCGCGAGGCCGACCGCATCGGCTTTGGCGTGATGACGCAGGCCGGCTTCGAGGCGCAGGGCTTTGTCGGCATGTTCGACAAACTGCAGCAGGCCGCCCGGCTTAACGACACCGGTGCCTACCCCTATCTGCGCAGCCACCCGCTGACCACCGAGCGCATTGCCGACATGCAGTCGCGGCTGCCGCTGGGCGCGCCACACAGTGCGCCGGTGGTGCCCGGCATGACGCACGCCATGTTGACGGCGCGCGCCCGGGTGCTGGCCAATCCCGGCCCCGACGCGCTGCGCGGCTGGCAGGCGCAGGCTGACAATCTGGCGCCCGGCCGGACTGCGGCGCAGCAGGCGGGCACGCGCTATGGCGCGGCCATGGCGGCCAGCCGCTTGCGTGATGCAACCCAAGCACGCAAACAGTTTGCACAGCTACAAAAAGTGGTGAGCGACGACCCCGAGGCGGCGCGGCAGATGCGCTGGCTGGGGCTGGAAATTGAACTGGCGGCACGCGACCGCTCACGCCCGCAGGTGCTGGCGCTGGGCGCTGATGTCGGGCTCGACCTGGCCAATCCCGCCGAGGTGTCTGCGACGGCACTGCGCCGCCCCGACCTGTTGCTGCAAGCGCAAATTGCCATGCAGGCTGGGCGCGACGACGTGTTGGACAAGGTGGCGCAAAACCTGCAGGTCTGGCTGGTGAGTCAGCCGCAGGATGCCCTGGCGTGGCAGTGGCTGGCGAGCATTTACGCCGCGCAAAACCAGAGCCTGCGCGCTTTGCGCGCCGAGGCTGAGGCGCGGGTGGCACAACTGGATTACGCGGGCGCCATGGACCGGCTCAAGGCCGCACAGGATCGGCTGCGGGCCACAGGCGCGGCCAATTCATCGGCTGACCACATCGATGCGTCGATCATCGACACGCGGCGGCGTCAGATCGACAGTTTACTTAAGGGACAGGCGCTCGAGAACTGAGTCGATGACCAGCCCCAGCACGGAGTAGATCAGCGAGCCCAGCAGTGCGGCATAGAAGTCGCGCACATAAAAGCCTTGCAAAACGCCGGCGGCCGACCAGAACATCAGGGCGTTGATGACAAACAAAAACAGGCCCAGCGTGATCAGTGTGACGGGCAGGGTCAAGATCACCAGCACCGGGCGCAGCAACATGTTGAACAGTCCGATGACAAAGGCGGCGATCAGCGCAGCGCCAAAGCTGCTGACGACGACGCCGCTGTAAAGGTAGGTCACGCACAAAAGGGCGGCTGCACTGAGCAGCCATTTCAAGATCAATTTCATGGTGCGCAGCTTAGCACGTTGCCGGGCTATGATGCTCACCCCATGACTGCCATCCACATCACCGACCTTGAAGCGGCCATCAACTTCTGGCGCGACAAGCTGCCCTGTAGCGAGAGCGCAGCGCTGCCCGTACCCACGCGCGCGCTGGCTGATGTGTATGCCGTGATGGCCTTTGAACGTCGCCAAGAAGTTGACCCGGCCGCCCTGTCTGACGTCGCCCTACAGGCCTGGATGACTTGGTTCGACAGCATGCCCGACACCCCCTGCATCGCAATTTGCTCGACCAGCCAGGGCGACGAGATTTGCAAGGGTTGCGGCCGCACTTTTGCCGAGGTACAAAACTGGACCGAGATGCAGCCGGTGCAAAAACGCGCCACCTGGCGCCGCATCACGCAACAGGGCACGGCCTGGCGTTTCAACAAGTACGCCGAACGCGCGGCCGAAAAAAGGCCGCCGCCTCGGGTTTGAGACGGCGGCCTGATGCCGAAGGGCAAGGTGTGATTAGAGCGAGATACCGCCCGAGACTTCGATCACTTCGCCGTTGATGTAGCTGGCTTCGTCGCTGGCCAGGAAGGCATAGACATTGGCAATTTCTTCGGGCTTGCCGAGACGGCGCGAAGCCACTTTTTCGGCCATTTTTGCTAGCACTTCAGGGGGCATGGCTGCCACCATGGGGGTGGTGATGAAGCCGGGGGCCACGGCGTTGGTGCGCACGCCCTTGGGGCCGAGTTCGCGGCTCCACGTCTTGGTGAAACCGATCACGCCAAACTTGGTGGCGGCGTAGTTGGTTTGGCCAAAGTTGCCATACAGGCCGACCACCGAGCTGGCGTTCAGAATGACACCGCTGCCCTGGGCCACCATGCCGTCAGCCACCGCTTGCGAGCAATGGAACACGCCACGCAGGTTGATGTCGATGACCTTGTCAAATTGCTCGATGGTCATTTTTTGCAGACGTGCGTCTTGGGTGATGCCGGCGTTGTTGACCAACACGTCGATACGGCCGAATTTGGCCTTGACTTGGGCTACCACGTCGTTGACGACAGCGCGCTGGGTCACATCCATGACAAAACCTTCGGCCGTGGCACCCAGGGCGCGGCATTGGGCCACTGCCTCATCGACACCAGCTTGCTTGACGTCGCAGATGATGACGATGGCGCCTTCCTGGGCAAATTTGAGTGCTGTGGCCAAGCCGATGCCTTGAGCAGAGCCGGTGATGATGGAAACTTTGTTGGTAAGACGTGCAGTCATGGTGTAGTTACTAAGTAGTGAAAGAAACGGGGTGGATGCTAACGCGCTGTGATTTTACCGATTTGACACGGGTCAATTACTTCCAGATTAGCGGTTCAATTTCAACGTTGTGGCTGCTGTCGCCCAGCGTCAGCATGCCCTCCTGAATGGTGGCCTGCAATGTCATATTGCGCTGCGCCATGGGAATCAGCGCCTGTGCAGCCGCGGTGGGGATGCGCCAAACGCGCAGGTTTTTGGGCCGTGCCAGCTTGCTTTCCATGCTGCGCCACCAAACCTCGGCGGCCTGGCCAAAACAGTACAGCACCACGGCATCGGCCTTGCCGCAGGCTTTGAGCAGCGGCTTGTCCTCGGGCTGCCCCACCTCGATCCACAAGCGCGTGCGCCCAGTGAAGTCGCGCAGCAGCACGTCGGGCTCGTCGGGGTTGCTCAGGCCGGCGCCAAAAGCCAACACACCGTCGCCAGCGCAGACGCTTTGCAACTGGTACGCCTGCAGCGCCAGCGCGCACAACCGCACCATCATGCGTTCATCGGTTTCACTGGGGTGGCGCGCCAGCGTCAGCGCGTGGTCGGCGTAGTAGCTGTGGTCAATGTCTGCAATTTGCAGGTTGGCTTTGAAGATGGTGGATTTGGTGGCCATCAGACGCGTTTTGCCAGCTCGGCCGCCTTGCCGACGTAGCTGGCCGGCGTCATGGCCAGCAGGCGCTCTTTTTCGGCGTCAGGCAGTTCGAGTTCGGCGATGAAGCCCCGCATCAGTTCGCGCGTCATGGCTTCGCCACGGGTGAACTTTTTGAGCTGTTCATAAGGCTGAGGCAGGCCAAAGCGGCGCATCACGGTTTGAATCGGTTCGGCCAGCACTTCCCAGGAGTTGTCGAGGTCGGCCGCTATTGCCGCCTCGTTAATTTCGAGTTTGCCCAGGCCAGCCGCCAGTGACTGGTAAGCCAGCACGGCGTAGCCCAGCGCCACGCCCATATTGCGCAGCACGGTGCTGTCGGTCAGGTCGCGCTGCCAGCGCGAAATGGGCAGCTTTTCCGACATGTGGCGCAGCAGTGCGTTGGACAGCCCAAGGTTGCCCTCGGCGTTCTCAAAGTCGATCGGGTTGACCTTGTGCGGCATGGTGCTCGAACCCACCTCGCCGTCGCGCAGACGCTGCTTGAAATAGCCCAAACTGACGTAGCCCCAGACGTCGCGCGACCAGTCGATCAGAATGGTGTTGGCACGCGCCACTGCGTCGAACAGTTCGGCCATGTAGTCGTGCGGCTCAATCTGGATGCTGTAGGGCTGAAACATCAGCCCCAGGCCCAGCGGCTCGGGGGTTTCGATGACCTTGCGGCTGAAAGCTTCCCAGTCAAAGTCGGGCCATGCCGACAGATGGGCGTTGAAGTTGCCCACCGCACCGTTCATCTTGCCCATCAGTCTGACGCCCGCTATTTTGTCGCGTGCTGCCACCAGGCGCACCACCACGTTGGCAATTTCCTTGCCCACGGTGGTCGGACTGGCGGTTTGGCCGTGGGTGCGGCTGAGCATTGACACTTCGGCAAAGGCATGCGCCATCTGGCGCAACTTGTCGATGACGTCGTCAAGCCTGGGCAGCAGCGCCAGTTCGCGGCCACTTTTGAGTTGCAGCGCCTGGCTGGTGTTGTTAATGTCTTCGCTGGTGCAGGCAAAGTGCACAAATTCTTGCGCCGCCACCAGTTCAGGCCGGCCTTCAAATTTGGATTTGATCCAGTATTCAACCGCCTTGACGTCGTGGTTCGTGGTTTTTTCAATGGTCTTGATGGCCTTGCCATCCACTTCCGAGAAGTTTTTCACCAAGCCCATCAGGTAGGTGCGCGCACCCGGCGAAAGCGGTTTGAATTCCTTGAAACCGCAGTCGCTCAGGGCAATGAACCAGGCTACCTCCACCTGCACGCGTCGGTGCATGTATCCCTGTTCGCTCATGGCCGGGCGTAATTTGGCGAGTTTGGGGGCGTAGCGGCCGTCCAGCGGCGAGAGGGCGGAAATGGCAGAAGTAGTCATATGTGGGATTGTAGGAGGATCAAAAGCCGCAAAATGCAAGCACAGCATCAGGCAAGGTGCGCTGTATAGAATCCATCAACTCCTATTTTTCACGTCTGTGACATGCCCATGAAATTGATCGGTTCCAACACCAGCCCCTACGTGCGCAAAGTCCGCATCGTCATGGCCGAGAAAAAACTGGACTACGACTATGTGCTGGAAGATGTGTGGTCGGCCAACACCCGAATCGCTGCTACCAGCCCATTGGGCAAGGTGCCCTGCCTGGTGATGGAGGCGGGCGACGTGATTCATGATTCGCGCGTTATCGTGGAATACCTCGACACACTGTCGCCGGTGGGCAAACTGATTCCGGCGGTGGGGCGCGAGCGCGCCGAGGTCAAGACCTGGGAGGCGCTGGCCGATGGCATTCTGGATGCAGCCATTCTGGCGCGGCTAGAGGCCACCTGGGGCGGGCGCACCGAGGCCCAGCGCTGCCAGGCCTGGATCGACCGTCAACTGGGCAAGGTCGATAGCGCCTTGCAGGCCATCAGCAAGGACTTGGGCGACAAGCCCTTTTGTGTGGGTATTCACTTGACTCTGGCTGACGTGGCTGTGGGCGTGGCGCTGGGTTACCTTGACTTCCGCTTTCCCGAGCTTGGCTGGCGCGAGCGCTATCCCAATCTGGTCAAGTTGCAGGACAAGCTGATGCAGCGCGCCAGCTTTGCCGAGACCAAGCCGGCCTAGGATGGCCGCCCTTGATGCAGCCAGCGCTGCGCCTGAATTGACAGCCAAACTCTGTCACCCGCATGCGCTGCCCCAGCGTCTGGCGCTTTTGCCGCGCCCGCTGGTCTTCACCAATGGCGTTTTCGACGTGCTGCACCGCGGTCATGTGGTGTACCTGGCGCAAGCCCGCGCACTGGGTGCCAGTTTGGTGGTCGCGCTCAACACCGACGCCTCGGCGCGGCGCCTGGGCAAGGGGCCAGACCGGCCGCTGAACAACGAATTGGACCGCGCCTATGTGATGGCGGCGCTGGCCAGCAGCAGCCTGGTGACCTGGTTCGACGAAGACACACCGCTTGAATTGATCGCCCAGGTGCGCCCCGACATTCTGGTCAAGGGTGGTGACTACGACATGGCCCGCTTGCCCGAGTCAAAGCTGGTGCAGTCCTGGGGCGGTCGGGCGCTGGCGCTGCCGTTCGTGTCGGGCTATTCCACCACGGCGCTGGTGCGAAAAATCAGGGATCAGACCCCGTAGCCCAGATGCAATCCGGGACTGGCGATGGTGTGCGCTCTGCTTTTGCCAGCAGCAGCCAACGCTGTACGGCTGACGGCGTGTCGGTAAACACACGGCAAAGCCCTGTCTGGGTGTTGTCCAGCCCGGCACAGCCGTTGCCACCAAGCCAAAGCTCGCAGTGGCTTGGCAAGCCCGCCAGCAGTGTGTTGACATAGTTCTGAAACATGGCTGCGGGCAGGCAGGCACTGCCAGAGATGGCTACCGCCCCAATGTGCAGTTCGCGCGCGGTTCGCAGCACCTCGGCGGCGGGTGTTTGTAAACCCAGGTCAATGCTCGCTGCGCCCTGCAAGGCCAGTTGTGCGTGCAGCGCCAGCAAACCCAGGCTGTGCAATTCACCGGGGGGCGTGGTCAGCAACACCCGCGGACGCCCGTGAGCCTGGCCGGGTACGGGCAAGGCGCGCAGCACCAGCAGGCGCAAGCTGTCGGTGTAACGGTGTTCAGCGGCAATACTCAAACGCTGTTGCTGCCAGGCCTCACCCACCGTATGGTTGAAGGTTGGCATCAGGTGTGCCACAAAAGCGGTCAAACCATGCTGCGCCAGGCAGCGCTGCAAGAATTGCGTCACGGCGCTCGGGTCTTTGGTTGGCGCCAGAGACTCAAGCAGGGCCTGCACGGCTTGCGCCAGCACCAGCTCGGGCGGCTCGGGCGGCAAGGCATGGGCAATGCTGCGTTGGTCCAGCAGGGCCTGAAGCTGCGCTGTGCTTTGCACTACCAAGGCGCTGGTGCGCAAACCCTTTTTGAGCAAGCGGCTGATGAGCAATAGTTTGACCAGATCAGCGTCAAGGAATTCACGCTGGCCGCGGACGCCGCGCTGGGGTAACGGGAACTGGTAACGCAGCTCCCACTTGCGCAACACGTCACGTGACAAGCCGGTGCTTTGTTCTATTTCTGCCAGACTCAAGCGCGACTCTGGGTGCTCGGTATTGACCTGTGTCATTGTTTTTTTTGTCCGGGACAAATTTTATTAATGGGATAATTGAACCATGGGAAAGGGATCGAAACCAAGGTTTAGGCGCAGTTTTTTTGCCAGTTTGTCCGAAAGTTTTTAATGTCTGTTGATCAAAGTGAGACGTTAACCATGGCGGTTAACACGGCGACGAACACCCCTCATGTGGTTGCCGTAGGCGCATCGGCCGGTGGTCTTGAAGCACTGGAGAAATTTTTCAGTGGCTTACCCAGTGATTCTGGTGCCACCTTTGTGGTGATTCAGCACCTGTCGCCAGACCACAAAAGCATGATGGCCAATTTGCTTTCGCGACACACTGCCATGCCGGTCGTGATGGTTGAGCAAGACATGCCCATCGAGCCCAACCGGGTCTATTTGATTCCGCCGGGCTCGATCATGCACATGGGCGAGGGCAAGCTCACCCTGACCCCCAAAAACCCGCGCACCCTGACCCTGCCGGTAGACATCTTCTTCAAATCGGTGGCTCTGCATTATGGCGAGCGATGTGTGGGGGTGGTGCTCTCGGGCACGGGCTCGGACGGCACCCGGGGCGCGGCCGCCATCAACGACGCAGGCGGCTTCTTGATTGCCCAGGAGCCGCTTGATGCCAAGTTTGACGGCATGCCTCGCAGCGTGATTGCCACCGGCCTGGTTGATGCCATTTTGCCGGTCGACCAGATTGGCGCGCGCTTGCTGGCGCACATTACCAACCAGCCGATTGTGCAGGCCGCTGTGGCCCTGGATGCGCCGGCTGGCCGGGTACTGGCAGCCAGCCCCGAGGCTGCCATGAGCGGCATCTTGCACCTGCTGCTGCAAGTGGGTGGCATTGATTTTCAGGAATACAAAACAGGCACCGTGATGCGACGCATCGAGCGGCGCATGAACGTGCGCCAGGTGACGTCGCTGGAGTCGTACCTGGAGCTGCTCGGCGATGACCGCAGTGAGGTCCTGACGCTACGCCGCGAGCTGCTGATTCCGGTAACCAGCTTTTTTCGCGATGCCGAGGCCTTTGAAATACTGGGGCGCCAGATCATTGAGCCTTTGGTGGCCAAAAAGCAGGCGGGCGAGTCGATTCGGGTCTGGATGGCGGCGGTGTCCACCGGCGAAGAGGCTTACTCGGTCGCCATGCTGTTCCTGGAGGCATTTGACCAGCTCAAGCATTGGCCTAACCTGAAAATTTTTGCCACCGATGTGGAGCAGCAAAACGTTGAAACCGCCGGTGCTGGCACCTACCCCGAGTCGATTGCCGCCGAGGTGTCGCCACAGCAACTGGAGCGCTTTTTTGTCAAAAAGGGCAACAGCTTTGTGGTCAAAAACGAGCTGCGCCAGTGCATTGTGTTTGCCCGCCATAACCTGCTGACCGACCCGCCGTTTACCCGCATGGACCTGGTGGTATGCCGCAATGCGCTGATTTATTTCAGATCTTCGGCGCAAGAGCGGGCGCTCAAGCGCCTGCAATACGCGCTGTTGCCCGGTGGCCATTTCTTTCAGGGCTCAAGTGAATCGCTGGGTGAGCTACAAAAAGATTTCAGCCCGGTCAGCGCGCGCCACAAGATTTGGGAAATGGTGCGCCCGATGAGCTACCCGCTCGACATTTCCAGGAACACGGCTTCCGGCTACGGCATGCCGCTGGTTGCTAGCCAGCGCGGGCGGCCGAGCCGGATCAAGCCCAACGTGGTCGAGCAGGGTTTTGCCGCCTTGCTTAAAGCCTTTGCGCCGCCGGCGGCCATTTTGGTCAATGGCAGCCACGAACTGGTGCATTCTTACGGCGAGGTGCATCACTTTTTGCAGTTGCGCGAAGGCCATGCCAGCCTGGACATGAACCGCATCCTGCCCGACCCGCTGGTGCCGGTGGCGGTGGCGCTGGTGTTCAAGACCGAGCGCGAGGGCGCGAGCGTGACCTCTGACCGGCTGAAATTCACTACCCCCGAGGGTGAGGTTGAGTACCTGCGCCTGAGCGCCTGGCCAGTGCAAGAAGCTGACGGTGAGCGCCTCACGCTGTTGGCCTTTGAGCCCCTGCACGCGGTGGTGCCCGCTGAGGCCAGCCAGACCATTGACCTCGATTCTGAAACCGCCGAGCGCATGGACGTGCTCGAGCGTGAACTCAGTGCCACCCGTGAGAGCCTGCAAGCCAAGGTGGAAGAGCTGGAAACCTCCAACGAAGAGCTTCAGTCCACCAACGAAGAGCTGATGAGTTCCAACGAAGAACTGCAAAGCTCCAACGAAGAGCTGCAGTCGGTCAATGAAGAGCTCAACACGGTCAATGCCGAATACCAGGAAAAAATTGACATCCTGAACCGGCTTAACGCCGACCTTGACAACATGGCGCAAGCGGTGTCGGCCGGTACCGTGTTTGTCGATGAAAACATGCACCTGACCCGCTTCAGCCCCGATGCCACCCACATCTTCAGGCTGCGCGACTCTGACATTGGCCGCCCGCTCGACGACTTGTCGCACACGCTGCTGTACCCCGAGCTGATCGCCGACCTGGCGCGCACCCTCAAAGATGGCAACAAAATCGAAAAAGAAGTGCGCGGCATCAATGGCCTGCATTACTTTGTGCGCATGCTGCCCTACAGCGTGCCGTCCTCCAGTGCCAAAGGTGCAGTGATCACTTTCATGGACGTGACGGCGCTGCACGAGGTATCGCGCCTGCAGCACATCATCGACTCGCTGTCCGAGCACATTGCGGTGCTCAACAGCGCGGGCACCATCACCCTGGTCAACAGCGCCTGGCGCGAGTTTGCCGTGAACAACGGTGATGTGGCCATGGCGCACTCCGGCCCCGGCGTGAACTACCTGGAGGTCTGCAAAGACCTGTACGAGCCACCCGACCCCAGCGCCCTGAGCGCCCAGCGCGGCGTGCGCGAGGTGCTGGAAGGTCGTCGGCCGAATTTTTCGCTGGAATACCCGTGCCACTCGCCCACTGAGGAGCGTTGGTTTGTCATGCATGTGTCGGCTGTGAGCGGTGAGCAACCCGGTGCCGTGGTCAGCCACGTCAATATCACCGCGTGGCGCAAGCAAGCCGCAGGACTCGCAATATGAATTGGTCAATGGAGCCCACAGAGCAAAAAAAAGAGCGCTTGCAGCTCCTCAAGCAGCGCGCGCAAGAGGTTTTGGCGCAAGCCGATCGTGATCCGGAACCCGGTCAGTTGGATGCGTTGCAAGTAGCCAAGTTAATGGAGGACCTGCGCGTTTACCAGGTCGAACTCGAGCTGCAAAACGAAGAGCTGCGTGGCGCACAGCAAAGCGCAGAGCTGGCGCGCAAGCGTTACCAGACGCTGTTTGACCAAATGCCCCTGCCAGCCGTGGTGGTGGACACCAAGGGGACAGTGGAAGACTGCAACCAGCTTGGTGAGGCGCTGCTGGGTGCGCGCAAGCGGTATGTCAACACCGACAATCGCCTGTGGCAACGGCTAAGCAGAGATGACCGCTCGCGTCTGCATGTGGCCTTGCGCGACGTGACCCCGGGGAGCGTCGTGGTACTGCCAAAAGTAGTGTTGGGCGAGTCGGGCGCGCAAACACCGGTGTTTGACGTGCATCTGATTGGCTTGACCATTGACTACAAGCTCGACCGCCGGGCGCTGATTTTGCTGGTGGACCGCACGGTCGAATTGGCGCGCGAACAGGAGCAGCGCTTTTACACCCGGGTGCTTGATGCAAGCGACAGTCTCATTTACGCCACCGACACCGCAGGGCGCATGTTGCTGGCCAACCAGACCTTGCTGAATTTTTTGGGTCGGCCGCGTGAGCAGGTGCTGGGCCAACCGGGCAATGCTTTTTTACCCGTGCGAGAAGCAATTCTGCGCAACCAAAACGACCAGAAAGTGCTGCAAAGTGGCGAACCCATCACCCTGGAAGAACCGTTTTACCTGGCCTCATCGCAAAAAACGCTGAACTTTTTGTCGCACAAGTTTCCATTGCATGACCAGGCGGGTGAGATTTATGGCGTGGGCGGCATCTCGACCGACATCACTGCGCTCAAGGCGCAGCAGCGCCAGACGCTGCTGAGCGAGACGGTCTTCATGAACTCGCAAGAAGCCATCATCATCACCGATACCGACACCTGCATCATTCGGGTCAACCCGGCGTTCACTCAGCAAACCGGATTTTCTGCGGAGGTCGTCATGGGCCGCAAGGCCAGTTTTCTCAAGTCAGGACGCCAGGACAAGGCCTTTTATGACGCCATGTGGAAGGACCTCAACGAGCAGGGCCAGTGGTCGGGAAAAATCAACAACCGCCGTGCCGATGGCAGCCCCTACACCATCTGGAGCACGCTCAATGTGGTGCGTGACGACCAGGGCCAAGTCATCCACTACATTGCCATACAAACCGACGTAACTCTACTGCACAACGCCCAACTGGCGCTGGCGCGTCAGGCGTCCTATGACAGCCTGACCGGCTTGCCGAATCGCTCACTTTTCAACGACCGTATTGCGCAACTGATGGGTTTATCGCGGCGCCGCCACGAAAGCTTTGGTCTGTTGTTTGTCGATGTGGACCGCTTCAAGGAAGTCAACGACACGCTCGGCCACCAGGTAGGTGACAGCTTGCTACAGCAAATTGCCAGCCGCTTACAGGCCGGCGTGCGCGTTGAGGACACAGTGGCGCGCATTGGTGGCGACGAGTTTGTC
The DNA here is from genome assembly GCA_002789915.1 of Comamonadaceae bacterium CG_4_9_14_3_um_filter_60_33. Taxonomy (GTDB): domain Bacteria; phylum Pseudomonadota; class Gammaproteobacteria; order Burkholderiales; family Burkholderiaceae_C; genus Rhodoferax. Next base: position 3,226 of record PFUD01000185.1, on the reverse strand, counting down.
GTGCTGCTGCCCAACACCACGCGAGAGGGTGCGCATGTGGTGGCCGACAATTTGCTCGACCGATTGCGCGAACCCATGCTGCTTGAGAACGCCTTCTCTTACCGCCCGAAGGCCAGTTTGGGACTGGCCGTTTTCCCTGAAGACGGTGATGTCCCTGACCTGCTGTTGCGCAGTGCCGATCTGGCCATGTACGGTGCCAAGCTCGGCGGGCGCAACCGGCTGGCCAGTTACACACCGAGCATGAGCCAGCTCAATGACCACGCGTTTGCCATTCAGTCCGAGTTGGCCGAAGCCATCGAGCAGCAGCAGTTGCGTGTCTTCTTTCAGCCGCAATGCCGCCTAAGCGACGGCGCTTTGATGGGCGCCGAAGCCCTGGTGCGTTGGCAGCGCCCCGGCAACGGCCTGGTGCTGCCTGGTGAATTCATCAGTGTGGCTGAGCGCTGCGGTTTGCTCGTCGCGCTTGACCAATGGGTCATGAACGATGCCTTGTGCCAACTCGGCCAGTGGAAGGCCGCCGGGAAGTGGGATGCCGCCTGGCGTCTCTCGGTGAACCAGAACGTGGCCGACCTGCAGCGCTCCGACATGCTGACCTCGTTGCAGCAGATGCTGCAAACGCATCAGGTCAGCGCCAGCGCGCTTGAACTCGAAATCACCGAAGACGCCTTGCTGCAACACACGCAGGATCAACTGGCGCGCCTGGGCGACTTGCGGTCGATGGGCATCTCGCTGTCAATCGACGACTTTGGCACAGGCTACTCGAGCTTGGCGTACCTGCGCCAACTGCCAGTGTCGGTGATCAAGATCGATCAGAGTTTTGTCAGCGGCATGCTCGGCAACGACAACGATGCGGTGCTGGTGCGCACCATTGTCGATATGGCGCACAACCTTGGGCACGCCTTGATTGCCGAGGGCATCGAGCACGAAAACCAACGCCAGGCGCTGTTGGCCTTGGGGGTTGAGTTGGGTCAGGGTTATTTGTTTGGCAAAGCGGTCAGCGCTGACGACTTTGCAGCCCGCTGGCTGATGCCAACCCCGTAACCCGGATGCCAATCCGGGTGGCTTTGGCGCCAGACTCAACCGCCAGCGGTTTCGCTGCGGAATTTGTTGTGGCAGCTCTTGCAACTGGCTTGCACGGCTTCGACGCTGGCGTTGATGGCGGGTAAGTCTGCGCTGCCGGCCACTTGCACCAAGGCATCGGTGGCGGCCAGGAATTTGTCTTGGGCCAGTTTGAAGTCACCCGGCTGGCTCCAGACTTCAGGCTTGGCGCGCGTCGGCGGGTAGTTGCCATCGGCCGAGAAATATTGCCACGGTTGGCTGGCGAGCTCTTGCAGCGCTTCGGCGCTCGCGACAAAGCTGGCCTTGACGTAGTCTTGCCGGTCGCGCGCCACCAAGCCCATAGGTTCGAGCGTTTTGGTGAATTTTTTGAAAATTGCCTGGCGCTTGCTGACCAGTTGTTGCGGGTGGGTGTCTCTAACGCGGTCGCTGCACGCGCTCAGCAGGGCGACAGCGGCGGCGAGGGTAATCAGGGTGAATTTTTGCATGGATTAAGCGGTCTGGACGAGTGGTTGAGAGGCATCAAAAACGGTGTGCCAAAGCAGCAGAATGGCGCCGCGTTCGGCTTGCATGTCTTGTGCGGTCAGTTGTGTTGAGGTTTCATTGAGGCGGGCATGGTGCTGCACCTGGCGCATGGCGCGGTAGGCGCTGGCCGCGCCGTGGCCCACACCGGCGGGCAACAGCCCCAGGATTTCGGCACGCTCGAGCAGCGCGATGTTGCCGGCGTTGGCCATCAGCTCGGGGTGCACACCCGACTGTGACAGCACCAGGAACTGCATCACAAATTCGGCATCAATCATGCCGCCGGCGCTGTACTTGATGTCGAACTTGTCACTGCCCAGCGGATGCGCGCTGGCCATGCGCTCACGCATGGCGGCAATTTCGGCGCGCAGGCTGTCGGCATCGCGTGGCGCGCTGATGACGGCCTTGCGCACGGCATCAAAGCGTTCGTGCAGCGACGCATCACCCAGTACACAGCGCGCCCGCGTCATGGCCTGGTGTTCCCAGGTCCAGGCGGTGTTTGAGCCGCGCTGCTGCTGGTACTTGGCATAGGCATCAAAACTGGTGATCAGCAGGCCGGCGTTGCCGTTGGGGCGCAGCGCAGTGTCGATTTCATACAGGTCGCCCTCGCCAGTTTTGACGGTGAGCCAGTTGATGAGCTTGCGCACCAGTGCGGCATAAATTTCAGGAGCGTTGTCGTCGTCATCGTCAAACACAAACACGATGTCGAGGTCGCTGCCATAGCCCAGTTCTTTGCCGCCGAGCTTGCCGTAAGCAATGATGCCAAACTGCGGTTGCTCGCGATGTGCTTTTTTGAGGCGGCTCCAGCACCAGCGGGTGGTGATGCGCAGCACCGCATCGGCCAACGCGCTCAGATCGTCGGCCACTTGCTCCACGGTGAGCTTGCCCTCCACGTCGCGCGCCAGGGTGCGAAACACCTCGGCGTGGTGGGCGCGGCGCAGCAGGTTGAGCAGGGTTTCTTCGTCGTCCTCGCCGGTGCCGGTGAGCGAGGTGAGGCGGTGCTCCAGTTCGGTCTCAAACTCTGCGGCGTTAAAGCGTTCCTCCATCATGTCAGCGCTGGCCAGCTCGTCGATGACGCCGGGATGCAGCAGCAAATAGCGCGCCGGCCAGCGTGCCGCACCGAGCAGGCGCAGCAGCCGCTCGTGCACCTGCGGGCGCTCCAGCAGCAGGGCGAGGTAGCTCTCGCGGCGCAGCAGCGGCTCCATCCAGTCCACCAAGCGCACGGCGGCTTCTTCGGTAACGCGCGCCTCACCCACCCATTGCGCGGTGCGCACCAGCAGGCGCTGCAGGCGCTCGCGGGCCTCGTCGCGCAGCGCCAGCACGCGCGGGTGTTGGCACCAGGACTGCAAGCGCTGCCGGAACACTTCGCCCAGCTGCGGCAACAGCTCTTCGATGGTCTGGCTGCCATTGCCAGCTTTGCCGTTGTGGCAGCCTTTGCATTCAGGTTCGGGGCCGCCCAGCAATTTGTCGAACTCTTGCGCGACCAGTTCGCGGTGGGTGTCGAGCTGGCTCAGCAGCGCATGCGAAGACGCAAAGCCCATGGTCTGAGCGATCCAGTGAAGGTCGTGATCTTGCGTGGGCAGCACATGGGTTTGCTGGTCGTCCAGGTACTGGATGCGGTGTTCGACCTGGCGCAGAAAAATATAGGCCT
>PFUD01000175.1 GCA_002789915.1 Comamonadaceae bacterium CG_4_9_14_3_um_filter_60_33 | reverse complement strand
TTGACCGGGATGCGCGACAGCTTGGCCGCCGACTTTTGCTTGGCCGTTGCGTCGTAGTTCTCAGCGCTTTGGGGTTCGCGGACTGTGTGGGTTTCTTTGACTGTGTTCATGGGCTACTTTAAGGGGTTGTCATTGCGAGCCTAGCGTGGCAGTCCATGAATTCAGGGTGCATGGATTGCTTCACTTTGTTCGCAATGACGGTACAACTTTGCAATGACGGGACGACTTCACAATGCCGGCGTCAGGGTTCGAGGTAAACGGCAAGTTTCTGGCTGAACACCTCAGCCACGTCCTGCCAGCTGGCAAAAACGCCGATTGTAGAAAGGTCAATCGTTTGCAGTCCCGAGTAACCGCAGGGGTTGATACGGGCGTAGGGTTCCAGGTCCATCGCCACATTGAGCGCCACCCCGTGGTAAGTGCAGTTGCGGCTGACCTTGATGCCTAAGGCGCCAATTTTGCCCAAGCCTAAAAAGTTGGGGCCTGGTAAATGGGGGTCAGATCCGTTTCGATGCGCGGCCAAATCCGACCCAAATTTAACGGCATCCATCACCTTTTTTGTTGGCCGCTGCGGCAGCAGTGCATGGCTGGCGGGGTCGTCCAGCCGCACGTAAATGCCCGGCGCGCCCGCCACGCGGTGGCCGGTGATACCAAAGTGCAGCAGGGTGCGGATGACAGACTCTTCGATGCGGTAAACGTATTCCTTGACGAAGTAGCCGGCACGCCTTAAATCAAGCAGCGGGTAGGCCACCACTTGGCCGGGGCCGTGGTAGGTGACTTGGCCGCCGCGGTTGGTTTGCACCACAGGGATGTCGCCCGGGTTGAGCAAATGCTCTTGTTTGCCGGCCAGCCCTTGCGTGTAAACCGGCACGTGTTCACAAATCCATAACTCATCAGGGGTGCTGGCAGTGCGTTCGGCGGTGAACGCCTGCATGGCGGCGTAAGTGGGCGCGTAATCACGGCGGCCCAAAAGCGTCACTTTTATCGGCATGCTAGAGCACCACCTTGACCATCGGGTGCGTCGACAGCGTGCGGTAAATTTCGTCAAGCTGTGCGCGACTGGTGGCAGTGATGGTGATGGTGACGCCCAAATATTTGCCGCCTTTGCTCTCGCGCAACTCGACGGTGGTGGCGTCAAAGTTCGGGTCAAATTGCGCGGCAATATGGGTAACGGTCTGCACCAGGCCAGCCACTTTCAAGCCCATGACTTTGATCGGGAAAAGCGACGGATAGACGATCAGCGAGTCGTCTTGTGAGGTTTCGTGGGAGGAGGGCGGCATGCTCATGACACAATTATCGGGCTGGCGCGCGCAATTACGATAAATTTCGTAAGTAGAATCGCAGACTTTGCAATTCCACCAACGGCCAGGTGTAACCTGCATGTAATTATTCAAGGAAACAATCTTTGTCTGAACCATGGGACGATGATGCAGGTGATGCCGAAGAGGAACACTTCAAGAAACTGAGTGCAGAAGAAGTCAAGGCATTGCAGCAAACGATGTCCAAGGTGTCGCCCTGGCGTGTGCTGAGTGCCCAGGTTTTGGTGGGAGCATTAGTGGCTTTGCTTGCCTGGTTTGTGACAGGTCGCGTGGTTGCAGTTGTGTCTGCGGCTTATGGCGCTTTGGCTGTGGTTCTGCCGGCGCTGGTTTTCTTGCGTGGCCTGAGTCGTCAGCAAGGTGTGCGGCACGCGGGTGCTGCACTGGGTGGGTTTTTTGTTTGGGAGACGGTAAAGGTGGTCTTGACGGTGGCAATGTTGATTGCCGCGCCGAGACTAGTTTTTGAACTGAATTGGCTAGCCTTGCTGGCTGGCTTTGTGCTGACGATGAAGGTGTACTGGGTGGCCATGTGGCTGCACTCGGCGCGCAAGAAACCGGTTGCAAATTTTTAATGAATTGACAAATTGGTGAAATATGGCTGCTGTTGAAAACACGGGAACACATGGTCCGAATGCCGGGGAGTACATCCAGCACCACTTGCAGCATTTGCAGATGAATTTTTCACTTCAGGGTGTGAAGCAATCAGGCTTGGTTGACTTCAGTTTGTTTAACCTCGACTCCCTGTTTTATTCCGTGATTCTTGGTGTGATTACTTGTTTTGTGTTGTGGCGCGCAGCCTCTGCCGCAACGGCGGGCATACCCGGGCGATTTCAGGCGGCTGTTGAAATTTTGGTTGAGATGGTGGACAAGCAGGCCAAGGGTGTGATTCACAATGCCACCAGCCGCAAATTGGTGTCGCCATTGGCTTTGACGGTGTTTGTCTGGATTTTCCTGATGAATGCGATGGACATGCTTCCGGTCGATGCCTTGCCTGGCCTGTGGCACAGCGCGGGCCCGGCCATGGGGTACCAAAACTACATGCGGGTGGTGCCTACAGCTGATTTGTCCACCACGCTGGGCATGTCCGTGAGCGTGCTTCTCATCTGCCTGTTTTACAACGTCAAGATCAAGGGCCTGGGAGGTTGGGTGCACGAGTTGTTGGCGGCGCCCTTTGGTGACAAGTTTTATTTGTACCCGGTCAACTTCCTGATGCAGATGATTGAGTTTGCCGCCAAAACCGTGTCACACGGTATGCGGTTGTTCGGCAACATGTTTGCCGGTGAGTTGATTTTTATGTTGATCGCCCTGATGGGTGGCGCATGGGCCTGGCAATTCAATCCTCTTGAAGGTATGTTTTGGCTGGGTATTGGGCATGTGATTGCTGGAACTGCATGGAGCATTTTCCACATTCTGGTGATTACGCTGCAAGCCTTCATCTTCATGATGTTGACGTTGATTTACGTGGGACAGGCTCACGATTCACACTAATCGGTTTTTCTTTTTCTTTTTCTTTTTCTTTTCAGTACTTTAGGAGCAATCATGGAAAACATTCTCGGCCTGGTGGCATTGGCTTGCGGCATCATCGTTGGCTTGGGCGCACTGGGCGCATCGATCGGCATCGCGCTGATGGGTGGTAAGTTTCTCGAGGCCTCTGCACGTCAGCCTGAGCTCATGAATGAACTACAAACCAAGATGTTCATCTTGGCTGGTCTGATTGATGCCGCCTTCCTGATCGGCGTGGCCATTGCCCTGCTGTTCGCGTTTGCCCAACCTTTCGCACTTTAATTTTGGCTAATCTTTCACGCTTGAAAGGGAATATGTTGTGAATATCAACGCATCCCTGTTCCTGCAGGCGGTGGTTTTTGCGATTCTGGTTTGGTTCACGATGAAATATGTGTGGCCACCGATCGCAAAGGCGCTGGACGAGCGGGTACAGAAAATAGCCGACGGTCTTGCTGCGGCCGACAAAGCCAGGTCCGAACTTTCTTCCGCCAATCGGCGCGTCGAAACCGAACTGGCTGCCTCGCGCAACGAGACGGCTGCACGCTTGGCCGACGCCGAGCGTCGCGCCACACTCATCATTGAAGAGGCCAAAGCCAAAGCCGTAGACGAGGGTAACAAGATTGTTGCCAACGCCAAGGTGGAAGCCCAACAGCAAGCCACCAAGGCGCGCGAAGCACTGCGTGAGCAGGTCGCTGCCCTGGCCGTCAAAGGCGCCGAGCAGATTCTCCGCAAGGAAGTCAACGCCGGTGTGCACGCTGATCTGTTGTCTCGTTTGAAGACCGAGCTGTAAGAGGACGACATGGCCGAACTCGCCACCATTGCCCGTCCCTACGCTGAAGCCCTGTTCAAAGCCAGCGCCACCGATCCTCAAGCCGTGTTGACATGGCTTGACGAGTTGGCCTGCGTGGCACAGCAGGCCCAGCTGCAGCAATTTGCTGATAGCCCTGCGGTCACTGACGCGCAGATTTATGAGGTCGTGACCGGCGCCATGAAATCAAAGCTGGACGACCATGCGACAAACTTCATCCGCACCGTGATTGCCAATGAACGCTTGGCCGCCGTGCCCGAAGCGGCGGCACAGTTTCGGGTGCTGGTGAATAAGCGGGGCGGCACCAGCGATGCTGTGATCTACAGCGCTTTTCCGATCGAGGGTGCAGCCCTGGCCGAGGTGTCGCAAATGCTCGAGCAGCGTTTTGCACGCCAGCTCAACGTGTCGGTCGAGTTGCAACCTGAGCTCATCGGCGGCATCAGGGTGGTCGTGGGGGACGAAGTTCTTGACACTTCTGTCAAGGCCCGTCTGGAACAAATGAAAATGGCTTTGACGGCTTGAGGCTTCGCCTCATGCCGCTGGCCCCACTAATGAAAGAAGGAAAGAGTCATGCAACTCAATCCCGCAGAAATTTCTGAACTGATCAAGAACCGTATTGAGGGCTTGTCCGCCACCGCAGACATCCGCAACCAGGGCACAGTTGTTTCCGTCACCGACGGTATTTGCCGCATCCACGGCTTGTCTGACGTGATGCAGGGCGAAATGCTCGAATTCCCGGCCGACGCCGAGGGCCAGCCCAGCTATGGCCTGGCGCTCAACCTTGAACGCGATTCAGTGGGTTCAGTGATTCTGGGCGCCTACGAGCACATCTCTGAAGGCGACACGGTCAAGTGCACCGGCCGTATTCTCGAAGTGCCGGTGGGCCCCGAGCTCAAGGGCCGCGTGGTCAATGCGCTGGGTCAGCCCATTGACGGCAAAGGCCCGATCAATGCCAAGATGACCGACGTGATTGAAAAGGTCGCTCCTGGCGTGATTGCCCGTGAATCGGTCAGCCAACCCATGCAAACCGGTCTCAAATCGATTGACTCCATGGTTCCCGTGGGCCGCGGTCAGCGCGAATTGATCATTGGTGACCGCCAGACCGGTAAAACAGCCGTGGCCATCGACGCCATCATCAACCAGAAGGGTCAGAACATGACCTGTATTTACGTTGCGATCGGCCAAAAGGCGTCCAGCGTGAAAAACGTGGTGCGCTCACTCGAGCAAGCTGGCGCTATGGAGTACACCATTGTGGTGGCCGCCACGGCTTCAGAGTCAGCCGCGCTGCAATACGTGAGCGCCTATTCGGGCTGCACCATGGGCGAATACTTCCGCGACCGCGGTGAAGACGCGCTCATCGTCTATGACGATCTCTCCAAGCAGGCCGTGGCTTACCGTCAGGTGTCGTTGCTGTTGCGTCGCCCGCCAGGCCGCGAAGCCTACCCTGGCGACGTGTTCTATCTGCACAGCCGTCTGCTTGAGCGTGCTGCCCGCGTCAACGCCAAATATGTCGAAGACTTTACCAAGGGTGAAGTCACTGGCAAAACAGGTTCACTGACGGCGCTGCCCATCATTGAAACCCAGGCTGGTGACGTGTCTGCGTTCGTGCCGACCAACGTGATTTCCATCACCGACGGTCAAATCTTTTTGGAAACCAGCCTGTTTAACGCGGGTGTTCGTCCCGCCATCAACGCCGGTATTTCGGTGTCGCGTGTGGGTGGTGCTGCGCAAACCAAGCTCATCAAAGGGTTGTCAGGCGGTATCCGTACCGACCTCGCCCAGTACCGCGAGCTGGCTGCCTTTGCGCAGTTTGCCTCTGACCTTGACGAAGCCACCCGCAAGCAACTCGACCGCGGCGCCCGCGTCACCGAATTGCTCAAGCAGGCGCAATACAGCCCGCTGCCAATCTCGCTGATGGGCGCGACGCTGTTCGCTGTCAACAAAGGTTACGTGGACGACATCGCCGTCAACAAGGTGCTGGCTTTTGAGCACGGCCTGCACGCCTACCTGAGAGACAAAAACGCTGCTTTGCTGGCCAAGCTGGAAGCCGACCGCGCCATGGACAAAGACGCCGAGGCCGAATTGAACACAGCGATTGCCGACTTCAAGAAGTCGTTTGCTTAAGGTCACCTGCAACAGACAAGGAGACTGATATGGCAACTGGCAAGGAAATACGCGGCAAGATCGCCAACTTCGAAAGCACGAAGAAAATCACCAAGGCCATGGAGATGATTTCCGTCTCCAAAATGCGCAAGGCTCAGGAGCGCATGCGCGCCGCCCGGCCGTATTCGGAAAAAATACGCAATATTGCAGCGCACCTGGGTCGGGCAAATCCCGAGTATATGCATCCTTTCATGAAACGCAACGACGCCAGGGTGGTGGGCATGATCGTGGTGTCCACTGACAAGGGTTTATGCGGCGGGCTCAACACCAACGTGCTGCGCACTGTGACGCAAAAGCTGCGCGAGGTGCAAACTGACGGTATGACCACGCGCAACGTGGCCATTGGCAACAAGGGGCTGGGTTTTCTCAACCGCATCGGCGCCAAGGTTGTGGCCCACGTGACGCAGTTGGGTGATCGGCCGCACCTGGAGCGCCTGATTGGCCCGGTCAAGGTCTTGCTTGATGCTTATGCGCAGGGCGAGGTCAATGCGGTTTACTTGACCTACACCCGTTTTGTCAACACGATGAAACAAGAAGTGGTCATGGACCAGTTGTTGCCGCTGTCGGGCCTGCAGATGCAAGAGGATGCGCAAGCCCATGAGGCCGTCACCGGTCAAAAGCATGGCTGGGACTACATTTACGAGCCTGATGCGCAGGCCGTGATCGACGACCTGCTGGTGCGCTACGTCGAAGCGCTGGTGTTCCAGGCCGTGGCCGAAAACATGGCCTCCGAACACGCCGCCCGCATGGTTGCCATGAAGGCCGCCACCGACAATGCCGGTAACGTGATCGGTGAGCTCAAGCTGATCTACAACAAGACCCGCCAGGCCGCCATCACCAAAGAGTTGTCAGAAATCGTCTCCGGTGCAGCCGCCATCAGCGGTTGAGCCTGTCGTTAGCAACAAGATTCAAATTTATTGGAGCAAAACCAAATGGCTCAGGAAAACACAAATACGAACGCCGGCGTTCAAGGCAAGATTGTTCAGTGCATTGGCGCTGTGGTTGACGTGGAGTTTCCACGCGAGCACATGCCGCACATTTACGACGCGCTCAAGCTCGAAGGCTCCGCCCTCACACTCGAAGTTCAGCAGCAGTTGGGTGACGGCATCGTCCGCACCATTGCCCTGGGCTCCAGCGACGGTTTGCGTCGCGGTCTGATGGTGTCCAACACCGGCAACCCCATTTCGGTGCCAGTCGGTACGGCAACGCTGGGCCGAATCATGGACGTGCTGGGCAACCCGATCGACGAGCGCGGTCCGGTCAACGCCACAAAACTGGCTTCCATTCACCGCAAGGCCCCGGTCTATGACGAGCTCAGCCCGTCGCAGGAACTGCTGGAGACCGGCATCAAGGTGATTGACTTGGTGTGTCCGTTCGCCAAGGGCGGCAAGGTTGGCCTGTTCGGTGGTGCCGGTGTGGGCAAGACCGTGAACATGATGGAACTGATCAACAACATTGCCAAAGCGCACAGCGGCTTGTCGGTGTTTGCCGGTGTGGGTGAACGTACCCGTGAAGGCAATGACTTCTACCATGAGATGGCCGACTCCGGCGTGGTGAATCTCGACAAGCTCGAAGACTCCAAAGTGTCGATGGTTTACGGCCAGATGAACGAACCCCCGGGCAACCGTCTTCGTGTGGCCCTGACCGGCCTGACCATTGCTGAGTCGTTCCGTGACGAAGGCAAGGACGTGCTGTTCTTTGTGGACAACATCTACCGTTTCACGCTGGCCGGTACTGAAGTGTCTGCGCTGCTGGGTCGTATGCCTTCCGCCGTGGGTTACCAGCCCACCCTGGCCGAAGAAATGGGTCGTTTGCAAGAACGTATTACATCTACCAAAGTCGGTTCCATCACGTCGATCCAGGCGGTTTACGTGCCGGCCGATGACTTGACCGACCCAAGCCCTGCCACCACCTTTGCCCACCTCGACTCCACCGTGGTGCTGAGCCGTGACATTGCCTCGCTCGGTATTTACCCCGCTGTGGACCCGCTGGACTCCACCAGCCGCCAGCTCGACCCCAACGTGGTTGGCCTGGACCACTACGAGACCGCTCGTGCCGTGCAAGGCACGCTACAGCGCTACAAAGAGCTGCGCGACATCATTGCCATCTTGGGCATGGACGAATTGGCGCCTGAAGACAAGCTGACCGTGGCACGTGCTCGCAAGATTCAGCGTTTCCTGTCGCAGCCGTTCCACGTGGCTGAAGTGTTTACCGGCTCGCCCGGCAAGTACGTGTCTTTGGCCGAAACCATTCGCGGCTTCAAGATGATTGTGGCCGGCGAGTGCGATCACCTGCCAGAGCAAGCCTTCTACATGGTTGGCACCATTGACGAAGCCTTCGAAAAAGCCAAGAAAATGTGATCACCTTGCGGGACAGCGCTTTAGCGCTGTCCCCAACTGACTAGGAAAAAAATGAACACTATTCACGTTGATGTGGTGAGTGCCGAGGAGTCGATCTTTTCGGGCGAGGCGCGCTTTGTCGCGCTGCCCGGTGAGGCTGGCGAACTGGGCATTTACCCGCGCCACACGCCGCTGATCACCCGCATCAAGGCGGGTTCGGTGCGCATCCAGTTGGCTGACGGTGGCGAAGAGTTCGTATTTGTGGCCGGCGGCATTCTTGAGGTGCAACCCAATTGCGTCACTGTGTTGTCCGACACCGCCATTCGCGGCAAAGACCTCGACGACGAAAAAGCCAACCAAGCCAAGCTGGCTGCAGAAGAAGCCGTCAAGAACGCCAAGACCGACCTCGACCTGGCCCATGCCGCTGCCGAACTGGCTGTTATGGCGGCCCAGATTGCCGCCTTGCGCAGGTTTCGCCAAAGGAAATAAGCGCAACCGAACGGCAAACCCTTGCCGATTCCCGTCAAACCCGACCGTCAAACCGTCGGGTTTTTTGTTGCATGGGTTTGATACACTGACCCCCCTCAGACAGTGATCGAAACCTTAGGGCTATTAATGCCGAATTCTGATGTATCGGGCGTGGCAAATGCCCCGCAAACGGCTGCTGATGAATTGTTGGCCTGCCTGCAAATCATCGCCCGCACCCATGGCGAGGCGGCCACCCGCGACGCCTTGATGGCGGGCCTGCCGGCCGAACACGCCCGCCTTACCCCCAGCTTGTTTGCCCGTGCCGCGCTGCGCGCCCACCTGAGCAGTCAACTGGTCACCACACCGCTGGCGAAACTCAATGACGCGCTGCTGCCCGCCGTGGCGCTGCTGCAGGACGACCGGGCTTGCGTGGTGCTGGGCTTCAACGCCGAGCGCGACCAGTTCCAGGTGATTTACCCCGAGTTGGTTGAGTCCACCGTGACCGTGCCGTTGTCCGCGCTGGAGGCCGACTACATCGGTACGACCATCTATGCCCGCCCCACCCAGCGCTATGACGCGCGCACGCCGCAGGTGCGCGCGGGCCGCCACGGCCACTGGTTTTGGGGCGTCATTGCCGAGAGCACACCGCTCTACCGTGATGTGCTGCTGGCGGCGCTGCTGGCCAACACCTTTGCCCTTGGCATGCCCTTGTTCATCATGAACGTCTA
>PFUD01000173.1 GCA_002789915.1 Comamonadaceae bacterium CG_4_9_14_3_um_filter_60_33 | reverse complement strand
GGCTTCACGGTCAAACGTGGGGCTGGCACCGGTGGCCAGCTCGATACTTTCCAGCGCGGTGTCCCACTCGTTGCCAAAGCGTTTCTGCAGCGCGTCGGGGTCGCTCAAGGGCATGGCTTCGAAGTCGTGCGGCAGGCGCTCCGAACCCGATTCAAACACCGTCATGATGCTGGTGCGCAAATTGATGATGCCGCCAAAGCTCTTGCCCTGGCCCACCGGCCAGGTCATGGGCACGCAGGGCATGCCGAGTTCGCGCTCAACTTCGTCCAGGATGTCGAGCGGGTCGCGCACCTCGCGGTCCATCTTGTTGATGAAGGTGATGATGGGCGTGTCGCGCTGGCGGCAGACTTCGATCAGGCGCCGGGTTTGCGATTCGACGCCATTGGCTGCGTCAATCACCATCAGAGCCGAGTCCACGGCGGTCAGCACGCGGTAGGTGTCTTCAGAAAAGTCCTTGTGGCCGGGCGTGTCGAGCAGGTTGATGACGTGGTCGCGGTAGACCATTTGCATTACGGAGGACGCCACCGAGATGCCGCGTTGCTTCTCGATCTCCATCCAGTCGCTGGTGGCATGGCGCGTGGCCTTGCGCGCCTTTACCGAGCCGGCAATCTGGATCGCGCCCGAGAACAGCAACAGTTTTTCGGTCAGCGTGGTTTTACCCGCGTCCGGGTGGCTGATGATGGCAAAAGTGCGGCGGCGGCGGGTTTCAAAAGCGTAGGTCACAGGGAGTTCTCGAATGGGAAGTGGCGGCCGGGGTGGTCACGGTTTGCCGGGTCATCGGCTGGTTTGACCAGAAAACCGGGAATTTGGCACAGCCACTAGGGAATGGCTGCATTTTAAAGGCTGGGTGGGCGCCCTTCATGGTGGGTAATTCAAAGTGTGTGCGATAGATACCAGGCCGAAGCAGGCGTCACGGTTGGGGATGAAACAGTCGGGCGATGCGCTTTGCTACGTGTCCCCCGGCCTGCGGCCTCCTCCTTTACCTTCGCAAAGCGCATCACCCGACTGTTTCGATGCGCCTGTCGGTTTGCTGGCAGGGAAAATTTGAAGCCATGGATCGAACTCAAGCGCAGGCGCAGGCGTACCGCACTTTCTTTGTCGCGCGTGCTTGCACCCCAAAACCGCATGCGCATGGCCCGGTCGCCACGCCGGGGTTAACCTGAGACCTTGAGTTTTTGGGATGGCACATCAGTTTGAACCGCACCCCATGGCCGTGTTTGGTGCTAAATTCAAACGCTCACAGTTGCAGCAGGTGTTCTCCATCATGGCCATCCAGACAATCCCCACCCAGCCCTTTGCGGGGCAGCGCCCCGGCACCTCGGGGTTGCGCAAAAAAGTGACGGTGTTCACGCAGCCGCATTACCTGGAGAATTTTGTCCAGGCGCTGCTCGACGTGCTCAACGCCTCAAGCGCCGACGGGCATGCTTTAGCCGGGCAAACGCTGGTGCTGGGTGGCGATGGCCGGTTTTATAACCGCACTGCGGTACAAATCATCCTGAAACTGGCCGCAGCCAATGGCGTAGCGCGTGTGCTGCTGGGGCAGGGCGGTATTTTGTCGACGCCCTCGGTCAGTGCGGTGATCCGCCGCCGCCAAGCCTTTGGCGGCATTGTGCTGTCGGCCAGCCACAATCCGGGCGGGCCCGAGGGCGACTTTGGCATCAAGTACAACGCGGGCAATGGCGGTCCGGCCAATGAGGCCCTGACCGAGGCGGTTTATGCGCGGAGCCAGATGCTGACTGAATTGCGCCAGAGTGATGCACCTGACGTTGACCTGGACCGCTTGGGCCTGCAGCACGTTGAGCAGATGCAGGTCGAGGTGATCGACCCGGTGGCGGATTACACGGCGTTGATGCGTGAATTGTTTGATTTTGAGCTGCTACGCGGCATGTTTGCGCGCGGCTTCAGCGTGCGCGTGGATGCCATGAACGCCGTGGGCGGCCCCTATGCCCGGGCGATTCTGGAGGGTGAGCTGGGCGCGCCGACGGGCACCGTGGTGAACGCCGAGCCGCTGGAAGACTTTGGCGGCCTGCACCCCGACCCCAATCCGGTCAATGCCGAAGATCTGATTGCCCACATGCAGCAGCCCGATGCGCCCGATTTTGGCGCCGCCATGGACGGCGATGCTGACCGCAACATGGTGGTAGGCCGCAATTTTGTCGTCACGCCATCCGACAGTCTGGCGCTGATGACGGCGCACGCCAAACTGATTCCGGGTTACAAAAACGGCCTGCTCGGCGTGGCGCGGTCCATGCCGACTTCGGCGGCGGTGGACCGCGTGGCCAGAGCGCTGGATTTGCCGTGCTTCGAGACCCCCACCGGCTGGAAGTTTTTTGGCAACCTGCTCGACGCTGGGCGGGTGAGCCTGTGCGGTGAAGAAAGCTACGGCACTGGCTCCAGCCATGTGCGCGAAAAAGACGGCTTGTGGGCGATTTTGTTCTGGCTCAGTCTGCAGGGCGCTACCGGCCGCTCGGTCGAGGCCCTGGTGCGCGAGCACTGGCGCACCTACGGCCGCAACTACTACACCCGGCACGACTATGAGGGCATTGCAGTCGATGCGGCCAATGCGCTGATGGCCGATTTGCGCACGCTGCTGCCTAACTTGCCTGGCCGCCGTTTTGGCGCGCGCCAGGTGGTGTTGGCCGATGATTTTTCTTACATCGACCCGGTGGACGGCTCGGTCTCGGGTCAGCAGGGTATTCGGTTGATTTTTGACGATGGTGCGCGTGTCATTTTCAGGCTGTCTGGCACCGGCACAGAAGGCGCCACGCTGCGGCTTTACCTGGAGCGTTACGAAGCCGACGTGACCTTGCAGGATCAACCTGTGCAACAGACACTGGCCGAACTGGCCGCCGTGGCTGAACAGGTGGCAGGCATCAGCAGGCGCACCGGCATGGCCGCCCCCACGGTGGCCACCTGATCACAACGGCAAGTCAGCACAAGCGCTGATTGCGCCTGCGTCAGTACCAACAAAATTAATCAACGAGGAGACATTCATGGTCCATTATGAAAAGAGAGCCCCGGAAACTCACCAACTGGTACGGCACACCGTGGCCCTGATTCTGGCTGGCGGGCGCGGTTCTCGGCTCAAACAACTGACCGACACGCGCGCCAAGCCGGCGGTGTACTTTGGCGGCAAGTTCCGCATCATCGACTTTGCGCTGTCGAATTGCCTGAATTCGGGCATCCGGCGTATGGCGGTGGTGACGCAGTACAAATCGCACTCGCTGTTGCGCCATTTGCAGCGTGGCTGGAGCTTTTTGCGTGCCGAGTTGAATGAAATGGTGGACTTGCTGCCGGCTCAGCAGCGTGCTGGCGAAGAGCACTGGTACCGCGGCACGGCCGACGCCATTTTTCAGAACATGGACATCATCCGCTCCAGCAAGCCCAAATACATCGTGATCCTGGCCGGCGACCATGTTTACAAGATGGATTACTCGATCATGCTCAAGGACCATGCGGCATTTGAGGCGGGCTGCACGGTGGGCTGTATCGAGGTGCCGCGTGCCGAGGCCGGCGCGTTCGGCGTGATGGCGATCGACGCGTCGCGGCAAATCACCGCGTTCGTCGAGAAGCCTGCCGACCCGCCGCCCATGCCGGGCAACGATGCCGTATCGCTGGCCAGCATGGGCATCTACATTTTTGATGCCGATTACTTGTACCAGTTGCTTAATGACGACCTGGCCAATCCGCAGTCCGAGCATGATTTCGGGAAAAACGTGATTCCGCGGGCCGTGGCCGATGGTCGGGCGCTGGCGCATCCGTTTGGCCTGTCCTGTGTCTCGCGGGACAAGGAGGCAGAACCTTACTGGCGTGACGTCGGTACCATCGACGCTTTCTGGTCGGCCAACCTGGACCTGGCCTCGACCGTGCCCGAGCTCGACATTTACGACACCGATTGGCCGATCTGGACCTACCAGCGCCAGTTGCCGCCAGCCAAGTTTGTTCCGGACAAGGATGGCAACCATGGCATATATGCCAATACCGTGGTGTCGGGCGGCTGCATTGTGTCGGGCTCGAACGTGGCGCATTCGGTGCTTTTTTCCGAGGTTCGAGTGCATTCGGACTGTTACATTGATCAGGCGGTGATGTTGCCCGACGTCACTGTGCACCGGCACTGTCGGCTGCGCAAAGTGGTGATTGACCGCGGCTGCGTCATTCCCGAGGGACTGGTCGTCGGCGAAGACGCGGCACTCGACGCGCAGCGCTTCGAGCGCAGCGAAGGCGGTGTGGTGTTGATCACACGCGAGATGTTGTCCAGGCTTTGAGACGAAAGACAATTTGAATGAACGTATTGCAAGTCAGTGCCGAGATTTTTCCGCTGCTCAAAACTGGCGGCCTGGCCGACATTGCTGGCGCCCTACCTGCTGCCCTGAAAGCCGCGGGTTGCGATGTGCGCGTATTGCTGCCGGGTTTTGCGTCGATCATGGCCGATCTGCAGTCGTCTTGCGTTCTGGCCGAACTCACGGCCCCATGGGGCGAGCGCGTCGTGTTGCGCCAGGGTGTGCTGGGCACGCTGGGCCTGGCCGCTTATGTGATCGACGCGCCAGCGCTGTATTGCCGCCCGGGCACGCCCTATGAAGACGCGCAGCGCCGGCCGTTCCATGACAACCATCGGCGCTTTGCCCTGCTCGGCTGGGTGGCGGCCAGGCTGGCCTGCGGGCTCGATGCCCAGTGGCAACCCGAGGTGGCGCACAGCCATGACTGGCATGCTGCCCTGACGCCTGCCTACCTCACGTTTGGACCGGTTCAGGGGAAACGGGTGGCGAGCGTTTACACCGTGCACAACCTGGCCTATCAGGGCGTGTTTGCACCTAACAATTTTTTCGAGTTGGGTCTGCCCAACGCCGCTTTTTCGGTCAACGGCCTGGAGTTTCATGGCCAGTTGTCGTTCATGAAAGCCGGGCTGTATTACGCCGACCACATCACCACCGTGAGTCCGACCTACGCCCGCGAAATCCAGACACCCGAGCAGGGCTGCGGCCTCGACGGCCTGCTGCGCTCACGCGCCCATGATCTGAGCGGCATCCTCAATGCTGTGGACGAAACGGTCTGGAACCCGGCCACCGATGCCGCCATTGCCCACGCCTTCGATGCCAACAAGCCGGCCGGCAAGGCGCGCTGCAAAGCCGCGTTGCAGCTGGAACTGGGGCTGGACGCCAGGTCAGATGTGCCGCTGTTTGGCGTGGTGAGTCGCCTCACTGAGCAAAAAGGCTTGCACCTGGTGCTGGCGGTGCTCGATGAACTGATCACCCGGGGTGGGCAACTGGTGGTGCTGGGTACAGGCGATGCCCCGCTTGAGGCCGCCTTCAAGGCGCGCGCGGTGGCCCACCCGCAAGCGGTGTCGGTGCGCATTGGCTACGACGAAGCCTTCGCCCACTGCATTTTTGCGGCCACCGATGTCACACTGGTGCCGTCGCGCTTCGAACCCTGCGGTCTGACGCAAATGTATGGCCTGAAATACGGCAGCCTGCCGCTGGTGCACCGGGTCGGTGGGCTGGCCGATACGGTGGTCGATTGCGCGCTGGAACATCTGGCCGATGGCACTGCGAACGGCTTTGTGTTTGACGACTTCACGCCCGCTGCGCTCTCGCGTGCCATACGCCGCGCCTTTGCGCTGTACGAACGCAACAGTGAGTGGTTCAACGTGCGCCAGCGTGCCATGCAGCAGCCATTGGGCTGGGACAATGCAGCGGCGCAGTATGTGGCGCTGTACCAGCATCTGCTTGGCTGAGTTATCTGTAAAACAGCCATTCTTTTATTTTTAATTGGGAGTTTGTCACGCATGGCTGATTCATGGATGGCGCAGCGCGCCGCCGGGGTGGTGTTGAACCCCACCTCTTTGCCCGGGCCGCACGGCATGGGCGACTTTGGCCCCCACGCGTATTTCTTCATTGACTGGCTGCACAGCGCCGGGCAAACACTGTGGCAAACCTTGCCACTGGGGCCGGTTGGGTCGGGGGATTCGCCCTACATGGGCAGCTCGGCTTTTGCGGGCAACCCCTTGCTTGTGGCGTTCGAGCCTTTGGTGCAGCGCGGCTGGTTGGCGGCACAGAGCCTGGAGGCCCCGTGGGATGAGGAGCGCGTTGACTATGCTGCAGTGACACCCTGGCGACTGCAAAAATTGCGCGAGGCGTTTGCCGGTTTTGAGCAGCACGCCACGGCGCAAGATCAGGCCGATTTGGCCGCCTGGGCCTTGGGTGAGCAAACCTGGCTGGACGACTACACCTTGTTCATGGCGCTGGACCAGGCCCATAGCCCAGCGCTGTGGCCCGACTGGCCGCCAGCTTTGGCCCAGCGCGACCCGGTGGCGCTGGCCAAGGCGCGTACCAGCCATGCGCAGGAAATCGCCTTTTGGAGTTTTGTGCAGTGGCAATTCGAGGTGCAATGGCAGTCCATCAAGCGGTACGCCCACGACAAAAGCGTGCGACTGGTTGGCGACCTGCCGATCTTTGTTGCGCACCACGGCGCCGACTGCTGGGCCCGGCCTGACTTGTATGAGCTTGATGCCCACGGCCAGCCACGCGTGGTGGCTGGCGTGCCGCCCGACTTTTTCTCAAACACCGGCCAGCGCTGGGGCAACCCGCTGTACAACTGGCCTGCCATGGCGCAAGACGGCTACCGCTGGTGGATTGAGCGGGTACGCCGCCAATTGCATCTGGCCGACCTGGTGCGGATCGACCACTTTCGCGGCTTTGTCGATTACTGGGAAATTCCGGCGGGCGAACCCAATGCGGTCAAGGGGCGCTGGCTGCCCGGCCCGGGCGATGCCCTGTTCAAGGCCTTGTCTGCGGCGCTGGGCGATTTGCCCATCATTGCTGAAGACCTCGGCATCATCACGCACGAAGTAGTCATGTTGCGCGAGCGCACGGGTTTCCCCGGCATGCGGGTGCTGCAGTTTGCCTTTTCTGGCGATGCCGGCAGCCCCTTTTTGCCACACAACTTCGAACCCAACACCGTCGTCTACACCGGTACCCATGACAACGACACCGTGCCCGGTTGGTGGGTCAGTTGCAGCGCACACGAGCGGGCCTTTGCCGAGCACTATCTGGGGACCGATGGCCATCCGGTGCATTGGGCTATGGTGCGCGCCGCCAGCTTTTCGGTGGCTCGGCTGTCGCTGTGTCAGTTTCAGGATGTGCTGGGGCTGGGCAGCGCGCACCGCATGAACACCCCCGGCATCACGGGCTGCTGGTCGTGGCGCTTCAAGTGGGAGTGGGTCGGGCCGGAAGTTGCCGAGCAGTTGGCCAACATCACCGCTGCCAGCGGCCGGGTCGGCTTTGAGCGGTTGAAGATTTAGCTTGAGAAAAGGAACGATCAGCGCAGAAGCGTCTGACAAATCTCAGGGGCCGATCGGTTCGCTGGCGCTTTGCTGAAGCAACATCAGGCTGTGTGCCGCAACCTGCAAGTTCTTGCCGCCATCTCCCTGCTTCGCGCTTTGTCCGCGCGGCTGGCTAGTATCGAGCAAGGCTTGCCAGTGACCGTCCGGCAAAAGACATGACGCTTCGGCAGCGCCCGCGTTGAACAGCAGCAGCAAGGGGCTGGCGCTGCGGCCGGGTTTGCCGATGAGGCAGGCCAGGGTGCGGGCGTTGGGCTCGTGCCAGCCGTCGCTCTGCAACATGCTGCCATCAAAATTCCACCAGGACACGTCATACTGGCCGCTGGCATCGGCAATGCCGTTGTACCAGCGGTTGGCAAAGGGTTGCAATTGGTGCCTGAGACCGATCACGTATTGGGTGAAGGCCAGCAAATTAGCGTCTGATGCTAACCAGTCGATCCAGGTGGTGGCGTTATCCTGGCAATAGGGGTTGTTGTTGCCGTTTTGCGTGTGGCCAAGCTCGTCGCCGGCGCAGAGCATGGGCGTACCCTGGGCCAGCAGCGTGTTGGCCAGCAGCACGCGCTGCAGCCGGGCGCGAAATTCCTGCACCAACGGGTCGTCGTTGGGGCCTTCTTCGCCGCAATTGAAACTCAGATTGTTGTTGTGGCCGTCGCGGTTGTCTTCCAGGTTGGCCTCGTTGTGGCGCTGGTTGTAGCTGACCAAGTCAAGCAGGGTGAAGCCGTCGTGTGATACCACGTAGTTCACCGACTTCGCTGGCGCACGGCGGCGCTCTTGGTACAGGTCGGATGAGCCGCACAAGCGCATGGCAAAGTCGCCGCGCGTGCAACTCGATGGCATCTCGTCGCCTGCGGCGGCGCTTTGAACCCAAAAACGCCGCGAACAGTCCCTGAATTTGTCGTTCCACTCCAGCCAGCCGCGAGGGAAGCCGCCCACCTGATAGCCGCCGGGCCCGGTGTCCCAGGGCTCGGCGATCATCTTGACGTGTGACAGCGACGGGTCTTGCGCCATGGCGGCAAAAAACGCGGCTTGGGCGCTAAAACCGGTGTCGGTGCGGCCCAGCACCGGGGCCAGGTCAAAGCGGAAGCCATCGATGTGCATGTCCTCGACCCAATAGCGCAGGCTGTCCATCACCATTTGCAGCACCTTGGGCTGGCGCAGGTTCAGCGTGTTGCCGCAACCACTGTAGTTTTCATAGCGACTGAGGTCATCGGGCGGGAGGCGGTAATAGCTGGCGTTGTCGAGCCCCCTGAAGCTGACGGTGGGGCCGGACTCATCGGCTTCTGCGGTGTGGTTATAGACCACATCCAAAATGACTTCGAGCCCGGCCGCGTGCAGTGCGCGCACCATGGTGCGGAACTCATTGCGCGCCGTTTGGCCATCGCTTACGCTGGCCAGTTGCGGGTTGACGCAAAAAAAGCCGAGGGTGTTGTAGCCCCAATAATTGCTGAGACGCTGGCTGACCAAGCGCTCTTCGCTGAGGCTGTACTGCACCGGCAGCAGGCTGATGGCGGTGACGCCCAAGTTCTTGAGGTGTTTGATCGAGGCCGGGTGCGCCAGCCCCGCGTAACTGCCGCGCAGTTCGGACGGGACAGCCGGATTGCGCTTGGAGAAGCCCTTGACATGGCATTCATAGATGACTGTATCGGCCAAAGTGATGCCCGGGATGACATCATCGCCCCAGTCAAAGTGATCGTGCGTGACGCGACTTTTGAGCGCATAAACGGCGTTGTCGCGGCTGTCCTTGTGTGCCGGGTGCAGCCGGTCGGGGCTGAAGTGTTCAGGGCGCCAGTCGAACTGGCCAACGATGTCGCGCGCGTAGGGGTCGAGCAGCAGTTTGCTGGCATCGAAGCGGTGCCCTTTGTCGGGCCGCCAGGGGCCGTGCGCGCGCAAGCCATAGACCAGGCCTGGTTGCGCCCCCGGCAGGTAACCGTGCCAGACATCGATGGTGTGACACGGCAACAGCAGGCGAGCCAGTTCCTGTTTGCCCTCGGCATCGAACAGGCACAGTTCCATGGCTTGGGCATGCGTTGAAAACACGGCGAAGTTGACGCCCTGGCCGTCAAAATGGGCGCCTAAGGGCCAAGGGTGGCCTTCCTGGAGTTTGGAAGAAGTCAAGCTGTCCATTGAAGAAATACAGTGGCCAACGGGGGAAGCGTCAGCAAGATGGAATCGTGCTTGCCGTGACACGGTGTGGGTTCGCTGGCGGCGCAGCCAAAAGGCGTGCCGACATTGCTGCCGCCGTAGTGTTCCGAGTCGGTGTTGAGCACTTCGCGGTAGCTGCCCGCGCGCGGTACGCCCAGCCGGTATCGTGGCCAGACTTGCGGCGTGAAGTTACACACCACCACGGTGAATGTGCTGGCGTCGAGGCCATGGCGCACAAAGCTCAGCACCGAGTGGGCGGCGTCGCTGTGGTCGATCCACTCAAAGCCCGCGGGCACGAAATCCTGCTGGTGCAGCGCGGGGGTGGCGCGGTACAGCGCGTTGAGGTCGCGCACCAGGCGCTGCACACCGGCGTGCCCGGGCGAGTCGAGCAAATGCCAGTCCAGGCTTTGGTCGTGGTTCCATTCGCGCTCTTGGGCAAATTCGCAGCCCATGAACAGCAGTTTTTTGCCGGGATGGCCAAACATGTAGCCCAGAAAAGCGCGCACATTGGCCAGTTGCTGCCAACGGTCGCCTGGCATTTTTGTCAGCAGCGAGCCTTTGCCATGCACCACTTCATCGTGCGAGATCGGCAGCACGAAGTTCTCGTTGAAGGCATAGACCAGGCTGAACGTCATCTCGCCCTGGTGGTGCTGGCGGTAAATCGGGTCGCGCGCCATGTAGGCCAGGGTGTCGTGCATCCAGCCCATGTTCCATTTGTAATGAAAGCCCAGGCCGCCGGCATAGGTGGGGCGCGACACGGCGGGGTAAGCGGTGGACTCTTCGGCCAGTGTGATGGCTTGCGGGCATTCCACGCCAACCACTTCGTTGACGCGTTTTAGGAAGGCGATGGCTTCGAGGTTTTCGCGCCCGCCATGCACATTGGGGATCCACTCGCCAGCCTTGCGGCTGTAGTCGCGGTAGAGCATGGAGGCCACCGCATCGACGCGCAGGCCATCAACGCCAAAGCGCTCCAGCCAGTACAGCGCGTTGCCCACCAGAAAGTTACTGACCTCGGTGCGGCCGAGGTTGTAAATCAGCGTATTCCAGTCCTGGTGAAAGCCTTCGCGCGGGTCGGCGTACTCGTACAGGTGCGTGCCGTCGAAATTGGCCAGGCCGTGCGCGTCGCTGGGAAAGTGGGCGGGAACCCAGTCCAGAAACAGCCCGATGCCGGCGGCATGGCAGCGCGCCACCAGGCGGCCAAAGCCATCGGCATCGCCAAAACGGGAGGTGGGCGCGTACAGGCCGATCGGCTGGTAGCCCCAGGAGCCGTCGAACGGATGCTCGCTGATGGGCATCAATTCCAGATGGGTGAAGCCCATGTCTTGTGCATAGGGAATGAGCGTGTCGGCCAGTTCGTCCCAAGTGAGCCAGCGGTTGCCGTCTTCGGTGACGCGGCGCCATGAGCCCAAGTGGACCTCGTAAATGCTCACCGGCGCGCTCAGCGCATTGGCTTGTTTGCGTGTTTCAGACGGCGCTATTTTTTTGGGTAACTGCGCTACGCGGCTGGCGGTGGCTGGGCGCAGCTCGGCTTGCAGCGCGTAGGGGTCGGCGCGGGCGGGCAAAACTGCGCCGCTGTGCGTGCGGATTTCGAATTTATAGAGTGCACCCTTGGGTACGCCGGGCATGAAAAGCTCCCACACACCGCATTCGCGGCGCAAGCGCATCGGGTGGCGGCGGCCGTCCCAATGGTTGAAATCGCCCACCACGCTGACGCGGCTGGCGTTGGGCGCCCACACTGCAAAGCGGGTGCCGTCCACGCCCAACATGGCGCCCGGATGTGCGCCCAAGACTTCGAACGGGCGCAAATGCGTGCCTTCGCCTAACAGCCAGACATCCATTTCGCCAAGCACCAGCGGGAAGCGGTAGGGGTCGTCGAGGACGCTGCTCAAGCCGCTTTCCCACTGCACCTGCAGGCGATAGGGCGCGCTGGGCGCGGCCTTGACCTTGCCTTCGAAAAAACCGGCGGCACGCGTCTTGAGTTGCGCGACCAACGCATCATCGGCGCCAAGCACCGCGACGCTGGTGGCGCTGGGCAAAAAACAGCGCACCGAGGTTTGTCCGTCCCGGGTAGCGTGCGGCCCGAGCACGGCGAACGGGTCGCCATGGCTGGCGTTGCGGATCATCTCGATGGTGTGGTGGTGCAACATGGCAAGGGGCTCGGGGTGGGGTGCTCGTGCAGCGTTTTGAAATCAGTCGGATGTTGGCGCAACGTGCCAGATGTCGCGCGCGTACTCGCCAATGGTACGGTCTGATGAGAACACGCCCATGCCCGCCACGTTGCGAATGGCGCGTCGGCACCACGCATCGGGCTGGCTGTAGAGTTCGTCCACCTTTTCCTGGGTGGCGACATAGGACGCGTAGTCGGCCAGCAACAGATAGTGGTCGCCGCCCCAAGCCAGGGAATTGACCAGGGCGCGGTAACGCTCGGGTTCGTCCGGGCAGAACTGGCCCTCGCCAATGGCGTCGAGCACGGCCTTGAGCGCCGGATTGTCCTCGTAATGCTGCAGCGGGTGATAGCCCTGCAGACGCAGTTGACGGACTTCGGGTGTTTTGAGTCCGAAGATGAAAATGTTGTCATCGCCGACCTGCTGCCGGATTTCGATGTTGGCGCCGTCGTCCGTGCCAATGGTCAGGGCGCCGTTGAGTGCCAGTTTCATGTTGCCGGTGCCTGATGCCTCAGTGCCCGCAGTGGAGATTTGCTCGGACAGGTCCGCCCCGGGAATGATGACCTCGGCCACCGAGACGCCGTAGTTGGGAAGAAACACCAGCTTGAGCTTGTCGCCAAGGCGCGGGTCGTTGTTGATGGTCAGGCCAACATCGTGAATCAGCCGGATGATCGACTTTGCCACCTGGTAGCTCGACGCAGCTTTGCCGGCAAAAATAACCGTGCGCGGCACCCAGGGGGCATCCGGGTTGGCCAAAATGGCCCGGTAGCGGCTGACCACATGGAGCACGTTGAGCAATTGCCGTTTGTACTCGTGGATGCGCTTGACCTGCACGTCAAACAGGCTGTCGGGGCTGACCTGCACCCCGGTGACTTGCAAAATGTAATCGGCCAGCCGCACTTTGTTGGCGCGCTTGATGGCCATGAATTGCGTGGTGAATGTCGCATCATCCTGGCTGTTCTCCAGCCGCTTCAACTCGTTGAGGTCGAGCCGCCAGTTTTTGCCCAGCGTTTTGTCGAGCAAGGCGGCCAGCCCCGGATTGGCCTGCGCCAGCCAGCGCCGCGGCGTGACGCCATTGGTCATGTTGGTGAAGCGTCTGGGCCACAGGGCGGCAAAGTCGGCAAAAATTGTGTGAACCAACAGTTCGGAGTGCAGCGCCGACACGCCGTTGACGTGGTGGCTGCCGACCACCGACAAATGGGCCATGCGCACCCGACGCTCGCCGGTTTCATCGATCAGCGACAAGCGCTTCAGAAACTCATGGTCGCCGGGGCGAAAGCGCGCGGCCATGTCGAGGAATTCCTTGTTGATGCGAAAAATGATTTCCATGTGCCGTGGCAGCACTTGCTGGATCAGGCTCAGCGGCCAGGTCTCAAGTGCCTCGGGCATCAGGGTGTGGTTGGTGTAGGAGAAGGTTTTGCCGCACAGCGCCCACGCGCGATCCCAGTCAAAAGCGTGTTCGTCGCACAAAATGCGCATCAACTCGGCCACGCCAATGGCGGGGTGGGTGTCGTTGAGGTGAATGGCGACGTGCTCGGCCAGGTTGTCCAGCGAGGGGTGTTCGGTCAGGTGGCGACGGATCAGGTCCTGCATTGAGGCAGAGACGAAGAAATATTCCTGCTTGAGGCGCAGCTCCCGGCCGGCGGGCGTGCTGTCGTTCGGGTACAACACCCAGGAGATGTTTTCGTATTCATTTTTGGCAGAGGCAGCGCGGGCGTAGTCGCCAGCGTTGAAGACCCCCAGATCGATGTGGTCGGGCGCGACTGCTTTCCACAAACGTAGGGTGCTGACCTTTTCAGTGCCGTGGCCAGGCACCACCATGTCGTACGCCTTGGCAGCGACCTCGCCATCGTGTTTCCACGCCACAGTGCCGTTGAGGTGAGCGACGCTGCCGCCAAAACGCACCGTGTAAGTCAAGTCGGCGCGCGGGAACTCCCAGGGAGTGCCATCTTTGAGCCATGAGTCGGGGTACTCGATCTGGCAGCCATCTTGAATCTCCTGGGCAAACATGCCGTATTCATAGCGAATGCCATAGCCAAAAGACGGCAGGCCCAGTGTCGCCATCGAGTCCAGAAAACACGCGGCGAGGCGCCCCAGGCCGCCGTTGCCCAAGGCCGCATCAGCTTCAAGGCCGGCAATGTCTTCGAGGCGCTGGGCGTGCTGCGCCAGACCTGCGGCGGCGCCTTCGGTGAGGTTCAACGCGGCCAGTGCGTTGGACAGCGTGCGCCCCATGAGAAATTCCATCGACAGATACACCACACGACGCGCTTTATGTTTTTTCTCCTGGGCCTGAGTGAGCACCCAGCGTTTGGAAAGTTGCGCGCGCGCGACCTGGGCGGTGGCTTGCATTAGATCGCTGGGTGAGGCGCTGTCTGGCGCCACCCCGATGGTGTGCAGCAGGTGAGCGTCAATTTGCTCGGGCAGCGGGGCGGCGAGGGGCGTGGTGGA
The DNA here is from genome assembly GCA_002789915.1 of Comamonadaceae bacterium CG_4_9_14_3_um_filter_60_33. Lineage (GTDB taxonomy): Bacteria > Pseudomonadota > Gammaproteobacteria > Burkholderiales > Burkholderiaceae_C > Rhodoferax. Next base: position 5,553 of record PFUD01000173.1, on the reverse strand, counting down.
AACGTTCAACTGGATTCCTTCGGACTTTGGCAATGAAATGACAAGACTGTATTTTGCACGTCAATTTGCATTGACCGGACGGTGCGGTTACCACATTGGGCTGCGGGTCTTGCGGCATCTCTATAATCGCGCCCATTCCGAGGAGCGTTGCAGCTCACGCCAAGGGTTTCACCCGGCGCTGAGTGAGGCTTGGAACCCGCTGTGGCGATGCCCGGCGTTTCACAACGGCGCTCACCCACATTGCACGTGAGGTGAGGCTTTTTTCAAGTTCCCATCTCTCATGCCTGTGGTTGTTATCTTAACTACTGGAGTGAACCATGAGCGCTGTATTAAAAAAATTGGCAAAAACTGCCCAATCCAAGGATTTCATCATTGCCGACATTGGCCTTGCCGCTTGGGGCCGCAAAGAGCTGAACATTGCCGAGACCGAAATGCCCGGCCTGATGGCCATCCGCGAGGAATTTTCCAAAGAGCAGCCGCTCAAGGGCGCGCGCATTACGGGCAGCCTGCACATGACCATCCAGACCGCCGTGCTGGTCGAAACCCTGACGGCGCTGGGTGCCGAGGTGCGTTGGGCATCGTGCAATATATATTCAACCCAGGACCACGCTGCCGCCGCTTTGGTGGCCGAAGGTGTTCCGGTGTTTGCCTACAAGGGCGAGTCACTCACCGATTACTGGGACTACACCCACCGCATCTTTGAATTTGGTGGCAAAAAGGGCACAGCCGCTGAAGGCCCCAATATGATCCTCGACGACGGCGGCGACGCCACGCTGCTGATGCACCTGGGCACCAAGGCCGAGAAAAATGCCAAGCTGCTCGACAACCCGGGCAGCGAGGAGGAAACCTGCCTGTATGCCGCCATCAAGGCCAAGTTGGCAATCGATCCCACCTGGTACAGCCGGCGCATCAAGCACATCATCGGCGTGACCGAAGAAACCACCACCGGCGTGCATCGCTTGAACGAGATGTCGGCCAAGGGTGAGTTGATGCTGCGCGCCATCAACGTCAACGACTCGGTGACCAAGAGCAAGTTCGACAACCTGTACGGCTGCCGCGAGTCTTTGGTGGACGGCATCAAGCGCGCCACCGATGTCATGATTGCCGGCAAGGTGGCGGTGGTGGCTGGCTACGGCGACGTGGGCAAGGGCTGCGCCCAGGCGTTGCGTGCCCTGTCTGCGCAAGTTTGGGTAACCGAGATCGACCCCATCAACGCGCTGCAAGCGGCCATGGAAGGCTTCAAGGTCGTGACGATGGAATACGCTGCCGACAAGTGCGATATTTTCGTTACCGCCACTGGCAACCTGAACGTGATCAACTACAAGCACATGGCTGCCATGAAAGACCAGGCGATCGTTTGCAACATTGGCCACTTCGACAATGAAATCGACGTGGCCTCGCTGGATAAGTGCAAGTGGGAAGAAATCAAGCCGCAAGTCGACCATGTGATCTTCCCTACCAAGGGCAAGGCACACGCCAAGCGCATCATCCTGCTGGCCAAGGGTCGCCTGGTGAACCTGGGTTGCGGTACCGGCCACCCCAGCTTTGTTATGAGCTCCAGTTTTGCCAACCAGACCATTGCCCAGATTGAGCTGTTCACCAAGCCCAAAAGCTACAAGGTTGGCCAGGTCTATGTGTTGCCCAAGCTGCTGGACGAAAAAGTAGCGCGCCTGCACCTGACGAAGGTCGGCGTGCAACTGTCCGAACTGACCGACGAGCAAGCCGCTTACATTGGCGTGAGCAAGTCCGGCCCATATAAGGCCGACTCCTACCGTTATTGAGCATCTCATGCGAATTGACCAACTGCTGGTGCAACGCAGCCTGGCCAGCACCCGCTCGCAGGCCCAGCGCCTGATTGCTGGCGGCGTGGAGTGGCAGCAAGCGGACGTCTGGTGCCGCGTCACCAAAAATGGGGACAACGTGCCAATTGATGCTGCGTTGCGCCTGCTTGATGACTCGGAAGCGCGTTATGTGTCGCGTGGTGGCCTCAAGTTGGAAGCGGCCTTGCAGCAGGTGGGGCTGTCGGTGGCGGGCTTGCAGTGCCTCGACGTGGGTCAAAGCACCGGTGGCTTCACGGACTGTCTGCTTCAAAAAGGTGCCAGCTTTGTGGTGGGGGTGGACGTGGGCAGCGCTCAATTGCACCCCAAGTTGCACGCTGATCCCCGCGTGCTGAGTGTGGAAGGCGTGAACGCCCGTGCGCTGGCGGCTGCTGATCTGGTGGCTGCCTTTGAGGAAAGTACCGGGGCGCAAGGCCAGTTTGATCTTACAGAAGACGACGAAGGTGCACTGGCGCCTGACTTTGTACCCGAATTTGACCTGATCGTGGCCGATTTGTCGTTCATTTCGCAAACACTGGTCTTGCCGGCCGTGGTGCCTTTGCTCAAAGCCGGTGGCACGCTGCTGACGCTGGTCAAGCCCCAGTTCGAACTACAGCCCGGCCAAGTCGGCAAGGGTGGCATTGTGAAAGATGCTGCGCTATACCAACTGGTCGAGCAACGTTTGCGTGAGGCCTGCGCTGCGTTGGGTTTGAAGGTAACGCACTGGTTTGACTCACCGATCACTGGCGGCGATGGCAACCGTGAATTTTTTGTCTGCGCGACCAAAGGCGCAATATCCTGAAACACCGCGGGACAGACCGCCGCGCTGTTGGGCGCATGCATTGTCCCCATGACTTTAGAAGGTCGTCATGACGTCCAGTACCAACTTTGCTGTCAGTGTTGAATTTTTTCCGCCCAAGACGCCTGAAGGGGTCGAGAAGCTCCGTGTGGTACGTCAGCAACTTTATGCGCTCAATCCCGAGTTTTGTTCGGTAACCTTTGGTGCTGGCGGGTCCACACAAGAGGGCACGTTCAGCACGGTGCGTGACATTTTGAGCGAGGGTGTCAGCGCCGCTTCGCACTTCTCGTGCATTGGTGCCACGCGAGAGCGAGTGCGCGAACAGTTGGGCACGCTCAAGGCCATGGGTGTCAAGCGTCTGGTGGCGCTGCGTGGTGATTTGCCAAGCGGCTATGGTACGGGCGGTGAGTTTCATTTCGCCAGCGACCTGGTGGCCTTTATCCGCGCGGAAATGCCTGACGACTTTCACATCGAAGTGGCGGCTTACCCAGAAACCCACCCGCAAGCTAGGTCGCCCGAGGCCGACTTGAAAGCCTTTGCCGTCAAGGTGCAGGCCGGAGCCGATTCGGCCATCACCCAGTATTTTTACAACTCGGATGCCTATTTCCGTTTTCTCGAGGATGCCGACGCTCTGGGCGTGAGCGTGCCAGTGGTGCCAGGCATCATGCCTATCGCCAGTTCATCGCAACTTTTGCGCTTCAGCGATGCCTGTGGCGCCGAGATTCCGCGCTGGATCAGGCTTCGCTTGCAGAGCTTTGGCGATGACGGTGCCTCCATCAAGGCCTTTGGCCTGGATGTGGTGACTGATTTGTGCGAGCAACTGCGCGCCGGTGGTGCGCCCGGCCTGCACTTCTACAGCATGAACCAGAGTGAGTCAACGCTGGAGATTTGCAAGCGACTGGGGCTTTGAGGCTTTCACCGGTTAACGCCCGTACACGTCTTCAAAACGCACGATGTCGTCTTCGCCCAGATAGGAGCCCGATTGCACTTCAATCATTTCCAGCGGCACCCGACCCGGATTTTCCAGGCGGTGCGTGGTGCCCAGCGGAATGAACGTGGATTCGTTCTCTGACAGCAAAAAGCTCTCATCGCCCTTGGTGACTTTGGCGGTGCCGCTGACCACAATCCAGTGCTCGGCACGGTGGTGGTGCATTTGCAGCGACAGCGTGCCGCCCGGTTTTACGACAATGCGCTTGACCTGAAAGCGCTCTCCCCCGTCCACACCGTCGTACCAACCCCATGGACGAAACACCTTGCGGTGAATGCTGCCCTCTGGTCGGCCCTTGGCTTTGAGCGCATCAACAATCTTTTTTACATCCTGGGTGGTGTCCTTGTGCGATACCAAAATGGCGTCGGCTGTCTCCACCACTACGAGGTCGCGCACGCCGACACAGGCGATTAATCGGCCCTCAGAGAGCGCCAGCGTGTTTTCGCAATCCTGCAGCAGCACGTCGCCCTGGCTCACGTTGCCACTGCTGTCCTTGGGCAGTACTTGCCACAGGGCATCCCAGGCGCCGACGTCTGACCAACCGGCGCTCAGGGGCAGCACAACTCCGACAGGTAATTCGGCTGCACCGGCTTGGCCGCTGGCGGCAATGCGCTCCATGACGGCGTAATCGATCGAGTCGCTGGGGCATTGTGCAAACGCCTCCTTGCCGACGCGGACAAAGTCGCCATCGGTTTGGCCTTGGTCCCAGGCGATTTGACAAGCGGCCAGGATATCGGCGCGGCAGTGTCCCATGGCGGCCAGCCAGACTGAGGCCCGCATCATGAACAAACCGCTGTTCCACAGGTAGCTGCCCTCTGCCAGGTAAGACTGCGCTGTGATCACGTCGGGCTTCTCGACAAAACGTTTAATCACCTTAGCGCCAGTGCCGTTTTCGCCGCCGTAGGCATTCCCTGATTGGATATAGCCGTAGCCTGTTTCAGGGGCATCGGGCGTGATGCCAAAAGTCACCACGGCTCCGGCCTCAGCCAAAGCCGCGCCCTGGCTGACCACTTGCTGGAAGGCTGCGACGTCGGTAATGACATGGTCGGCGGGCATCACCAGCAGCACCGGATCGGTTTGATTTTTTTGCGAGGCCAAAGCCGCAATCGTCAGGGCCGGCGCTGTATTCCTGCCACAGGGTTCAAGCACCACGGTACCGCTTTGGCCCACTAGGCGAAGTTGCTCGGCAATGACAAAACGGTACTCTTCATTGCACACGACCATGGGCGGTGACAGTTCAACGCCGTGCGTCCCCTGCACGCGCCGTACCGTGGCTTGCAAGAGTGAGTCATCACCGACTAGGCTGAGCAATTGTTTGGGATATTTTTCGCGCGACAGTGGCCACAGGCGGGTGCCGGAGCCGCCGGACAAAACCACGGGCTGAACTAAAACGGGTGTAGTCATGGTAAAAAGTTCTTTTAAATCAAAAAATGTGCGGGCGTGGCCTAGGTGGAGCAGGCTGGTTCTGTCGCTACGTAAGTAGTTTGACACACCTTGGCTGTGACTTTCGTCCGCTGCGGATCAAATTTGTAGTGGTTGTTTGAGGTAGCTCAGCTTGTTTGACGGACTTTCCCGATTGACAATTGGACTCTGGCGGTTTGCATGAGGCGCCACGAGGGGCAGATTTTTCCACGGTATTGAGGTTTTATTCTCGCTGTGCTCCTATCGATTTGAATGTTGGCGCGTGAGTGCGATGGATGCGCCGTGCCGACTACGCAGGCGAAAAATTTTGTTTAATCTGGCGTCTTTTGCTGACTTTTTTGTCGAGAGTTTGCACTCATGGCACTTCCCAAAACCCCGTAGTCGCATCATTGCCTACTTCTATCGGTTGACAGTGATTGAGTAAATTCAGATTTTTGAAAAATTTCTAAGAAAAGCGCAAAAAAGGCGTGCTAGAATACAAGGCTTCGCTGATCACGGTGAAGCAAACAAGAAGCGGTGTCAAAGCT
>PFUD01000194.1 GCA_002789915.1 Comamonadaceae bacterium CG_4_9_14_3_um_filter_60_33 | reverse complement strand
TGCTGCACGACAAGGATGTGTGCATTGGCTGCGGCTACTGCAGTTATGCCTGCCCGTTTGGCGCGCCGCAGTTCCCCAGCCAAGGCACGTTTGGTGTGCGCGGCAAGATGGATAAATGCACTTTCTGTGCCGGTGGCCCCGAGGCCAGCGGCAGCCAGGCCGAGTTCGAAAAATATGGCCGCAACCGGTTGGCTGAGGGCAAGTTGCCGGCCTGCGCCGAAATGTGTTCCACCAAGGCACTGCTGGCCGGTGACGGCGACGTGGTGTCTGACATCTTGCGCAACCGCGTGTTGCGCCGTGGCAAGGGTGCCGAGGTCTGGGGTTGGGGCACGGCCTATGGTTCAAAGCAGGCAGGCCAGCCTGGCGTGACTGCCCCTGAAGGAGCAAAATCATGAAAAGCATTATGTTTGCCGCAGCCCTGGTGGCTGGTTTGGCAGCTTGCGGCGAAAAGCCTCAAACGAACGAGACGAGCAAAAACGACAGTCCGGCGTTTAACGGCACCGGCAAGGCCTATGCCAACCAAGACTGGAAGCAGGGTGACAAGGCCAGTTGGGAGTCGCACCTGAAGGCGCGTGGCCAATACGGCCAAAACGACTACACCCGCATGAACTGAGCTGGAGGCCGTCATGAAAAAAGCCTTTTTAATCTTCGCCGCGTTGGCCTTGTGTTGGGGTAGCGCCGTGGCCCAATCCGCACCTGTAGCACCTGCCACACCTGCCACACCTGCCGCACCCGCTGTAGAAATGCCCGGCATCCAGAGCCAGAACATCATGGATGTCAAGCCCGACGCCAGCGAGGCCCCCGGTTACGCCGGGCAAACCAACGGCGAACGTGCCCGCGTGCAGCGCGGCAATAACGCGCCGATGTGGCGCCAGGTGAATTCAGGCGTGGCAGGGTTCAGCAGCTTGCCCAAAACCCAGGCGCCCGAGGCCGGTGTTTTGATTCAGCAGTTTGTGCAGTACCCGGGCTCACGCGTCACCAACGCTGGCGAGGCCTGGCGCCAAGTGCGCAATAACTGGATCATTCCCTATGGCGGCTCACTGGTGCTGATCGTGCTGGTGGCTATTGGCCTGTTTCACTGGCGCATTGGCCCGATGGTGGCGCACGAGGAGCACACCGGGCGCAAGGTCGAACGCTTCACCCCGTTCGAACGCGCTGCCCATTGGGCCAACGCGGTCGCGTTTGTCGTTTTGGCCGTCTCCGGCATCGTGATGGCATTTGGCAAGTTTTTCTTGTTGCCGGTGATGGGCCTGACGCTGTTTGGGTGGCTGTCTTATGTGTTGAAGAATGCGCACAACTTTGCTGGTCCGCTGTTTGCGGTGTCCCTGGTTGTGGTCATCATCACCTTCATGCGTGACAACTTGCCGGCCAAGGGCGACCTGGAATGGTTCCTCAAAGGCGGTGGGATGATCGAGGGCAAAGAAGTCAAGTCTGGCCGCTTCAACGGCGGTGAAAAGGTCACCTACTGGGGCGGTGTGTTCGTGCTGGGCCTGATTGCGGTGCTGACTGGTCTGTTCCTGAACCATCTGCTTCCCGTGTTTGATTACAGCCGTGGCAATATGCAAATCGCGCTGATGGTGCACGCGGTGTCCAACGTGGGCATGATGTGCATGTTCATGGGACACATCTACATGGGCACGCTGGGCACCAAAGACGCCTACGAAGGCATGCGCACCGGTTATGTTGACGAAGGTTGGGCCAAAGCGCACCACGAACTGTGGTACGACGACATCAAGGCCGGACGCTTCCCGGCACAGCGCTCGGCTGTGGCGGCACCTGCTGGCCCGGCAGGCAAGCCAGTAAGTGTTTGACGTGTATGGAGACACTGATATGAACAAGATGATGAAATCCTTGTGCGCTGCATCGCTGCTGGCGCTGATGAGTTCTGTGGTATTTGCCAAATTGCCGCCACCCTCGGACGAGGCCAAGGCCAAGGCGCTTGAGGCCAAGGCCAAAGCAGCGTGGACCGGCAAGGTGGGTGGCTATAAGTTGTGTCTGGCGCAAGACCGTGCCGCAGCGCATTACCTGCGGACTTCAGGCAAGGGTGTAGCCACCGCAAGCGCCTGCGCTGATCCCGGGCCGTTTGTTTACACGCCTGCGGGTGCTGCACCCGCGACCGCTGCGGCACCTGCTGCCTCAGCAACTGACCCGGCCAAGAAGCCCTGAAATTGCTGCCACGTCTCACCCAGGCTCGCGCGCCGCTGACGCGTGAGATAACCGCAGTTAACGAGTCGGGCGCAATTGACACCGTCTCCATTCCCGCCGAGCGCGCACTGACCGTTTACGTCGACAAGCGTGAGTTGGTCACGCTCATGACCTTGGGTGCGCACCCCGAACTGCTGGTGCTGGGCTTTCTGCGCAATCAGCGGCTGGTGGCCAGCGTGGCCGAAGTCGAGTCCATCACGGTTGACTGGGACGTGGGTGCCGCCGCTGTCAAAACCCGCCAAGGCATCTCGGACATCGAAGCGCGCACCGCCAAGCGCGTAGTCACCACCGGTTGCGGCCAGGGCAGCGTTTTTGGCGACCTGATGGCCGAGGTGGACAGCATCACGCTGCCCGAGGCCACGCTCTCGCAAGCCGATTTGTACGGCATCGTCAACGCCATCCGCTTGCAGGAAACCACTTACAAATCGTCGGGCTCGGTGCATGGTTGTGCCCTGTTTCGCGGGCCCGAGATGCTGGTTTTTGTCGAAGACGTGGGTCGCCATAATGCGCTAGACACCATTGCCGGTTGGATGTGGATGCAGGGCGGCGATGCCGTAAGCGGCAGCGATAAGGTGTTCTACACCACCGGCCGCCTGACCAGCGAGATGGTGATCAAGTCCGCACAAATGGGTGTGCCCGTTGTGGTGTCGCGCAGCGGCATCACCCAAATGGGCCTGGATGTGGCCGAAAGTCTTGGCCTGTGCGCCATCGGGCGGGCGACCAACAAGCGTTTTCTTTGCTACAGCGCGACCCATCGGCTGCAATTGCAGCCCGAACTGGTGGGAACGCGCATTGCGGCGCTGAATGCTGACTAGGAAGTGTCCAGGTTTTCTGTGGGCCAACATAAGCCGTGCAAACACGCCCGCCACGTCGGGTTGCTGAACCCGCCTGGCTCCGGCTTTTGCCTGAGTGCGCTATCGTTGCCCCATGAAAATCTCTTTTGTCGAATTGGGCTGGCGTTCGCTCACACGTGATTTGCGTGCCGGCGAGTTGCGCTTGCTGATGGTGGCCGTGACGCTGGCGGTGGCTGCGCTCACGGCGGTGGGCTTTTTTGCCGACCGGCTCAAGGGCGGTCTGCAGCGCGACGCGCGTCAGTTGCTCGGTGGCGACGCGGTAGTGGTCAGCGACAACCCCATTCCTGAGGCCTTCCTGGCAAAGGTGAAAACCCTGGGTTTGCAGCAGACCATCAACCTGACGTTTCCGACCATGGCGCGCGCGCCTGAGCCCGCCGGTGGCGGCATCAAGCTGGTGTCTTTGAAGGTGGTGACGGATGGTTATCCCTTGCGCGGGCGCATGCGCGTGAGCGAGCAGCCAGGTACCGCCGGCGCCTTGACCAGCGACATTCCGCAGCCCGGCCAAGCCTGGGTCGATGCGGCTATTCTTGATGCGCTGAATGTGCCGCTGGGGGGTGAGCTTCTGCTGGGCGACGGCACTTTCAAGCTCAGCCGCATCATCGTCACTGAGCCCGACCGGGGTGCGGGTTTCATGAATTTTGCGCCGCGCGTCATGATCAACCAAGGTGATGTGGCCGCCACCGGCCTGATTCAGCCCGCCAGCCGTTTGCGTTACCGGCTTGCGGTGGCGGGCGAAGAGCGCGCTGTGAAAAGCTTTGTGACTTGGGCGCAAGCGCAGGTTGACGCGCATGCGGTGCGAGGTGCGCGGGTCGAGGCGCTCGAAGGCGGCCGCCCCGAACTCAGCACCACACTCAGCCGCGCTGAAAAATTCTTGAATCTGGTGGCGCTGTTGGCGGCGCTGCTCAGCGCGGTGGCCGTCGCCCTGGCCGCGCGCAGCTTTGCCAGCAGCCATTTGGACGACTGCGCCATGCTGCGCGTGCTGGGCTTGCGCCAGCGCACCATCGCCGCCGCCTACACCTTCGAATTCGTGCTGATCGGCCTGCTCGCGAGCGCCTTGGGCGTGCTGCTGGGTTTTGCGGTGCATTACGGTTTTGTCGCGCTGCTGGCCGGGCTGGTGGACTCGGCCTTGCCGGCGCCAGGCATCTGGCCGGTGCTGTTCGGCATGGGCATGGGGCTGACGCTGCTGCTGGCCTTTGGCTTGCCACCGGTGTTGCAGTTGGCGCAGGTGCCGCCGCTGCGCGTCATTCGCCGTGACGTGGGCGGGCTCAAACCGGCGTCGCTCATGGTGCTGGGCGTGGGCGTGGCGGGTTTTGCCGCCTTGCTGCTGGCCGCCAGCAGCGACCTTAAATTAGGCCTGATTGCGGTGGGCGGTTTTGCTGTGGCCACGCTGCTGTTCGCGGCAATGAGCTGGCTCGCCGTCAAATTGCTGCGCGCCGTGGTGAACGATGCCACGGCACCCACGGCCCTGGTGCTGGCCACGCGCCAAATTGCCGCCCGCCCGGCGTTTGCCGTGGTGCAGGTCAGCAGCCTGGCGGTAGGCTTGCTGGCGCTGGTGCTGCTGGTGCTGTTGCGCACCGACCTCATCAGCAGTTGGCGCGCCGCCTCACCTCCCGATGCGCCCAACCGTTTTGTCATCAATGTCATGCCGGACCAGGGGCCGGACTTCACCCAGGCTCTTAAAAGTGCCGGTATCGCCGAGTTTGACTGGTTCCCCATGATCCGTGGCCGACTGGTGGCCATCAACGAGCGCAGCGTCAGCCCCGAGGACTACCCGGACGAGCGCGCCCAGCGCCTGGTGGCTCGCGAGTTCAACTTGTCTCACAGCGCCACCCAGCCGAGTCAAAACGTGGTGGTGGCCGGGCGCTGGCAGGCCGACGAGGCGGGTGCCATCAGCGTCGAAGAAGGCATTGCCAAAACCCTGGGTGTCAAGCTGGGCGACAGCCTGACCTTTGACGTGGGCGGCATGCAAACGGTGTCCAAAATCACCTCGCTGCGCAAGGTCGACTGGGCTTCGATGCGGGCCAATTTCTTTGTCATGTACCCGGTCGATACCCTTGAAGGCGTACCCGCCACCTACATGAGCGCATTCAGGGCGCCCGACAACCCGGGTTTTGATGCCGCGCTGGTGCGCCAGTTTCCCAACATCACCAGCGTCAACATGACCGCCACCATCGCCCAGATTCAGCGTGTGCTCGACCAGGTGATTGGCGCGGTGGAATTCTTGTTTGCCTTTGCCCTGGCCGCCGGCTTGGTGGTGCTGTTTGCCGCCGTGACCGCCACGCGCGAAGAGCGCGCCCGCGAATTCGCCATCATGCGCGCGGTGGGCGCGCGCGCCAGCCTGCTGCGCCGGGTGCAGCGCATCGAGCTGGCCGGGGTCGGCCTGCTGGCTGGTTTTTTGGCATCCCTTGTGGCCAGCGCCGTGGGCTGGGCGCTGGCGCGCTATGTGTTTGAATTTGACTGGGTGGTGTCCTGGTGGGTGCCGCTGCTGGGCGCGCTCGCTGGTGCTGTGCTGGCGCTGGCCGCCGGCTGGTGGGGCCTGCGCGAGGTGCTGAACCGGCCAGTGGTGCAGACGCTGCGCAATGCGGCGCAATAATGTTTCGCGCGCGTGCGGGGTAAATGTGGGTAGGCTTATTTCTGCCGTGTAATTTCGCGATTTTCTTGCAATTTGTGCAACCCATGATTCATGACCCACACCACACCATCGCCGCGTTGGCAGTGCGCCCACCTTGCGCCCTGACGCTGACGTTTGCAGACGGTGCGACCCTGCCCATTGATCTGTCTAGTGTGGCCAATGCTTACCCAGCGTTGGCTGCACTGCGTAACCCCACCTTGTTTGCCACCGCCCGTGTTGACGCCCTTGGTGGTTATGTGGTGTGGATTGATGACGATCTGGAGTTGGCTGCCGACAACCTGCGCAACATGGCTATTGAGCAAGCCGGTGGCATCGGCAATGAGCGCCTGGTCAATTGGATGCACAAACATGACCTGACGCAAGAGCGCGCCGCCGAGGCGATCGGCGTGTCGCGGCGGATGCTCAATTACTACCTGTCCGGTGCCAAAGCCATACCCAAGACCGTCTGGCTGGCTTGCCTTGGTTGGGAGACTGTGGGCGACCTGGCTCACAGCTGATCCGGGTTGGCGCGCACGCCTTGCCAGACACAGAACTCACATGCCTGGCCTTAGGGCTTGTTCACAAATAACCTATACATTTGGCTCGCCGACCTTGGGCGCACTGCGTCGTTGCAAAACGCTTGTGTAGCAAAGCTACACGGCGCGCTTTGCGCCTCGCATTGCATCCCAAATCCGGCGCCCAAATGCACAGCTTATTCATGAGCAAGCCCTTAGCCAAATCAGACCATTTAAATGGTCTTTTGTTAACATCAGGCTCACATCACACCACGCACAGGAAAACCGACATGGACGCTGTACTCGCTGCAACCTCGATTGGCATCACCGAACTCAAAAAAAACCCGTCAGCCGTGATCCGCGATGCCGGTGCGGACACCGTGGTGATCCTTCATCACAACAAACCCTCGGCCTACCTGGTGCCCGCCCGCAGTTATGAGGCACTGATGGACGTGCTGGACGATCTGCAGTTGCTGCCGGTGGTGCAACAGCGCATCGCCAACTGGCAATCTGATCCCGACAAGGTCATCGACATGAGTCGTGAGGAACTGGAACACATCGCGCTGGCCGCACCCAAAAAGTCAGCCCGCGTTGCTGCCAAATCATCCCGGCACTAACGCGGGGCCAGGTGGAATGACCCGCTACCGCCTGCAATTCTTGCCCGCGGCCAAGACAGAATGGGACAAGCTCGACGGCAGCATTCGCCAACAGTTTGCCAAGGTCTTGTTGCGGCGTCTGGACCACCCGCGTGTGCCGGCGGCGCTCACATCAACGCCTGACTGCTACAAGATCAAACTGCGCAGCGCCGGCTTCAGGATGGTGTACCAGGTCGTGGATGACCCGTTGCTGCTGCTGACCATTGCCGTGTGAAAATCTACACCTGCACCCGCATTGCTGAC
>PFUD01000033.1 GCA_002789915.1 Comamonadaceae bacterium CG_4_9_14_3_um_filter_60_33 | reverse complement strand
TGCACGTCTGTTACCCCACTTAATTGCGTCGAAATTGAGAAATATCATGGCCTCAATCCACATAAAAGTTGACCGGCAAGCCCGCCACCTCGACCCGCATCGACAACACCTGGCCTGAGTGTGGATAAGCCGCCAGTTCTGCCGCGTTGCGATGGTGCCGGGCGCTGGTCAGGTAAAGGGTTTTAAGGTCTTCACCGCCAAAACACGGCATGGTGGGGCATTGCAGCGGCACGGCAAATTCGGCCAGCAGGCGGCCGTCTGGCGCAAATTGACACACCCGCTGGCCCTCGAACATGGCGACCCAGTAGTTGCCCTGCGTATCAACCGCAGCGCCGTCGGGGCGCCCACGGTAGCCGCCGTTGTCGCTGGCAGCCGGGTCAGCCTGCCAGCCTGCGGGTTTGGGCGCAAAGCTGGCAAATACGCGCTGCGCCGTCATGGCCGCGGTAGGCGCGTCAAAATCCCAGGTCCAGACGGTGTGGCTGGGCGTGTCGGCCCAGAACAGGGTGCTGTTGTCGGGGCTGAAGGCCAGACCGTTGGCGGTGGTCATCCCCGCATTGGGGCTGATCTTGCAGTGCACCTGCGGCGAACCAGTTTTGGCCATGTCGCGGGCGTCGATGCAATACAGCGCCGCGTTCTTCGTAGTGCGGGTTTCGTCGACGGTGCCCACCCAGAATCGCCCCAGTGCGTCGCACTTGCCGTCGTTGGCGCGGTGAATGGCGGGGTCGTAGTTGAGAGTGGCGATGCGTTGCAACGGCCCGCCCCAAGTCTGCGCCCTGAAAATTCCGTGGCGTAGCGCCATCACCAGACCGCCGCTGGCCGCCGGCGCGATGCAGCCGGGCTCAGATGGCATGTCCCAGGTTTCCACCGTGCCCATGTCCATGTTGGCGCGCAGAATCTGCTTGCCCGAAATGTCCACCCAGTACAGCATTTGCTCATTGGGGTGCCAGAACGGCGATTCGCCCAGGGCGCAGACGTAGGGGGTGAAGGGTTGCCAGGTGGCTGGTGAGTAGGCAGGGCTTGGGATCATGGTGGCACAGACAGTGTGGTTCTCAGTAGTGGCTATTGTGCGTGCTTGGTCCAGCGCAATGCGTTGTTCCCGCTTTTTCCAGTTCTATGCCCACTGTTACGACAACCAAGTGCGTCCGGTCATGTGCTTGCGCTGGTGACGGGCCATGCGGGCTAAGGCAGGGGGCCTCATACGCGCTTCGCTTTGCGAAATCGGCCCCCTGCCTTAGCCCGCATGGCCTGAACAGCGCGTGAGTGACACATAGAAGTCGGGCAACAAAATGTGGCCCGGCCATGTGGGTGTTGCTGGATTAACGTGTGCCGAGGTAGATCAGGCCGTCTGATTTTGCGCTGTTGAGGCCCATGACGATGAGTTGTCGGTTCACGCTGTCATAAGTGGCAACGCCATTGACAACGGTGCCATTGCCCAATGCGCAGGAATTGCCGGTGAAGTTCAACTGGAGGTTGAAGATGTTTTTTCCTGAAGCCCGTGGGGTTGCTGTCCCCGAAGTCGTGCAGGTCAGGTTGCCTGATACGAAGCTGCTCGAAATGTTGCCATTGACATCAACGATGACTGTCGTGGCTTGAGGGGCTATGCTGCCGGTTACTGCCCAACCCGTATAGATTCCAGCGACACTTGCTACAGAGGCTGGCAGCTCGTAGGACGCGTCATAGGTACCAGCCAATATTGTGCCGTCAGACACGTTCATGCTTATGCGGTCCTTGGTTGTCACGTTGCCAGTGTACGTGCCACTTCCGCTGGTCCGCGTCACAAAGTCGAAACCATATCCAGAACCGGATAACGATGTGCCATTGGTGCTGGTCATTCCGTAAACAGCTCCCGTCAGTGAGCTTGAGTTTCCATAAAGCCCCCATGTTTCACCATTTTCAAGAATTGCCAGATTGACCGTCGTGCCTTTGTCCGTCGTGCCAACCCAAAAACCTTCTGCGGATGCTGTTGTGGTGGGTGTCGTCGTTGTCCCGTCCCCGGCTCCCCCGCCGCAAGCACTCAAAACTAAAGCTGCGGTCAGTGTTGTCAATCGTTTCATGTGTAAAGCCCCTTTGATTCCCCGGCGACATGTCGAGGTGAGGCAAATCTTACTCCTAAATAGTCGGAAATAGACTATTCCAAATCCGGGTAGAGCATCCACGATGTGTCCACATCCATCTACCACCCCCGTTACCAAGCTTTGCGCTGCGCCATGGAGCTAGCGCGTAAAAACGCTGGCCTAACGCAGGTGCAAATGGCCGAACAACTCGGCGTTGGTCAGTCGTACGTGTCGAAAATTGAGCGCGGCGAAAGCTACGTGGATCTAATGACGTTTGTGGACTGGTGTGCGGCGTGTGGATTGAAGCCAGGCCTGGCCTTGGATCAATTGCTGCAATTAACGCCTGATGACACCCAAATGACCGTGTAGGCTTGGTCATCAGAAAAAACGGCATCCAATGCGCAACCTTTGAGTTGTCAGGATCATTGCGCAAAGAAAAACCCACCGCAGCCGAAGCCGGGTGGGTTTTAAAGCGCAAGGAAAGACTTCTTTTTTGGCTGGCGGCCCTTGATGCCGCCAGCCCCCTCTCTGATTACCGGCCGTAAGCCGACTCGCCGTGTGACGTGATGTCGAGACCCTCACGCTCGTTCTCTTCGCTGACACGCAGACCGATGACCATGTCGGCAATCTTGTAGGCGATGAACGCCACCACCGCCGACCAGACGATGGTGATCAGCACGCCTTCGCCCTGGATCAGCAGCTGGCTGGCGATTGAGAAGTCTTCGGCGCCGGTGCCACCCAGGCTGGGGGCCGCAAAAACGCCGGTCAGCATGGCGCCGGTGATACCACCGACACCGTGCACACCAAACACATCAAGCGAGTCGTCAGCACCCAGCATTTTCTTCAGACCGGTTACGCCCCACAGGCACAGGAAACCGGCAGCCAGGCCGATCGCGATGGCACCCATCGGGCCGACCACACCGCAGGCGGGTGTGATACCAACCAAACCCGCCACGGCGCCAGAGGCGGCACCCAGCATGGAGGCCTTGCCTTTGGTCAGCGCTTCACCCAAGCACCAGGCCAAAATGGCAGCGGCGGTGGCGGTGATGGTGTTGATGAAAGCCAACGTCGTGCCGCCGTTGGCTTCCAGGTTGGAGCCGGCATTGAAGCCAAACCAGCCCACCCACAGCATGCTGGCGCCCAGCATGGTCAAGGCGAGGTTGTGCGGGGCCATGGATTCCTTGCCGTAGCCAATGCGCTTGCCCACCAGGTAGGCACCCACCAAACCGGCCATGGCAGCGTTGATGTGAACCACGGTGCCACCGGCAAAGTCGAGCGCGCCCTTGGCAAGCAGATAGCCGCCGCTGCCCCACACCATGTGGGCAATCGGCAGGTAGCTGAAGGTGAACCAGATCACCGAGAACAGCAGCACCGCGCTGAACTTGATGCGCTCTGCGAACGAGCCCACGATCAGGGCGCAGGTCAGGCCGGCAAAGGTCAACTGGAAGGCGACAAAAATCAACTCGGGTATCTTTACGCCGGCACTGAAGGTGTCGGCCATCGAGTCGGTGGTGATGCCGGCGAGGAACATTTTGCTGCCGTCGGCGATGATCAGTCCTTCGCCACCAAAGGCAAAGCTGTAGCCGTAGATGACCCACAGCACGCCGATCAGCGAGAACACCACCAGCACCTGCATCAGTACCGATAACATGTTCTTGCTGCGTACCAGGCCACCGTAGAACAGTGCCAGGCCGGGCACCATCAGCATGACCAGCATGGTCGAGACCATCATCCAGGCGGTGTCGCCCTTGTTGACGGTGGGGGCGGGGTCGGCGGCAGCCGCAGCGGCTTCAGGCGCAGCCGCTACTGCTTCGGTGGTGGCTGCAACCGCAGGCGCTGCGTCTGGCGCAGCCGTGGTTTGTGCTGTGGCAATGCCGCCAAGGAGCAAACTCAAACCTAGAGTGAGGGAGGCGAGTAGTTTTTTCATGTTGGTAATCTCGTGTCGGATTGTTTAAAGCGCTTCCACCCCGGTTTCACCGGTGCGAATTCGGATGACCTGCTCAAGAGGCGTGACAAAAATTTTGCCGTCGCCGATCTTGCCGGTGCGCGCAGCGCCTTCGATGGTCTCGATCACGCGCTCCAGCAGGTCTTCGGCCACGGCGGCTTCAACCTTGACTTTGGGCAAAAAGTCCACCACGTATTCCGCGCCGCGATAGAGCTCGGTGTGGCCTTTTTGACGACCGAAGCCTTTGACTTCGGTCACGGTGATGCCCTGCACGCCGATGCCGGAGAGCGCTTCGCGCACCTCATCGAGCTTGAAGGGTTTGATGATGGCGGTAACAAGTTTCATGCAGACTCCTTGGATAGATAAACGTGGTTGATGCCGGAAGATTGAAGCTTCATATGCTCACCAACGGTTGGATGGACAGGCTTGTTAAGCAGGGTTCGTGCCAGCCATCGCTTACTTAAAAGCCAAGACCGTTGTTATGGCGCGTCGCGCAGCCATGAAGCGGGCCATGCAGCCCGGCTTCGTGGCTGGCATCAAGGTGTTTGACGAGGTGCCTCCAAGCGAACAAACCAGGTGCGCTAAGATGTCCCTGAAATAAAACGGCACGCACCATAAGAGTGCATATTCTGTTTGTCTGTTGGCGGCAAACGCACTTTATGAAGTGGGGTATCTCGATGAGTTTGTCTTTGGTGCAAAGCCGGGCCCTGCTGGGGCTGGAGGCTGCGTCAGTCACGGTCGAGGTCCATCTGGCCAACGGTTTGCCCAGCTTCACGCTGGTTGGCTTGGCCGATGTGGAGGTCAAGGAAGCGCGTGAGCGGGTGCGCTCTGCCATTCAAAACTCGGGTCTGGAATTCCCCAACAACAAAAGAATCACCGTCAATCTGGCGCCGGCCGACCTGCCCAAGGACTCCGGCCGCTTCGACCTGCCCATTGCGCTGGGCATTCTGGCGGCCAGCGGCCAGATCGATGCCGTCCGATTGGCGGGCTATGAATTTGCCGGCGAGCTGTCGCTGTCAGGTGAATTGCGCGCGGTGCGCGGTGCCCTGGCGATGAGCCTGGCACTGCACGCCAGCCATGTGGTCACCCAGCTGGTGTTGCCGCCCGGCAGCGCCGAAGAAGCCGCGCTGGTGCCCGATGCGCAGGTCTACCGGGCGCAGCATTTGCTCGATGTGGTACAGCATTTCCTGCCGCAAGCGGCCGATGTGCCTGCCGCTGAGCCCGCGAGCGGCTGGAGCCGTGTCAGCGCGGTGACGCAAATACAAGAGGCGCACTACCTCGACATGGCCGACGTCAAAGGCCAACTTGCTGCCAAACGGGCGCTCGAAATCGCCGCCGCCGGTGGCCACAGCCTGTTGCTGATGGGGCCGCCCGGGGCCGGCAAGTCGATGCTGGCGCAGCGCTTTGCCGGCTTGTTGCCACCCATGACCACAGACGAGGCGCTGCAAAGCGCGGCCATTGCCAGCCTGGGCGGGCGCTTTACGCTGTCACAGTGGGCGCAGCGCCCCACTTGCCAGCCGCACCATACCGCCAGCGCGGTGGCGCTGGTGGGCGGCGGCTCGCCCCCGCGCCCAGGTGAAATCTCTTTGGCGCACCATGGCGTGCTCTTTTTAGACGAATTCCCAGAGTTTGCCCGCGCTGCGTTAGAGGCCTTGCGCGAGCCACTGGAGACCGGGCGCATCACCATCTCGCGGGCGGCACGGCGCGCTGATTTTCCGGCGCAGTTCCAGTTGATTGCCGCCATGAACCCGTGCCCGTGCGGCTATTTGGGGTCATCGCAAAAGACCTGCCGCTGCACGCCCGACCAGGTGGCGCGCTACCAGGCCAAGCTCAGCGGACCGCTGGTGGACCGCATCGACCTGCATGTGGAGGTGCCGGCCGTTGCCAGTGCCGACCTGATGCAGGCCCCGGCGGGCGAAGCCAGCGCAGACATCCGCGCCCGCTGCGTTCTGGCCCGTGAGCGCGCCGTGGCAAGGCAAGGCGTGGCCAACCAGGCGCTGCAGGGGCAGGCGCTCGACCAGCACCTGTTGCTCGACGAGGCGGCGGCCAAATTTTTGAACGTGGCCGCCACCCGCCTGGGCTGGTCGGCACGCAGCACCCACCGCGCCCTCAAAGTGGCGCGCACCATTGCCGACCTGGCTGGCGCGCACAGCACCCAGGTCAGCCATGTGGCCGAAGCGATGCAGTACCGGCGGACTTTGCGCACCGGCTAGCAAGGAGGAGCAACGTCAACGCGAGCGAAGGCAGCTAGTCCATGAGATCGGAAGGCGTGGATGCAAGCCATTGCGAACCATCCTCGCGCTCACCTGCAGGTTGATTTTGCCCGGAGTCTCACAGGCCCGGGCTTACAAATTGGGCGCTAGCAGGCGCTGCAGTTCGCGCTCGTTCATGCCGCGCCGGGTAGCCAGGTCCTTGAGCTGGTCGTCGCCGATCTTGCCCACGTTGAAGTACACGCTATCGGGGTGGCCAAGGTAGAAGCCGCTAACGCTCGCCGCCGGGCTCATGGCCAGGCTTTCGGTTAGCGTCATACCGATGTCGGGGCACTGCAACAGTTCAAACATGTCTTTCTTGACGCTATGGTCCGGGCAAGCCGGGTAGCCCGGCGCCGGGCGGATACCCGTGTACTTTTCTGCAATCAAATCGCTTTCCTCCAGGGCTTCATCGCTCGCATAACCCCAAAGGTCGGTGCGCACTTTTTTGTGCAGGCACTCGGCAAACGCCTCAGCCAGCCGGTCCGCCAGCGACTTGAGCAGGATGGCACTGTAGTCGTCATGAGCGGCCAGAAATTGCGCTTCTTTCTTGTCGATGCCGAGGCCGGCGGTGACGGCAAAGACGCCGACGTAGTCCTTGATTTGCGCATCCGTTGAGTCTGCGGCAAGCTTGGGCGCGACAAAATCCGCCAGGCAGCGACTGGGGCGCATGACGCCGTCGATATCTTCCTTGGCGGCTTGTTGACGCAGGCCGTACCAGGTCATGGCGACGGTGCTGCGGCTCTCGTCAGTGTAGAGCGCGATGTCATCGTCGTTGACTGCGTTGGCCGGATACAAGCCGACGATGCCGTTGGCGCTGAGCCAGCGCCCATCGATGATTTTCTTCAGCATCGCCTGGCCGTCGGCATACACTTTTTTGGCCTCCACGCCGACCACTTCATCGTCCAAAATAGCGGGAAACGGACCGGCCAGGTCCCAGGTCTGAAAGAACGGGCCCCAGTCGATGTACTGGGCAAGCTCATTCAAGTCAAAATTTTTGAAAACGCGCTTGCCGATGAATTTCGGCGTGGTTGGCCGGTAGCTGGTCCAGTCGACGGGTGTTTTGTTGGCGCGAGCCTTGGCCAGCGGCCACAGTGGCGTGACCTTCTTGTTGGCATGCTGCTGGCGAACTCGCTCATAGTCGCTACCAACTTCCGCAACAAATGCGTTCACACCGTCGCCGAGCAGGTTTTGCGCCACGCCCACGCTGCGCGAAGCGTCGGGCACATAGACCACCGGGCCGTCGTAATGCGGCGAAATTTTGACCGCAGTGTGCACCCGGCTGGTGGTCGCGCCGCCAATGAGCAGCGGGATTTTCTTGATGCGAAAGTAGTCGTCCTTTTGCATCTCGCCGGCCACATAGGCCATTTCTTCAAGGCTCGGTGTGATCAGGCCTGAGAGGCCGATGATGTCGGCGCGCTCGGCTTTGGCACGCGCCAGAATCTCGTGGCAGGGCACCATCACGCCCATGTTGACCACGTCAAAATTGTTGCACTGCAAGACCACGGTGACGATGTTTTTGCCGATGTCATGCACGTCGCCCTTGACTGTGGCGATGATGATCTTGCCCTTGGTCTGCACGTCGCGGCCGGCCGCCTCATCGCGCAGTTTTTCTTCTTCAATGTAGGGGATGAGGTGCGCCACGGCCGACTTCATGACCCGGGCGCTTTTGACCACCTGCGGCAGGAACATCTTGCCCTGGCCAAACAGGTCGCCAACGATGCTCATGCCGGCCATCAGCGGGCCTTCGATCACGTGCAGCGGGCGACCGCCCTTGGCGATGATGCCTTGATAAGCCTCTTCGGTGTCTTCAACGATGAAGTCGGTGATGCCGTGCACCATGGCGTGGCTCAGGCGCTGCTCCACGGTGACTGGTTGCTCGGCGCTGCCGCGCCATTCGAGTTTTTTTGACTCGTCCTTGGCGCCACTTTTGGCCGTTTCGGCAATCTCGACCAGGCGCTCGCCGGCGTCGGGGCGCCGGTTCAGCACCACGTCTTCCACGCGCTCGCGCAACTCGATTTCGAGCTCGTCATAGACGCCGACCATGCCGGCGTTGACAATGCCCATGTCCATGCCTGCTTTGATTGCGTGGTACAGAAACACCGTGTGGATGGCTTCGCGCACTGGGTCGTTGCCACGGAAGCTGAACGATACGTTAGACACGCCACCGCTGACCTTGGCGCCCGGCAAATTGGCTTTGATCCAGCGCGTGGCGTTGATGAAATCGACCGCGTAGTTGTTGTGCTCTTCAATGCCGGTGGCAATGGCGAAGATGTTGGGGTCAAAAATGATGTCTTCCGGCGGGAAACCCACCTCGTCGACCAGGATGCGATAGGCGCGCTGGCAAATGCCGATCTTGCGCTCGTAGGTGTCGGCCTGGCCCTGCTCGTCAAAGGCCATCACGACGGCGGCGGCGCCATAACGGCGCAACAGTTTGGCCTGGTGCTTGAACTGCGCCACGCCTTCCTTCATGCTGATGGAGTTGACCACCGCCTTGCCCTGCACACAGCGCAGGCCGGCCTCGATCACACTCCATTTGCTTGAATCAATCATCACCGGCACACGCGAGATGTCGGGCTCGGAGGCAATCAGGTTCAAAAAGCGCACCATGGCAGCCTGGCTGTCGAGCATGGCCTCATCCATGTTGATGTCGATGATCTGGGCGCCGTTTTCGACCTGCTGGCGCGCCACCGAGAGGGCCTGGTCAAAGTCGCCGTTCAGGATCATGCGGGCAAAGGCTTTGGAGCCCGTCACGTTGGTGCGCTCGCCAATGTTGACAAAAGTCGCTACCTGAAACTTTGACGTCAGATCTTTGGCGCTGTCACCAGCACTTTGTAAATCATCGGCAGACGGTGCAATA
>PFUD01000190.1 GCA_002789915.1 Comamonadaceae bacterium CG_4_9_14_3_um_filter_60_33 | reverse complement strand
TCCGACAATTCACAAAAAACATGTACATTTGACAGTGGTTGAAAAAGTGATTCAACCAAAGCGTTCGTTTGCCCCGAAGTGGGCTACATTCATCCACAATGATTCATCATTCGATTTCAGGTTTGCCAAGCTCAAGTTCAAACAGTGCAGCAGGCACTTCTGTTGCTGCCGACGTCGATATCAAGTTGTTGCGCCACTTCGCTGCCGCCAGCCTGGTCGCCTTTGTGGTGGTGGCGGTCTTGCTTGGCTATGTTTTTCGGACCTTGTCGGTCGATGCCCTGATCAGCAGTTACCAGAGCGAGCACGTCAACCACGCCAAAATCATCGCCAATGAAATGTGGGGCGATCAATTTGGCCCGCTGATCCAGTCAGTGGCTGACCAGCCTGCCGCAGCACTCAAAGAGTCACCGCTGATTCCACCAATCCACCAAAAAGTGCACGTGCTGCTGCAGGGCACCCAGATTTACAAGATCAAGGTCTATGACTTGCAAGGCCGCACGGTGTATTCCACCGATCCTGAGCAGATTGGCGAAAACAAAAGCAACAACGCGGGTGTAGTTGCCGGCTTGCGCGGCTTGAACAGTTCGCAGCTGGTGCATAAGCATGAGGTCAGCACCTTCGAGGGGGAAGTGCAGGAGCACGACGTCATCGAGAGCTATATCCCGCACCGCGACTCACAAACCGGCCAGGTCAGCGGTGTCTTTGAAATCTACCGTGATGCCACCACGGTGCTGGCCGAGGTCGGACAACGGCAGTGGCAACTGGTGGCCGCTGTGGTGGCGCTGCTGGCGCTGCTGTATGCGGCGGTCTTCGTCATCGTCAAAAGAGCGCAGGACAAGATCATTGCGCAGAACCATGAGCGCCAAAAAGCCCAGCAGGCGTTGGCCCAGAGCGAAGAGCGCTGGAAGTTTGCCCTGGAAGGCGCGGGCGATGGCGTGTGGGACCGCAACCTGCAAACTGGCGAAGCGGTGTTTTCCAAGCGCTTTCTGGAACTCCATGGCTTTGCCGCCCAGGATTTGCCGAATCAGGCCGAAGGCTGGCAGGCACGCATCCATCCTGACGACCTGGCCCGCATCGAAGCCGACCGACTTGCCTATTTCTCTGGGGAAAAACCGACCTACGCCAACGAGCGGCGCATGCAAGCCAAAGATGGCCGCTGGAAATGGATTTTGTCGCGCGGCATGGTGGTCAGCCGCGACGCGCGGGGTCTGCCGCTGCGCATGATCGGCACGCACAGCGACATCACCGAGCGCCATGAACGCGAAGAAGCCCTGCGGCTGGCCTCCACCGTCATCCTGACCATGGACGAGGCCTGCATTGTGACTAACGCGCGCGGTGACATTCTGTCGATCAACCCGGCTTTTAGCGTCATTACTGGTTACAGCGCCACCGAAGTCATCGGCAAAAATCCAAGGCTGCTGGCCTCCGGGACGCATCCCGCCGGGTTCTACCAGGACATGTGGAACCAGCTTACCAACAGCGGCGGCTGGCACGGCGAAATCTGCAACCGGCGCAAGCGCGGCGCGCTTTACATGGCCTGGCTGTCCATCAAACAAGTGTGCGATGAGCACGGCGCGCCCAGCCATTACGTGGCGGTGTTTTCCGATATTTCGGAACGTAAGGCGACTGAGGACCGCATGAACCAGCTGGCGCATTTTGATGTACTCACCGGCTTGCCCAATCGCGCCTTGTTTGCCGACCGCCTGCACCAGGCCTTGGCCAAGGCCCGGCGCGACAAAACGCGTCTGGCCCTGATGTTCATTGACCTTGATGAGTTCAAACCCGTCAATGACCGGCTGGGTCATCAAGTGGGCGACCTGCTCCTCAAAGACGTGGCGCAGCGTTTGTCAGACTGCGTGCGGCGCGAGTCTGACACGGTGGCGCGCGTTGGCGGTGACGAGTTCGTGGTGCTGCTGCCGGAAATGGCAACGTTGCAATCGACCACACTGGTGGCTCAAAAGATTCTGGCCGAATTGAGCCGGACCTTTGTCATTGACACGCACCATATCCATATTTCATCGAGCATCGGCCTTGCCTTTTTCCCCGACCATGGTGCCGACGAACATGTGCTGCTCCAGATCGCCGATGCCGCCATGTACCATGCCAAAAACAACGGCCGTAATCAGCTGTATGTGGCACCCATGCCCGACTGACTCGCCGCTGGGGTCTTTCGTTTGCGACCGGCAAAAATGATGCGTCGCACTACAATTTGCGGCTTATGCGTTATGAGACGCTTGCCGCCTGTTACCGACGATGCGCCTTTTCCCCAACTAAACAAGGTTCCCTGCATGTCCTTATCGAACAAACTGATGCGCCTGGCTCTGGCCAGTTTTGGGTTCATGATCCTGCCTGCGACCGCGCTGGAACAGGACGCCGCCTCTGTGGCGCTGGTGGACAAGGTGGTGCAGGCCTACGGCGGCGCACCGCAAATCGAGCAAATGGTTTCGCTCAATGCCGATGGCCTCATCAACGCGATCGTCCGTAACGCCTCCGGCACCTACAAGCGCTGGTTCCAGCGGCCCCGCATGTTGCGGGTCGAAACCGTTTACCCCACAACAAGCGAAACCCGCGTGCTCAATGGCGACCTGGCCTGGCGGATTACCGGGGGTAACCTGATGACCGGGGCCGAAGGGCCTGCTCGGCTGGCAATGATTTACCAATACAAGCAACTTGACCTGCCGTACGGCTTGCTCAAAGGGAGTTACAACTTGCAGCATGCGGGTAGCGAAACCCTCGGCAACCAGGTAACAGAGGTGATGGATCTGTGGGACGATGAGGGACCCGCCATTCGGGTCAACGTTGACACTGCCACCCATCTGATTGTGAAAGTGGCCGGACAAATCGACGCTGGCGGGCATCCCATGGTGCTGGCGGCCGAATTTTCGGATTTCAGACCCGTTGACGGCATGATCTTGCCATTTCACATCAACAATTACGCCGGCGGCATGGCCATCAGCGAAACGGTGATCACGCGTTATGCGATCAACCCGTCAGTGGACAAACAGCTGTTCGTACCGCGTGTCAAGGGCCGCGATTCGGCCATGTCAGAAACTGCTGGCCCACTGGTTGCCGCAGTCAGCCGTTAAGCACTTGGTTATGACACCCATTTGGTGGCGTCATCGATCGCGAATTGGTTGACATCGCCCAGCATGGCTTCGCGCACATCCTGGATGTTCATCAGAACCTCGAATGGGAAACCTTGCCGCCCGCCCCGGACATCTTCAATGAGCGAGGCAAAGCAGTCGCGCAGCTTGAGCTTGTCGTCCTTTAATTCAAAAAGCATGTTGGCAATGCGCGGGAAGGCGGTCGCCAGCGCCTGAGGGTACTTCAAACCCGCCAGCGTACGGAAATAGTCGTCTGCAGCAGGATTCAATGTCTGCGGGTCCTGCCAACTCTTCAACACGCGTAAATAGTGATCTGCAGCAGCGTTCAATGCTGGTTTTTCGTCGGTCATTTCAATATCTCCAGGTTAATGCCAGCGCAAGCCGCGCGGCCGTTTGCAACTGCCAAGAATGGCGATGGCTTGCGCCTCAGGGCGTAGGGTAATCAAAGCGTTGCAATAATTCCACCGTTTCAAACAAGGGTAGGCCCATTACGCCGGAGTAACTGCCGGCCAGATGCTCAACAAAGGCGCCGGCCTGGCCCTGAATCGCATAGGCCCCGGCCTTGTCGGTAAATTCGCCACTGAGCAGGTAACGCTGGATGCGGTCTTCGCTGAGCTTGGTAAAACGCACGGTAGAAGCCGACAGCACCACTTCAGTCCGGTTGCCCAGGGCCACGGCCACGGCGCTGAGCACCTGGTGCTCACGGCCCGACAACTGGCGCAACATGTCGCCGGCCTGCGCGGCGTTGTCTGGTTTGCCAAAAATCTGGCCGTCCAGCGCCACCGTGGTGTCGGCAGCCAACACCGGGAACGGCGGCAGGTTGCGCAAACGCAGCGACTCTGAACCGGCACGCGCTTTTTCCAGGCAGATGCGCCGCACATAGGGCTCTGCGGCTTCATCGTCCAGCGGCGTCTCGTCCACATCGAGGCCGCGGCGCGGGTCGGAGCGCAACAGCAGCATGTGGAAATTGATGCCAATTTGCTTGAGCAATTCGCGGCGACGCGGACTTTGCGAACACAAGTAAATTCGGTGCTGGAGAATGCCCATATAAAAATCCATTCATACCTTCTGACCAGCGCAATGAACCCATTGTGGGCGGAGGTGTTTTTGGCGGATATAAGCGGTGATTGTGCAACAGATCAAAGGCAAAAAATGGGTGCCAGCGCACCCATCCGCGTCAGACCATCGCCCGGCCTGCTGACACCCAGCTTTGCTGGTCTTATTTGGCAGGGGTGACTGTGACGCTCTGATACAGCACGCCGCCTGCAGCGACGCTGCCCTCGGAAGTGCCCTGGCCGTTCACGCGCGCCTCACAGGCGCGACGGTCCTCATCGTCCTTGTGCACGACGCAGCGCTGCAATGCATTCTGGTGGTACTGCCCGGGCACATCGTTGAGGGCACCCCGTTTGGCTTCAGCCAAGGCGCTGCCTGCTTCGCGGCGGCAAGTGGCCTGGTCCTGATTGGACTGGCCGCTGTTGCACACCTTCATATCCTCACGGTAACGGGCCTGGGCCTCGGCTACAGCACTTGGCGTGGCTGCCATGGCGCCGGAGGCGAGCACCAGAGTGGCCACAAGGGCTGAAGCGAAATGACGAAATGGCATGTTGGAGATGTTCATGGTGAGTTTTCTAAAGAATTGCGTACACGCTGGGCTATCAACGGAAAAACTGCAGCTTGACCTTGAAGGATGCTGCAGCGTCTGGAACGGCCACCAAGGTGAGCAAGTCGCCATTGAGCAGCATCAGGGCGCCTTTCGTGCTACCACCAGCCAACGCGCGTCCCGGATAGAGCTTATAGGCGTCGGTAAATTGAATCGGCGTCATGGGCTTGCCATCAACGTAGATGGTTGGCTGGACGCCACTGCCGGTTAATTTGAAAGTTGCGGTCGCGATGAGGGAAGTGGCGAGACTAATAGCGGGTTCGGGCTGAACCAAATTGCCGTTAAGCAAAGTCACAGCCGCAGTTACCGGGGTTTCGTCGTACGTCACGGTTTCGCCAGGCATGCCATAGCTGCCTGTGGCAACCACAGCACCAGTGCAATCCGCGTAATCGTAGTAATCTTCTCGCGTCGTCACAGTGAATGTCGTGGCACTTGTGGCCACAAGAACAGTTTTCAGCCGCATATGGTCAACGCAGGCCTGTTGCCACTCGCCTTCGTACTTTGCCAGCGCAGTTGAAGCAAGAGAATCACTCGCATTCGGAACGGGCGGCCAGAATACTTCGGCTGCCGTCATATTGACATCGGCTCCTACTACGCCACCGCCGGTAGAGCCACCGCCGCCACCGCCACCGCAGGCGGCCAGCGTCATCGAGCAGAAGGCAAGGGCAAGGTACTTGGTCGGATTGTTCATTTTAAAAATTCCTGATGGTTCATCGAACTATTTGAAATTTCATCGTAGGTGCAGAGGCCTGGTTTGTATGTGCTCCACCACACCATCGATCAACTGCCTTTTGTAATATCTTGTAACCGTGGCGATGGCCGTCTGCCTGAACAAGCGGCCGACGCCAGCCTAAAGGCTTGTCGGCAGAAAAGCCTGCGCTTGCCGGACAATCAGCACTTCAGCCACTGCCCAGAACTACGCCATGACCCCGACGCTCAAGATTGATTTTGTCTCCGACATTTCCTGCCCCTGGTGCGCCATCGGCCTGGCAGCGCTGGAACAGGCGCTGGCCAATTTGCAGGGCGAGCTGGCGGCGCACATCCACGTGCAGCCGTTCGAGCTGAATCCGCAGATGCCCGCCGGCGGCCAGGACATTGCCGAGCACCTGACGCAAAAATATGGCTCGACGCCCGAGCAGCAGGCGCAGATTCGCGACACCATTCGCCAGCGCGGCGCCGAGGTCGGTTTTGTCTTTAGCCCGGGCGGGCGCGGCCGCACTTACAACACCTTTGCCGCGCACCGCCTGCTGCACTGGGCAGGGCTGACCTCACCAGACCAGCAACTGGCCCTGAAAAAGGCCTTGCTGGTGGCTTGCCACCGCGACAGCCAGGCCATGGAAGCGCCTGAGGTGTTGCTGGCGGCGGTGGCGCAAGCCGGGCTGGACGTGGCGCACGCCAGCCAGGTTCTGGCCAGCGACGACTATGCGGATGAGGTGCGCGCAACCGAGTCTTTCTACACCCGCCAGGGCATCCACTCGGTGCCGGCGGTCATCATCAACGAGCGCCATCTGATCTCGGGCGGCCAGCCTGTGGCAGTCTTTGAGCAGGCGCTGCGCCAGATTGCTGCGACCACGGTTGCTTCGTAGTCGCCCCCTGGCGCGCACCCGCGCAATTTTTTTTAGCGGCCTGCCACGGCCAGTGCGGGTTTGTCTGCGCTGCCGACACGAGGACTGCGCGCGGTCCCAAACTGAATATCGCCGGTGAGCTGTCCACCTTCCTCGATCACCAATTTGCCGTAGCAAATCTTGCCCGTGACCTTGCCCGTGGCATAGATCACCAGTTTCTGGCGAACCGTCAAATTGCCGTCAAACTGGCCATGAATCTCAGCTATGTCGATCTCGGCTGAGCCCTTGAAAGCGCCCTGTTCTGCGATTTCCATGACGCGCGAATCCATGGTCGCCTCGACCAGGCCCTCGACCACCAACGTGTCGCAGTCCGTGATCTCGACGCCTTTGAGCTTGATGTTGGGACCCACGATGAGCTTGCTCCCCACAACCGGCGCAGGCGCACCGGTTGTGGCACTGGCCGCCGCGACGGCAGGACTCGTCACCGGCGGCTGGGTCGTCGTGGTGGTGGCTGCGCCATAACCAGCGCCTTGCGCCGGCAGAGGCACCACATGCCGAGCCGTGCCAGCTTCTGTTTCACGTTTATTGAAGAAGTTCGCAGAGATAGCCATTGGGTTCCTTTTAAAACCTCATGCTATGCGCTCCGACGCGCCAGGACGTAACTAAAAATGCAAGTGATGTAACAAACTGAAGGGCCTGCAAGCCGCGCCATCGCAAGATAGCCCGCTTTGACAGCGCTACGCGGACAACGCTTGCGCCCGGGCGGGCTGGCGCTTGTGGACGCCGGTTTTGCCCGGGGGCAACGGCTTCTCAAAGCGTGACGGGGTGGGAAAAAGGCGCGCCAGCGCAGTGCGCACCTGACTCAACCGTGGGTCGCAGGCGTGGGCATCGTCGGTGGTGTCGTTGATGCAAAAGAAATACAGCGCGCCAAAAAACACATCGTCGTTAAAGTAACAGTAACGCTCCGACAAATTGGGGATGCGGTGGATGTACGACTCGATGTTGCCCGAATCGAAGGTGGGCAGGGCCGCCGCCGGGATCAACGCGCGGTGATCGATGACCGTGATGCCCGGATGCGCGCGCCGCTGCCCCACGCCCAGGCGCGTTTCGGCATGGCGCAGCTTTTGGCGCCAGACAGGGTCGCCTCCGTCAACCCAGAGGTAAACCACGTCAACGGGCGCATGCAAATCCATGGCGCAGCTCGGGCTGGCGTTCAATCTTTTATTTTTCCTGATTTGGCTTGGGTCTTGCCGGTATTTTGGAGGCTTTGGCGCACCAGTTGCTGCACGTTGACGCGCGCCTTGAGCCGCGCCGCCAACAAATACAGGCCGCCGAGCTTGCGATGCAAAAACAGTGTGTCAATCGGTGGAATGTGCCAAAAATCACGGTCCAGCCCCAGCGCCATGCCGGCGTCGCGCAGGCGCTGCGCCATGTCGGTGGCGCCAAAGTCGAAATCGCCCGGCTTGCGCAGCGGCTCCAGCGCCAGCTCGAACATGTCGAGCACGGCGGCCTGGTGCCTAGGCTGGGTGCGGTCGTCGAAATAGCCAATGGCGAGCCCGGCTTGCTGCATGGCGTCGCGGTCGCCTGTCATGGCAGCGCTCATCATGGCGCGGTAGCCCTCGCCAAAACTGGGCGCAAAGGCGCGGGTGGCGCCAAAGTCGAGCAAGACCAGTTGCCGGGTCTCTGCGTCATAGCGGTAGTTGGCAAAGTTGGGGTCGGTCTGCATCAGGTTGAACTCGAACAACTCCCGAAACAGCAGGCTCACCATCAGCCGCACGATGCGGTCGCGCTCGGTCTGTGGCGCACCCGCCATCGACTCCACCGGCACGCCGCCGACAAAGGACATGGCCAGCACGTTGCGCGTGCTCAGGTCGGCGTGATGGACGGGCACGACAAACTCGGGCGCATCGGCCAGCAGCGCGGCAAAGCGCTGCAAATGCTCGCCTTCGGCCAGGTAATCGGCTTCTTCGCGCAACTGGCGTTTGGCCTCAAGCAGCAGCGGCGCAATGTCCAGTGTTTTGGGAATCAGGCCCGACAGGCGCAGCAGTGACGCCACGTTGTTGACATCGCTGCTGATGCTTTTGCGCACGCCGGGGTACTGGATCTTGATGGCAAGATCTCGCCCGTCTTTGGTTTGGGCACGGTGCACCTGGCCAATCGACGCGGCAGCCATCGGGGTAAACGGAAATGTCTCGAAGCGCTGTTGCCAGCCTGCCCCCCAGTTGGCGCTGAGCACCGCATGCACCTGGCGCTGCGGCATGGGCTGCGCGTCGGAGCGCAAGCGCCCCAGAATGGCGGCCAGCTCGGGCGGCAGCAGGTCGCCGGCGTCCATCGAGACCAGTTGCCCCAGCTTCATCGCCGCGCCGCGCATGTGCGCGAGTTGCTGCGTGACGCGGCTGACGTTGGCGGGGGTGAGCAGCAGGTCGCTCAAATTGGGGCGTTTGCCCTGCGCCAACTGGCGCGCGCCGGCTATCAGCATGTTGCCAGCCACACCCGTGGCCATTTGCCCCAGGCGCGCCAGACGGCCCAGGCGGCTGCTGGGCACAGGGGAACTGTTGGCGTCAGGAGATGGGTTCAAGTCAATGCAGTGCAAAAAAACGGCGTAACCTATTACGGCACAACCCGGGAATCCTTGCACGGCGACTGACTTTGCCGGCTGAGGCTTTGACACCACGGCGGCAAGGTTTTCGGCGAATCACAACAATGCAGCATTCTCCATCGACATCAAAAGGTCATCACCCCATGGTCAATCAACAGCGCTTTGCCAAAGCCACGCAGTGGCTGCGACCGGTCACACGTTGGGCCACCCGCTTTTCCCTGAACGCGCCGCAGTGGCTGCCCGCGGCCGTGCGCCACGCGCCGCTGCGCCTGACCTCGCTGGTGTTGCGCGCCTACCATCTGGCGCTGCGCTGAGCGACATGCATCGGGGTGTCGACCCGTCATTTTTGTAATTTGCAGGTCATGTTGCCGATGCCCTGCAGTTTTTACATTAACACCTGTGATGTAGCAGTTGCGTCGCCGGTTCAAAGGAAATCCCGTCGAACCGATCAACCATTCAACGGAGTTTTATCATGTCTTATCGCAAATCCCTGATCGCCATGAGTCTTGTTGCCACCGCCCTGTGAGCAGTTGCCGCCAACCATGTTGACCCTTCAAAAGGCGACGAATCCATTGTGCAGTCGATCAAATTGAAGAATGGCACGATCATGCACCACTACAAAGACGGCAAGATGTCCATGGAAGACAAAAGTGGCAATGTCGTTTACATGAAAGATGGCGTGGCCATGCAGACGGCCGACGGTAAAACCATCACCATGACGGGCAACGAGGTCGCGCGCCTCTGGTTTGAAAAGTACAAAGCCAACAAGCCCTGATCGTCTGCCAACGAGCGCTCAAGTCAGCACGGTGGAGCGGGGCAACGCGATGGTGAATTTTGTGACTGAATGCGCAGAAGTCACCCCGATGGTGCCCCCGTGCGCCACAACGATGGACCTGGCAATGGCCAGCCCCAACCCGGTGCCGTCACTGGGCTGGCGTGCTGTATCCACCCTGAAAAAACGATCAAAAATGCGCTCCAAAAATTCAGGCGCAATCGTGTCACCCAAGTTCTCAACGCTCACGGTGGCGGCGTCGGGCTGTTGCCCCAGGGTCACCTTGACACAAGTGGCCGGGGTCGCATGTCGTATGGCATTGGACAGCAGGTTACCCATGGCACGGCGCAGCATCAGCCGATCGGCCAGCACCGGTTCAGCAATCGCACCCATGAGCGTGAGTTGCAGATGTTTTTCATCGGCCACCGCCTCGTAATAGTCAAACAGCGCCTGCACCTCTCTGGTCAGGTCAACCGACTCACGTAATGGCACAACCAACCCGTTTTCAGCCTTTGCCAGCAGCAGCATGTCGGAAATCATCCGTGTCATGCGCTCAAACTCTTCTGCGTTGGATTCGAGCACGCTGCGGTAGTCGTCAGCACTGCGTGGCCGAGACAAGGCGACCTGGGTTTGGGTCATCAAATTACTCACCGGGGTACGCAACTCGTGGGCAATGTCGCTGGAAAATCCCGACAGTCTTGCAAACGCCTCTTCCAGTCGCGCCAGCATGTCGTTAAGGGATTGGGCCAACGCCGCCAACTCGGCAGGCATACGCTGCAGCGGCAACCGGTGACTGAGTTGCTGTGCGGTCACCACTTGGGCCTGTTCGCGCATGGTGCGCAATGGCAGCAGGCCACGACGCACGGCAGCCCACCCCAAAATGCCCGTCAAGGCGATGGCTGCAGCCACAAACAGCCACAGCGTTTGCAAGAAAGACCGCAAATACGTGGTGTGCTGGGCTATGTCAGTGGCTACGGCGGCGTACACAGTCACCGGCGTTCCATCACTGTTGAACGCCGCGGTGGATACTTGCGCCGCCATGCCACGGTAAGTCTGATGGCCTTGCGTCCACAGCGCCAGTCGACCGCTTGTCAGTTCGGCTTGAGAGATCACGGCTTCGGGACTGAAATTGGCATTGGCTGTGGCGAAAATCACCGAACGATCTTCGTCAATCACCATGACCTCCAGCCCATGATGTCCAACCAGTGACTGTGCCAGTTGATGGGTGAAGAGGGTCAGATGCTCTTGCGACGTGACACTTTGCAGTGCCTGCCGGGTCAACTCCATCTTGCCCGACAGCACCTCCTTGTCAAGGTCTTCAAAGTGTTGTTCGACCGAAGCAGCAATCACATAGCCAAGCACCAGCAGCACCGACGACGCAACGGCTGCAAACATCAGCGTCAAGCGCTGCGTCAAGGACATCCGGCTCAGGCGACGCAAGCGGGATCCTCCAGCACATAGCCCATGCCGCGCACGGTGCGAATCAGTTTGGGCTCAAAGGCATCGTCCACCTTGGCGCGCAGGCGGCGCATGGCCACTTCAATGACGTTGGTGTCAGAGTCAAAGTTCATGTCCCACACTTGCGAGGCAATCAAGGAGCGCGGCAACACCTCGCCCTGGCGGCGCAGCAGCAGTTCCAGCAAGGCGAACTCTTTGGCGGTCAGGTCAATGCGTTGGCCGGCACGACTGACGCGCCGTCGCAGCAAGTCCAGCTCCAGGTCGGCGGCGTGCAAAAACGGGTCGCTTGAGGGTTTGCCGCCACGTCGCAGCAGCGTGCGCACGCGCGCCAGCAGTTCTGAGAAAGCAAAGGGTTTGAGCAAATAGTCGTCCGCGCCCAGCTCCAGCCCCTTGACACGGTCGTCCACCGCGTCGCGCGCTGTCAAAAACATCACCGGCATGTCTTTGCCGGCGCGGCGAATGCCCGCCAGCACGCCCCAGCCGTCGATGCCGGGCAGCATCACATCCAGTATGGCGAGGTCATAGTTTTCGGTCAACGCCAGGTGCAAGCCGTCGACACCATCGCGTGCCAGGTCCAAGGTAAAGCCGGCCTCAGTCAGGCCTTGCTTGAGGTAATCACCGGTTTTGGGTTCGTCCTCGACGATGAGGATTTTCATGGGCTTTTTTCTTTCGGGGTCAAGCGTGGTTATTTCGTTGGGGCACGCAAAGTTTATGTCTGAATGAAATATCAGCGCAGCCGCAGCGCGTTGCCAATGACAGAGACCGAGCTGAAACTCATGGCCAGCGCGGCAATCAACGGCGACAGCA
>PFUD01000034.1 GCA_002789915.1 Comamonadaceae bacterium CG_4_9_14_3_um_filter_60_33 | reverse complement strand
TTCAGTTGACGCTGGAATATGGTGTCGAATTCATTGAAGACGACGAGTTGGTCGAAATCACACCCAAGTCAATCCGCCTGCGCAAGCGTCACCTGTCCGAGCACGATCGCAAGAAGGCCGGTCGCAACGGCTAAACGGCTAAACGGCCCGGCAGTTGGTGTGAAGCTCTCGCACAACCAGGCGGTTTGGTTGATGGTGGTGGTGACCCTGCTGTGGTCCACTGCTGGCGTGGTCACGCGCCAGCTGGAGCACGCGCAGAAGTTTGAGGTGACCTTTTGGCGCAGCTTTTTCACCATGCTTTGCCTGTTGGTGATGCTGCCGCTGTTCAAGGGGCGTGCCGTGTTTGGCCGCATGCGCCAAGGTGGCGCCGTCCTCTTTTTTTCCGGCTTGTGCTGGTGCGGCATGATGACCTTTTTCATGGTGGCCATCATGCTCACCACGGTGGCCAATGTGCTGGTGACCATGGCGCTGATTCCCTTGCTGACGGCGTTGGCATCAAGCTGGTTGCTGGGCTATCGCATTGCGTTGCGCACCTGGCTGGCGATTCTGGTGGCCGGTGGCGGCATTGCTTTTATGTATGCCAGTCAATTGAACCAGGGCATCAGCCTGGCCGGCACGCTGGTGGCACTGTGTCTGACGGTGGCCGGAGCGGCCAATTGGACCCTCAACCAATATGCGCAGGCGCATGGCAAAAATGTCGATTTGATTCCTGCCGTGCTGCTCGGCGCAGCACTGTCGGCCCTGCTCATGCTGCCGCTGGCGTGGCCGTTTCAGGCCTCGGCGCATGACTATGTGTTGCTGTTTGGCCTGGGTCTGTTTCAACTGGCCATACCCTGCGTTTTGGTGGTGATTTGTGCGCGTGTGCTCAAGGCGCCTGAAGTGGCGCTGCTGGGCTTGCTCGAGGTCATTTTTGGCATCCTGCTGGTCTGGCTGGGGGCCGGCGAAGTGCCAACGCACAATGTGTTGCTGGGCGGCTCGCTGGTGATTGGCGCCTTGGTGGCCAATGAACTGGTGGGCTGGCGCAACCGGGCGGTGCTGCTGTCATGAGCGATGTTATTTGCGAACTGCGCGGCGGGTTGGGTTGCATCACGCTGAACCGGCCCCAGGCGCTCAACGCGCTCACGCTGCCCATGATTCGCGCCCTGACGCTGTGTTTGCTGGCCTGGCGCGACGATGCGCGGGTCAAGGCCGTCGCAATACGCGGCACCAACAAAGCTGGGCCGTTCGGTGCTTTTTGCGCCGGTGGCGACATCCGCTTTTTCCACCAGGCGCTGCTGTCTGGTGACCCGACACCCGAAGATTTTTTTACCGAGGAGTACCGCCTCAACCACCTGATTCACAGCTACCCCAAACCCTTTGTTGCCTTCATGGATGGCGTGGTGATGGGCGGCGGCATGGGGCTGAGCCAGGGCGCCTCGCTGCGACTGGTGACCTCACGCAGCAAACTCGCCATGCCAGAGACCGCCATCGGCTTGTTTCCGGATGTCGGCGGCGGCTATTTTTTGAGCCGCTGCCCGGATTTTGCGGGTGAGTGGCTGGCCCTGACCGGAACCAGTTTGGCCGCGACTGACGCGATCGCGCTCGGTCTGGCGGACCGTTGCCTGGACGCCGGACGCCTGCCGCAAGCCTGGGACGCACTGGCCGATGTCGATCTGCTGGATACGGATCAGACAGCGGCCTGGCTAGCTAAATTTTCAGAGGCTGGTGATGCCACCTCGGCTTTGGATCGAGACAACATCGACGCCTTTTTCTCGCTGGGCTCGGTGAGCGCCATCGTCCAAGCCCTTGAAGCCGATGCCTGCGACTGGGCCCGGCAAGCCGCTGCCCAGTTGCGCCAACGCTCGCCGCTGATGTTGTGTGTGGCGCTGGAACAAATCCGCCGTGCGCGCGCGCTCACGGTGGCGCAGGACTTGGCGATGGAACGCGACATGATGCGCCATTGCTTCTTCCCTCGGCACCTTGGGCGCAGCGCTGGCCAGACCGAGGCCGCAGAAGGCATTCGCGCGCTGGTTGTTGACAAGGACAACGCGCCGATCTGGCAACCAGCGCGCATTGAAGACGTCACTCTCGACATGGTGCTGCCGTTTTTTGCCAGTCCGTGGCCGGCGCACAGCCACCCGCTGCGGGAGATGATCGGGGCGGTGCTGTGAGCCTGTTCAGGTCGGCTTCGGTAGTCTCGGGCCTGACACTGCTGTCGCGCATCACCGGGCTGGTGCGCGAGCTGTTGATTGCCGCCACCTTTGGCGCCTCCAGCATGACTGACGCTTTCAATGTGGCGTTTCGCATTCCCAATTTGTTCAGGCGTTTTTTTGGTGAGGGGGCTTTCAGCCAGGCCTTTGTGCCGGTGCTGGCTGCTTCCAAGGAGCAGCACGGCGACGCCGCCACCCGGCTGCTGATCGACCGGGTGGCCACGGTGCTGGCTTGGGCCTTGCTGGCTTTGAGCGTGCTGGGCGTGCTGGGTGCCGCTGGGTTGGTGTGGGCCATGGCCAGCGGCATGCAGCAGGACGCGCGCGGTTTTGAGGCTGCGGTGGTGATGACGCGCTGGATGTTTCCGTACATCGCCTTCATGTCGCTGGTGGCGCTTGGTGCGGGTGTGCTTAACACTTACAAACGTTTTGCCGTGCCGGCGGTTACTCCGGTGCTGCTCAATATCTGCATGATTTTTGCCGCCTGGCTGGGCGCACCGTGGTTTAAAACGCTGGGGCTGGAACCCATTTATGCTTTGGCTGGCGGCGTGCTGCTGGGCGGCGTCTTGCAATTGCTTGTGCAATGGCTGGCCATGAAGCGCATGGGGCTTAACCCGCGCCTGAGCTGGCGCTGGTCGGCCATCAAGCAGGCCTGGGCTGACGCTGGCACGCAAAACATTCTGCGCTTGATGGGGCCGGCCCTGTTGGGCGTCAGCGTGGCGCATTTATCCATGCTGATCAACACACAGATCGCCTCGCACCTGGCACCGGGCAGCGTGAGCTGGATCACCTATGCCGACCGTCTGATGGAATTCCCCACCGCCATGCTCGGTGTAGCCATGGGTGTGGTGCTGATGCCGCAACTGGCCAGCGCCCGCGCCGGTGGCGACACGGCGCGCTACTCGGCCATGCTCGACTGGGGCCTGCGCCTGGTGGTGGTGCTGGCCGTGCCCTGCGCGCTGGCGCTGCTGGTGTTTCCGCTGCCGCTGGTGGCGGTGCTCTACCACTACGGCGCCATGACCGACTTCGACGTGAGCCAGGTCACCCACGCGCTGATGGGCTGGGGCGTGGGCCTGATCGGCATTGTTGCCATCAAGGTGCTGGCCCCCGGCTATTACGCCAGCCAGGACACCAAAACTCCGGTCAAGGTGGCGGTGGTCGTGCTGGTGTTGACCCAGCTGCTCAACGTCGTGCTGGTGCCAATTTTTGCCCATGCCGCGCTAACGCTGTCGATTGGTATTGGCGCCATGGTCAATGCATTCTGGTTATTGCTGGGACTGTTGAAGCGCGGCAGCTACAAGCCTGAGCCGGGTTGGGGCCTGTTTGTGCTGCAGGTGCTGGCGGCCTGCGTTTTGCTGGGTTTGTTTTTGGTCTGGGCCAACAGCTACTTTGCCTGGACCGCGCTGCGCGCCGAGAGTTTCAAACGGATCGGGCTGCTGGCGCTGATTCTGGCGGGCTCTGGCCTGATTTACTTTACTGCCTTGTGGGCAGCCGGCATGAAGCTGCGCCTGCTGTGGCGACGATAGACAATAGCCCCCATGAAACTGTCCCTGAACATTCCCACCCCGCTGGAGTACTTCGCGTCGCTGGTGCACAGCGACGCCGATTTTCCGCTGCTGGAGGCCGCCATCAGCCTGGCGCAAGACGAGTACCCCGACCTCAGCGTGCAGCAGGTGTTGGGCGATATGGACCAGTTGCAAGCCCGCCTGAAGCGGCGCATTCCGGCCGATGCCGGGTCACTGCAAAGGCTGCGCGCGCTGAACCAGTTTGTCTATCGCGACCTGAACTTTGGCGGCAACTTCAACAACTTCATGGACCCAGACAACAGTTATGTGCATGTGGTGCTGCGCACGCGTCTGGCCATTCCCATATCGCTGGCCGTGATCTGGCTGGAACTGGCCCAGGGCATCGGCCTGAAGGTGCGCGGCATCAGTTTTCCGGGGCACTTCATGGTCAAGGTCAATCTGACCGAAGGCCAGGTCGTCATCGACCCGTTGACCGGCAAATCGCTCAGCCGCGAAGAGCTTTCCGAGCGGCTCGCGCCGTTTCAGGAACTCAATGGTTTTGGCGAAGAGCAGGAACTGCCGCTGGGCCTGTACCTGCAGGCGGCGCCGGCGCGCGACATCATCGCGCGTATGTTGTTCAACCTCAAGGAGCTCCATGCCGCACAGGAAGATTGGGGGCGCTTGATTGCCGTGCTCGACCGGCTCATCGTGCTGCTGCCACAGGCCTGGCCAGAGTACCGCGACCGCGGCCTCGCGCATGCTGAAGCCGGGCACCGGGGTCGTGCCCTGGAAGACCTTGAAACCTATCTGGCCAACGAGCAGCAGGCCGTCGACCGCAATGCCATCGCGAACCGGGTGGTTGAATTGCGACGCGCCACACATTGACAAACCCCACGCCCGCAAGGCACACTGCGCGACTGATGGTTTTTGCAGCACCGCCTGCCAG
>PFUD01000009.1 GCA_002789915.1 Comamonadaceae bacterium CG_4_9_14_3_um_filter_60_33 | reverse complement strand
CCAAGTCAATTTGCAGCGGGCCCACCGGGCTTTTCCAGCGCACACCGACGCCCACGCCCACTTGGGGCGTGAGATCAGCGGCCTTGTTGGCGACGGCGCCCGCATCGACAAACACGGTGCTTTCCCAGTCGCTCAAGTTGCCCTTGACACGTATGGGGCGTTGCCACTCAACGCTGCCGGTGGCCAGATAGCGGCCGCCAGCCACGCTGCCGTCAGCCTGCGTCACCCCGATATTGTTCAAACCATAGCCGCGCACGCTGTTGTCGCCGCCTGCTAAAAAGAGCTGGGTGCTGGGCAGGCGGATGCCCTCCCTGGCGATGACGGCACCGGCAGAGGCGCGCATCGACAGGCGGCCTGCTTGTCTTTGACTAAAGGGCAAAAACCCCTGCCAGCGGGTCAGCAGGCGCGAGTACACCTGACGCTGCTCGCCCAGTGTGGTGCCGCCACCCATTTCTGCGCCCCAGCCCCAGCCGCTTGATGGAAACGGCAGGGTGTCGTAATAACGCACGGCAAAGGCATAGTTGGCGCTGAGCGATTGGGCAATCTCGGACTGGTTGGCAATGGGGTCTGAGGTGTCGGAACGGTCGTATTGCACATACATATTGCGGTCGATGCGCTGGCTGAGTTGTTTACGCCCGCCGCGCAACTGCTGACTGGTGACCTCCTGGGTGCCCAGCAACTGGTCTTGCAGCAGGGCAGATGCTGCCCAGCGCCAGTTGTCAGCGTCTGGCGGCGAGGTCAGTTCAGAGCCGATGGCGCTGTCGTCGCGCTGCAGCAGCACTTTACTCACTGCGCGCCAGCCAATGCCGGGGACTTTGTGGTGCGTGTGCTCTGCCGACAGGCGCGCCCCGCTGTCGGTGCTGGCGCCTATGCCAAGCACCAGCTTTTGTCGCTTTGCTTCGCGCAGGGCCACCATCAGCGGGGCTGAGTCGGCGCCGGCGCCGGTGTCGAGCGTGATGAACGCCGAGTCAAAGTAGCCGCTGTCGGTCAGGCGCTGCTGCGCCGCCACCAGTTCGGCCTGGCTGTACTCTGCGCCGGGCTGCAGGCCAGCGAGTCGCTGGACCAGTTCGGTGTCATAGTTCTTCAAGCCCGAGATGACCAGATCGCCCTGGCGATACAGGCGGCCTGAATCGAGTGTGACCTGCACGTGCGCCTGTTTGGCTTCGGGGTCGATGTCGGCCAGCGAGTTGCTGATGCGCCCAGTTGGATAGCGCTGGGTGGTGAGTTGGCGCAGCGCCTGCAGCTTGGCGCTGTCCCAGGCGGTTTGGGTGAATCGGCTGCCGGCACGCAGCGACCAGTTGGCCTGGATTTGCGCGCGCTGGGCGGCGGCGGCCTCGTTGCTGGCAATGTCGCCGGTGAACGCGATGTTGACTTGCTCGATGCGCGTGGCTTCGCCTGGGTTGACCACGATTTTGACCACCGGCCAGGGCGTGTCGGCGCTGGCGGCCTGGCGGTCCATGGTGATCTCCGGGGCAAAATAGCCCAGCGTGCCGATCAGTTGGCGCGCATCCTGATCGGCCAGTCGCAGCAGTCGCCCCAACTCGTCATCGCTGAGGTCGGTGAGTTCGCGGTAGCGCTGCAGCTCCAGGTGGCGCGTCAGCAGTTCCTTGATGTCGTCGGGTGCCTCAATCTCGATCACAAAAGCGGCGCCAGGCTGCGCCGCGCTTGGCGTTGGCGTTGAGGTTGTCGCGGTAGCCTGCTGGGCCATGACCCAGGGCGAGACGCCGAGCAGAACGGTCGCCAAATAAAAACGCTTCATTTGCTCAGCAGCCGCATGGTGTCTTCCAGCCCTTTGAGTGTGAGCGGAAACATGCGCTGACTCATGAGTTGCTGTACCAGGCTGATGCTCTGGCGGTATTGCCACACGCCCTGCGGTTCGGGATTAATCCAGGCGAAGCGCGGGAAGGCGTTGGTGAGGCGCCCCAGCCATTGCACACCGGTTTCTTCGTTGTTGTATTCAACGCTGCCGCCGGGTTGCAGAATCTCGTAGGGGCTCATGGTGGCGTCTCCAATAAAGATCAGCTTGTAGTCCTTGTTGTACTTGCGGATGATGTCCCAGGTGGCGAATTTTTCGGTATAACGGCGCCGGTTGTTTTTCCACATGAAGTCATAGACGCAGTTGTGAAAGTAATAAAACTCCAGGTGCTTGAATTCGGACTTGGCGGCAGAAAACATGTCTTCGACTTGTGCAATGTGTTCATCCATGGTTCCGCCTACGTCCATCAGCAGCAGCACTTTGACGTTGTTGCGGCGCTCTGGCACCATTTTGATGTCAAGCCAGCCCGCGTTGGCTGCCGTGGCGCGGATGGTATCGGGCAAGTCGAGTTCTTCGATGTAGCCTTCGCGGGCAAATTTGCGCAGCCGCCGCATCGCCACCTTGATGTTGCGCGTGCCCAGTTCCTGGGTGTCGTCGTAGTCTTTGTAGGCACGCTGCTCCCAGACTTTGACGGCGCTTTTGTTTTTGCCCGTGCCGCCAAGGCGGATGCCCTGCGGGTTGTAGCCACCGTGGCCAAAGGGCGACGTGCCGCCGGTGCCGATCCACTTGGAGCCGCCTTCGTGGCGCTCTTTTTGTTCTTCCAGGCGTTTTTTCAGCGTCTCCATCAGCTCGTCCCAGCCCATCTTCTCGATGGCGGTCTTTTCTTCCGGGCTCAGGTGTTTTTCCAGCGTCTGGCGCAGCCAGTCCAGCGGCACCTCCTGGGTGAAATCGGTCACCAGTTCTATGCCCTTGA
This sequence comes from Comamonadaceae bacterium CG_4_9_14_3_um_filter_60_33, assembly GCA_002789915.1. Lineage (GTDB taxonomy): Bacteria > Pseudomonadota > Gammaproteobacteria > Burkholderiales > Burkholderiaceae_C > Rhodoferax. Next base: position 23,887 of record PFUD01000009.1, on the reverse strand, counting down.
AGTAGACAGCAAAGGCGCGGTCGAACTTGTCGTAATGCTTTTCGTCTTTGACCAGCGTGGCACGGCTCAAAAAATAAAAGTCGTCAATTTTGTAGCCACTGGGTGCTGCTGAATCGTGGTCGGACTGCGGTGTTTTCGGCCCCACCACGCCGAGCTTCAAAGCTTCAAGCAGGGTCAGGAATTCCTTGACCGAGACCGGCAATTTGGCAGCGCGCAGGGTGTAAAAAAAGTCGATCAGCATGGGCTTCAGGGGCTTGGTTTGTCCAATATATACAGCAGCTGCGCACGGGCCTGTGGCCATTCACCGCTGCGCAGGCTGTACATCACGGTGTCGCGGATGGTGCCGTCACGGCGCAGCGCATGGCCGCGAATAATGCCGTCTTTTTGGGCCCCCAAGCGCTCAATGGCAGTTTGTGACACGAAATTGAGGTTGTCTGTGCGCCAGCCCACGGTTTTGCAGCCCAGCACCTCAAACGCGTGCGTCATCAGGAGCAGCTTGCTGGTGCTATTGACATGGCTGCGCTGCACGCTTTTGGCATACCAGGTGTAGCCAATTTCAACGCGTTTGACCGCCGGCAGGATGTCATGAAAACTGGTGCTGCCCAGCACTTTTCCAGTGGCAGTCTCTATGACGGCAAATGCAAATCGATTGCCCGCCTCGCGCATGGCCAGCGCATCTTCGATGTACTTGCGCGTGTTCTCGGGTTCTGGCACCGAGGTGACGCGGATGTTCCACAGTTCGCCGTCGGCAGCGGCTTGGCGCAAGCCATCTTCGTGCGCCAGGGTCAAAGGCGTCAGCGTGATGCCGTTTTGCGCAAGGGTGACCGGTTCGATAAACGCCATCAGCTTCTCCAAACTTAAAAAACCGAAAACCGGCGTACCGTGATGAACGAAACCCGCGGGGCGGGCCCTCTGGGCAACTTCCTCATACTGGAGTACCAGAAATCGTCAGTCACCCAGAGGGCCCACCCCGCTGGACATTCTGCTTGGACCAATCTTTGCCTCGAACAACAACGCTGCGAAAAGCATCAGCGGTTGCGGCTCTGCATGAAAACCAGTTTTTCAAACAGGCTCACGTCCTGTTCGTTTTTCAGCAACGCCCCGACCAGCGGCGGCACCGCCACCTTGTCGTCCTGGGTTTGCAGTGCCGAGAGCGGAATGTCTTGTGCCAGCAGCAGTTTGAGCCAGTCGAGCAACTCGCTGGTGGAGGGTTTCTTTTTCAGGCCTGGCAAATTGCGCACGTCAAAAAACGTCTTCATGGCGGCACTCAGCAGTTCGGCCTTGAGGCCGGGAAAGTGCACGTCAACAATCTGCTTCATGGTGGTGGCATCGGGGAACTTGATGTAGTGAAAAAAGCAGCGCCGCAAAAAAGCGTCAGGCAGTTCCTTTTCGTTGTTGGAGGTGATAAAAACCAGCGGCCGGTGTTTGGCGCGGATCAGCTCGCGCGTCTCGTAGCAATAAAACTCCATGCGATCGATTTCACGCAACAAATCGTTGGGGAACTCGATGTCGGCCTTGTCGATTTCGTCAATCAAGAGCGCCACCGGTTGGTCGGCGGTAAACGCCTGCCACAACACGCCCTTGACGATGTAGTTGTGGATGTTCTTGACGCGTTCGCCGCCATCAACATCGGCCAACTGCGAGTCGCGCAGCCGACTCACGGCGTCGTATTCGTACAGGCCCTGCTGCGCCTTGGTGGTGGACTTGATGTGCCATTGCAGCAAGGGCAGATTGAGCGCGCCGGCTACCTCTTCAGCCAGCATGGTTTTGCCGGTGCCGGGCTCGCCCTTGACCAGCAGTGGGCGTTGCAGCGTGATGGCTGCGTTCACAGACAGCATCAGGTCGTCAGTGGCGATGTAACTTTCAGTGCCTTGGAATTTCATGGGATATTGAAAAAAGTGAAGCGTTGATGGGTTTGGCTAGCGGAGTTTTAGGATTTCTAGCGGGGAATATCGGGTTTACGCCATATCGGAAGCGCCTGGTGGCTTTCTATAATTCGTTTGACATTTATCAAATTCAAAAACGCCTTTTACGGATTGTCTTAGCAAAATGAAAAAAATCCTGTTGACTGTATCGGTCTTGGTTTTAACTGGTGCAAGCACCTTGAGCGCGCATGCGCAAGACATCCAGGGTGACAAGACGGTCGGCGCCACAAAGAACGCGCTGTGCATTGGTTGTCATGGTATTCAAGGCTACCACACCGGGTTTCCAGAGGTGCACAAGGTTCCCAAAATTTCAGGTCAGGGGGCGGGCTATATCCGCGCCGCCCTGCATGCGTACAAGGCAGGCGAGCGCAAGCACCCGTCCATGCGCACGCTGGCGTCAAGCCTGAGCGACCAGGACATTGCCGACCTGGCAGCCTACTATGAATCAACCGGCAGGGGCGTCACTTTGCCGGCCACGGCGGCCGAAGGGTCTGCCAAGGCAGCAGAACTGGTCACCCAGGGCGGCTGCACCTCATGCCATGGTCCCAATTTCAGCAAACCCATTGATCCGTCGTACCCCAAAATTGCAGGCCAACACGCCGATTACTTGTATGTGGCGCTGCGCTCCTATAAAACCAACGACAAACCCTTGATTGGCCGTGCTCATCCGATCATGGGCGGCGTTGCCAAGCAGTTTTCCAATGCGGACCTGAAAGTGCTGGCTGACTATGTGGGTAGCCTGCCCAGTGAATTGCAGACGGTGCAGCGCGGCCGCGTGAAATAAGCAAGTTTCAGTCAGTCGCGCGTGGCGCGGCGCTGCACGCTGGCCACATAGCTCTGGCCATCAGGCGGCTGGCCATTGCGCTGGCTGTCCCAGAGCATCTGCCCCAGGTATTCCATCGCCACGTGGTGCGCGTCGTGCAGTGAATCGAGCCGGTGTGTGAGCAATTCCACAGCCTGTCGAATGCCGCGCGGCTGGTCGATGCTGCACTGTTCGGTGATCGACAAGTGCATCGACAAGTGCAAAAAACAGCTGGTTTTGCCGTCTTCCGGCTGATCGATGGTGGCCAGCGCCGCCTCAAGGTTGGCGAGCTCGGCGTGGTACTCGGGGTGCTCATCGATCCACAGGCTGGCAATGGTCTCGATCGCCTCCATGGCCTGACCCGTTTGGGCCTTGGCATAGACAGCACAAAAAAATCGGCGGACGTCGGCTTTGGAGGGGTTGAACATGATGGCGCGGATTGTCGCTTGCACTGTCTCAATCCACCTGCCAAACCGGCAATTGCCAGTTGCGCCACACGGCTAAACCGCGCAAACCGACGGTGATCGTGACACAGGCCAGCAGAGCAAGCCAGCCAGGCGCGCCCAGTTGCCACAAGCCCACATAGACCCAGCCACCGGCAAACGCACAGACGGCATAGGGGCGGTGGTCGCTGAAGGCGGTCGGAATTTCGTTGCAGACGATGTCGCGCAGCACGCCGCCAAAGACGCCGGTGATCAGGCCCATCAGCACGGCGACCAGGCCTGGAAGGTCGCTCACCAGGGCCTGAGACACGCCGGTGGCGGTAAACAGGCCAAGCCCCAGCGCGTCGGGCCACTCGATGGCTTTGCGCGTCAAATCAAAATGGTGGCTGCGCATGAACAACATGGCCAATACGCACAGAGCCAGCACACCCCACAGCATTTCCATGTGGCGTACCCAGAAAAAAGGCCGCGCATCGAGCAACAAGTCGCGCAGCGTGCCACCACCAAAGGCAGCCAAAAACCCCACCACACACACGCCCACGGCATCCAGTCGCTTTTGCGCGGCCACCAGAACCCCCGACAATGCAAACGCTGCTGTCCCCGCCAGTTCCACCAGAAGCCGCAGGGTTTCACCCCAGTGTTGAATGTTCTCAATGTTTGCGCTGTTCATTTCCGAATTGTCATGTTATGGCCTTGCCTGAAACTTATCCCGTTATCTCCGACAGTTACTGACTGGTGGGCAAATTGCTGGCGGATACGCTGCGTTAACTGGTTAAAGCGCCAAATCAAATCGTCAAATCAAAGAACCAGGCGGACTGCTTGCCGGAAATCAGGCGCAGCATCTTGCCCAATCCGCAGATTTTGTACCGTACATTACGGCATGTGACCCCATCTGACTTTTCGCCAAATCAATCCAAGGAGAAATGTAATGCCAAAATTCGTGATCGAACGTGAAATCCCCGGCGCGGGCAAACTCTCGCCACAAGAGCTTCGGGGCATCTCGCAAAAATCGTGTGGTGTTTTGCGGGAGCTGGGTCCACAGGTTCAATGGGTCCAAAGCTATGTCACGGACAACAAAATCTACTGTGTGTATATCGCGCCCGACGAAGCTGCTGTTCGTAAGCATGCCGAAATGGGAGGATTTCCCGCCAATTCCGTTTCTGAAGTTCGCTCCGTCATCGACCCGACAACCGGAGAGTGAGAGAGTCATCACCTGCCTGACCCTTCAATGACGCGCCCACAATGGGCAAAAAAAGGGCACCCTTTGGGTGCCCTCTGACTAGCCTGGTGAGGCTTTAAGCTTCTTCGGCTTGCTCAAAAGGAAGTTTGTGCTGGCGCAGGTCGCGTTTGGTTTCCACAAGGACCAGCGGCTTCTCGTCCACAACTGGTAGCGCAGGGCGCGGACGCGGCACGTGGGCTGGTTTGGGAACTGCTGCAATCGTGGCTTGCACCGAGGCCACTTTGCTGGCATCCGATTGCACCCATTGCAGGCCAGACTGTTCGGCGACTTGCGCCAATTCGTCCAGCGGCAGGGCAAAGGGCTGCACCGCTGGCATCGCTGCCGGCTTTGGCTCAGCCTTGGCCGCGTGGGCGGGTGTTGGCGTTGGCACAACGGTGGCAATCAGCGCTGGCACTGGCATCTCAGCAGCCACAGCCCGGGGCGCCGGTGTCAGCGGTTGGGCCGCTTCTGGCATCGACTCAGCGGCAAGCTCAACCGTCGCAGCAGGGGTGGACAGCACAGGCGCGGCTGTAACTGGCAATGGCTGGTTGCTGGGTGCAGGCACGCTGAAATAAGACTTGCGCGCGGGTTCCTGTTCGGCAATCACGTCAGGCTCATTGGTTTGGGTTTCCTGGCTTGCCACGTTGGCTGGCTCACCGCGTTCAGCACGCTCACCGCGGGGTTTGCGGTCGCGGCCATAGCGGTCACGCGAGCGCTTTTCCCTCTGGCCATTGCCCTCTTCACGGGGCGTAGTCTCGGCACCAGCCTGATCGCCGATGGCGGTCGAAGCTTCTGTGCTGATGCTGGTCACGTCGGTAATGACTTCGTCGGGGCGAAGCTCTTCAGCTGGTCGGGGTGCGCGCTCCGGGCGCCGTTCATTGCGTCCGCCGCGCTCGGTGCGGGGCGGACGATCGCCGCGCTCGGCAGTGCGGCCACCGCGGTCAGGGCGCTGTTCTGCGCGCCCGGTTGCTTCTTGCAGATTGGCTACAGGCTGGTTGTCTGGGCTTGCATTGCTGGCGTCAAGCGGACTTTGTTGCTCTGACCTGTCTTTGCCTGCGCCGTTGCGATCCGGACGACGATTGCCACCACGTCCTTCGCCGCGACCGGTGCGGCCGTCCCGGTTTTCAGGGCGTGGGCCGCGTCCTTCGGGGCGACCATCGCTTCGACCTTCCGGACGGCGCGCGCCGTCGCGGGCCGGACGAGCTTCGCGTGGGGTTCGGGTTTCGTCTTTGGCTGCCGCCGCTACAGGCGTTGGAACTGTAGCTGTGGAAGCTGGCGATGCAGGCGCGCCGAACAGGTTTTTGAACCAGCCGAATAAGCCTGTTTCAGCCACGACAGGTGCCGCTACTACCGGCGTGGCGGCGTGCACGACTGGCGCTGGTTTGATGGGTTCCGGCTTGGTCGGTGCCACGGGTGCCGGCGCATCGGGCAGCACGCCCTTGATTACCGGGGTTTGCCGGTTAGTGGGCTCTTGTGAGCGGCGCGTGACGGCTGTGGCTTCTTCGATCTCGTCGGCCATTTTGTAGCTGGCTTCAATGTTGTCCAGGCGCGGGTCGTCGTGCTTGAGACGTTCCAGCCGATAGTTGGGTGTTTCCAGTGATTTGTTGGGCACCATGATCACGTTGATGCGCTGCTTGAGCTCAATCTTGGCGATTTCGGTGCGCTTTTCATTAAGCAGGAACGAGGCAACTTCAACCGGCACCTGACATAAAACGGACGCCGTGCTGTCTTTCAGCGACTCTTCCTGGATGATGCGCAGAATTTGCAATGCGCTCGACTCGGTGTCACGGATGTGGCCCGAACCACCGCAGCGCGGGCAGGGGATGGAGGCGCCTTCAGACAGCGCCGGGCGCAGCCGCTGGCGGCTCATCTCCATCAGGCCAAACTTGCTGATGGTGCCAAACTGCACGCGAGCGCGGTCTTGCCGCAGGGCTTCGCGCAGGCGGCTTTCGACGTCGCGGCGGTTGCGGCTTTCTTCCATGTCGATGAAGTCGATCACGATCAGGCCACCGAGGTCGCGCAAACGCGCTTGGCGCGCCACTTCGTCAGCGGCCTCCAGGTTGGTGCGGGTAGCGGTTTCCTCGATGTCGCCGCCTTTGATGGCGCGCGCCGAGTTCACATCGACCGACACCAAGGCTTCGGTGTGGTCAATCACGATGGCGCCGCCGCTGGGCAGCGTGACCATGCGGGCGTAGGCCGACTCGATCTGGTGCTCGATCTGGAAGCGGCTAAACAGCGGCGCGTCGTCGCGGTAGCGCTTGACGCGGGCCGCATGCTCGGGCATGACGTGCGCCATGAACTGCTGGGCCTGGTCATACACGTCGTCGGTGTCGATCAGGATGTCGCCGATGTCGTGGTTAAAGTAGTCGCGAATAGCGCGAATCACCAGGCTTGATTCCTGGTAAATCAGGAACGCGCCCTTGCCGCCCTTGGCAGCGCCGTCAATGGCCGCCCATAATTTAAGCAGGTAGTTCAGGTCCCATTGCAGTTCGGGTGCGGCGCGGCCGATGCCGGCGGTGCGCGCAATGATGCTCATGCCGTTGGGGTATTCCAACTGGTCCATGTTTTCTTTGAGCTCGGCGCGGTCTTCGCCCTCGATGCGGCGGCTGACACCACCGCCACGCGGGTTGTTGGGCATCAGCACCACATAGCGACCGGCCAGCGAGACGAAGGTGGTGAGCGCAGCGCCCTTGTTGCCGCGCTCTTCTTTTTCGACCTGCACCAGCAGTTCCTGGCCTTCTTTGATGGCGTCCTGGATGCGCGCCTGGCTGGCGCTGACACCCGGCTGGAAATACTGTTTTGAGATTTCCTTGAACGGCAAAAAGCCATGGCGTTCTTCGCCGTAATCGACAAAGCACGCTTCCAGCGACGGCTCGACGCGCGTCACCACGGCTTTGTAAATATTGCCCTTGCGCTGCTCGCAGCCTTCAATTTCGATTTCGTAGTCGAGTAGTTTTTGGCCATCGACAATGGCGAGGCGGCGTTCTTCAGCCTGCGTCGCGTTGATCAGCATCCGTTTCATGGGTAGCGTTCCTTCAATTCAAATATCAACAAACAAGCTCATGACGAGCATGGATACACGAACTGACGCGTTGAAACGAGGAGGAAACAGCCGAGTTGCGCAGACTCAGGTTGTGGGTCTGCGCGTGGGCGCGTGGAGGGGAGCGATCGGGATGGGTGTTAAATTTGCCATTGATCTAATAGCTTGATGCGTCCGGTAAACGGGCGCTGATGCCAAATGCGTGCCAAAGCACAGCGCGGTTACGTGCTGCAGGCAGTTACACATCAGGTTCATCAACACAAACATATCGCTTCATTCCATTCACAGCACATGGCTGTGAATTTTGGGTATTCCATATCAGGGTTTCAATGCGTCGTTTTGACCCTTCACTGCGCCAGCCACGGCGGCCCGGTGGGCAGTCATTTGCAGGCAAAGTGTCAGGTGGTATCGGCTTTACTGGCGGCGCGGGAGGCGCGTGAACTAAACTTCACCGACTTGAAGAATTAACATTTAGTTAAATCAACCACTTACAGCGAACCACCAGTGAAAGTCATTATAGAGGGCAAACATTGCGCGTCGGCTCCAGAGGTCAAAACCGTTTGCATCGATGAGGACAGCGCAGGGCAGCGGCTGGACAACTTCTTGATCCGCCAGCTCAAAGGGGTGCCTAAAACCCATGTTTACCGCATGATCCGCAGCGGCGAAGTGCGCGTCAACAAGGGGCGCGTCAAGGCCGACACCCGATTGAACGTGGGCGATTTGCTGCGCGTGCCACCAGTGCGCATTTCCGAGCGGGTGGCAGAAAAGGCGCAGGCGATGGCCCAGGGCACCCTGCGCGGCGTGCCTGCGCGCGACTTTGCCGTGCTGCTCGAAGATGACCATTTGCTGGTGATCAACAAGCCCGCCGGCGTGGCGGTGCATGGCGGCTCGGGCGTGAGCTTTGGCGTGATCGAGCAATTGCGCATGGCGCGCCCGCAAGCCAGATTTCTGGAACTGGTGCACCGGCTCGACCGCGAAACCAGCGGCATTTTGCTGGTCGCCAAAAAGCGCAGCGCGCTGAAAAACTTGCAAGACCAGTTTCGTGAACGCCAGACCGGCAAAACCTACCTGGCGATGGTGCGCGGGGTCTGGCCCGCCAAACTCAAGGTGCTTGACAAACCCCTGCACAAGTATTTGCTCGACAGCAAGGACAACCAAGCGGGCGAACGCCGCGTCAAGGTGGTGGCGCGCGACGATGCCGATGGCATGCCGTCGGTCACGCTGGTCAAGGTGCGGGAGCAGTTGCCGCAAGGCAGCTTGCTGGAGGTGACCATTAAAACCGGCCGTACGCACCAGATTCGGGTGCACCTGGCCAGCGAAGGCTACCCGATTCTGGGCGATGACAAGTACGGTGACTTCAACCTCAATAAGCAGCTGGCTGGCGTGGGCGCCAAGCCTGGCCTCAAACGCATGTTTTTGCATGCCTGGCGTTTGCAGTTCAATCACCCGGCCACGCATGAGCGTGTAGAAATCTTGGCAGACTTGCCACCCGAACTCGCTCAATTTTCTTCACCCTCTTCATCACATTCAGCGCCACAGCGCGCCCCTTTATGACTTCACGACGTTTTGATTTGATCGCCTTTGACTGGGATGGCACCCTGTTTGACTCCACCGCTATCATTGCCCGCTGCATCCAGGCAGCCGTGCTTGACGTGGGCGGCCAAAAACCCAGCGACGAAGCAGCCTCCTTTGTCATCGGCATGGGCTTGATGCAGGCGCTGGCCCACGCCGCCCCGGACGTGCCCAAGGAGCGCTACCCGCTGCTGGGCGACCGCTACCGCCATCACTATTTTGCGATTCAGCACGAAATCAATTTGTTTGCGGGCGTGCTGCCGATGCTGGCCGAGCTGAAAACGCGCGGCCACCTGCTGGTGGTGGCCACTGGCAAAAGCCGCCGCGGCCTCGACGAAGCCTTGGCCACTTCAACGCTGGCCGGCACTTTCGACGCCTCGCGCACCGCCGACCAGACCGCCGGCAAGCCCGATCCGCTGATGCTGCACGAACTCATGGCCGAGTTCGATGTGCCGCCCGAGCGCACCCTGATGATCGGCGACACCACGCACGACCTGCAAATGGCGATCAATGCCGGCTGTGCCAGCGTTGGCGTGAGCTACGGCGCTCACGAGCCCGAGGCTTTTGTAGCGCTCAAGCCGCTTGTGGTGGCGCACGATGTGGCGCAACTGAGCGACTGGTTGCGCGTGCACGCCTAAGGGCCATGACAACGCAGGCTATTTTTCTTTGTCGCTCCGAGGCTCTGCAAGACAGCGGGCTGGCGGCGCCGTTCGAGGTGCGCTACCTTGGGCAAGACAATGCTGCCTTTGCCGTGCGCTACCGGGGCAAGGTGTATGCCTACTTGAACCGTTGCAGCCATGTGCCGATGGAAATGGATTACCAACCCAATGAGTTTTTTGACCAGACTGGGCATTGGCTGATGTGCGCCACCCATGGCGCCACCTATGAACCGCAAACTGGCCGTTGCCGCATGGGCCCATGCCGGGGCGGTTTGGTAAAAATCGAGGTCTCGGAAACAGGTGGTATGGTGTGCTGGCATACTTCAAGTCAAACTCAACCCGCAAATTAATCTATGAACGACACTGTCAATGAAGCGCCAAACGACAACCGCAGCTGGGAGCGCGCCACGCTCGAAAAGCTTGCTTTTGCTTCCTTGCAAGAGCAGCGCCTGGCGCGCCGCTGGCGTACTTTTGTGCGGCTGGCCTGGCTGCTGTTTTTTGCGGCGCTGGTGTGGCTGGCCTTTGAGCAGGGAGTTGCCACCAAAACAGTATCCACCCCGCACACCGCGGTGATTGAAATCAAAGGCGAAATTGCTTCCGGCGGCGAGGCCAGTGCCGAGCTGATTCTGGCCTCGGCACGCGCGGCATTTGAAGATGTCGGCGCTCAGGCGCTTGTGCTGCTGATCAATTCACCAGGCGGTAGCCCGGTGCAGGCGGGCATCATCTACGACGAGATCAAGCGACTCAAGCTGCTGCACAACAAACCGGTGTACGCCGTGGTGGAAGAGTCGGCCGCGTCGGCCGCCTATTACATTGCGGTATCGGCCGACAAGATTTTTGTTGACAAAGCCAGCATCGTGGGCAGCATCGGCGTGTTGATGGACGGCTTTGGTTTTACCGGCCTGATGGACAAGCTGGGCATCAAGCGCCGACTCATGACGGCGGGCGAAAACAAGGGTTTTCTGGACCCGTTCAGCCCGCAGACCGACACCCAGCGCGCGTTCGCCCAGGCCATGCTCAACCAGATTCACCAGCAGTTCATTGCCGTTGTCAAGGAAGGACGCGGCGAGCGCCTGAAAGAAACGCCCGAGACCTTCAGTGGCCTGTTCTGGAGCGGCCAGCAGGCCGTGGACATGGGTCTGGCCGACCAGTTGGGCAGCCTGGACTATGTCGCCCGCGAAGTCGTCAAGGCCGAAGAAATTATTGATTACACCCGCCGTGACAACGTGGCCGAACGCCTGGCCAAGCGTTTTGGCGTGGCCGTGGGCGCAGGTGCCGTGCACGCAATGCGGTCAGCCACAACCCTGCGTTGACGCGCTGCCTGGTCAGCGGCCGATGGCAAATACGGCTGGCGTCGCGTTGTCGAGGGGTGCGGGCAGGTGCTTCCAGTTTTTGATGTTGTCGCTGGCAATGCGGGCGCCAGCCAGTGTCAGCCCGCTGCTGATGGCCAGGCGGGTGTTGGGCTGTAGGCTTTGCAGCAGCGACTGCAGCATCACCAGATTGCGGTAAGGCGTCTCGATGAACAGCTGGGTTTGGCCGCTCTTGAGCGCCAGCGCTTCCAACTCGCGGATGCGCTGCACGCGCTGCTGGGGGTCTTGTGGCAGGTAGCCCACAAAGGCAAAATTTTGCCCGTTCAGGCCACTGGCGGCCAACGCCAGCAGCAGCGACACCGGGCCGACCAGCGGCACCACGGTGATGCCGAGTTCATGGGCGGCGCGCACCACCGACGAGCCGGGATCGGCCACGGCAGGCATGCCGGCCTCGCTGAGCAGCCCCATGTTGTGCCCGTCAAGGGCGGGTTGCAGCAGCGCGCGGGCGTCGAAGTTGCCGTCGTGGTCGCCCTTTTTGTGCACTTCGCGCGGCAGTTCCACCAGCGATTGCGTCTGGATGGGCTGGCACAGTGGCGCGATCTCGTTGACGCGTTTGAGGTAGGCGCGCGCAGATTTGGCGTTTTCGCACATCCAGTGCGCCAGGCTGGCGGCGACTGTGATGGTGCCCATGGGCATGGTGGCTTGCAGCTCAGCGCTTTGGGCGCAGCCGAAGTCGAGCGGTGCGGGCACCAGGTAAAGGCGACCTTTCATAATATTTTGAGCCCGGCGGCTTCGAGCAAGTGACAGGTGCGAATCAGCGGCAAACCCACCAGCGCGGTCGGGTCGTCGTTGTCGATGCGCGCCAGCAGGGCAATGCCCAGCCCCTCGCTTTTGGCGCTGCCGGCGCAGTCGTAAGGTTTTTCAGCCAGCAGGTAGGCCTCGATTTGTGCGTCGGTCAAATCCCTGAACTGAACCTTGACCGACGCTAATTCGGTTTGGGCAAAGCCGGTAGCCTGGCACACCACTGCGACGGCCGTTTGGAAGATAACTGCTTGGCCGCGCATGCGCTGCAATTGCGCCACCGCGCGCGCATGCCTGCCAGGTTTGCCCAGCGCCTGACCGTTGAGGTCTGCCACCTGGTCTGAGCCGATGACCACACTCCCCGGGTAAAGGGTAGCCACTGCCTGCGCCTTGGCCAGCGCCAGACGGCGGGCCAGGGCCTCGGGCGATTCATGGGGCAGGGCGGCTTCATCGATATCGGGGGCGATCACGTCAAAAGGCAGCCGCAGCCGCTCCAGCAAATGGCGGCGGTAAACAGAGGTGGAGGCCAGAATCAACGGGCGGGGTTGGAGCATTGTCATGCCCCAATTCTCTTACACTGCTCACATGAGTGAATTTCAACGCCCCCCAAAAATCGACGTCATGCAGGCTGGCCTGGCTTCGCAACAGCTTGCTGGTCATGATCTGCTCTCGAATTACAAGCGTTTAATGGCTGAAACCAACGGACTTGGCGCAAACAATAGCCTGGACTGGTCGGCGCGCGGCGAACTGCAACCAGGCCAGACGGGGCAACCACAGGCTTGGCTCCATCTGAGCGTGCGTGTGAGCCTGCCCTTGACTTGCCAGCGCTGCCTGGGTCCGGTGGATGTTCCGCTTCAGATCGAGCGCGTTTTCCGATTTGTCGAGACCGAGGCACAGGCCGAGCTCGAAGACGACGCGTCGATTGAGGATGTGCTGGTGCTGAGCCATGACTTTGACCTGGCCACCTTGATCGAGGATGAAGTGTTGATGGATTTACCCGTGGTGCCACGCCACGAAGCCTGCCCTTTGCCCGTCAAATCAGCGGCCGTGGATGCTGATTTTGAAGACGTGCAACCCAAGCCCAACCCGTTTTCGGTGCTGGCCGGCCTGAAAATTCCCAGTAAACGCTGAGGGCTCAAAACCTGCGGTCATGGGTTATACTCTTTAGCTTTTGCGCACAACGAAGTGCGCTTTTTAATCATCCCCATTCGCTGCCGCTCTGGCAGCTTATAGCTTTAAGGAGCGGAACATGGCCGTCCAACAAAACAAAAAGTCACCTTCCAAGCGCGGTATGCACCGTTCGCACAATGCTTTGGTGGTGCCCGGTATCGCGGTGGAGGCGACCACTGGTGAAATCCACCTGCGTCACCACATCAGCCCCAATGGTTTTTACCGTGGCCGCCAAGTGCTCAAGAACAAGTCTGTAGAGTAATACTTCTAGCCACCCAAGGCCCGGGGCTGCCCATCGCGTAGCCCCGGGCCTTTGCTTTTTCACTTCTGACACGCGCTGGGTTTGTCATTGACGTTCGTTGGGCGACCTGTAATTCATGATCACTATTGCTGTTGACTGCATGGGGGGCGACCACGGCCCTGAGGTGACGCTGCCAGCGTGCGCCAAGTTTCTGGATCAACACCCTGACGTGCAACTGATTCTTGTGGGCTTGCCGCACAGCATGGCCGGTTACGCCCATGCCCGGGCCACCGTGGTGCTTGCCAGCGAGGTGGTCACCATGGACGACCCGCTGGAAGTTGCGCTGCGGCGCAAAAAAGACTCTTCCATGCGCGTGGCCATCATGCAGGTCAAGGACGGCGCTGCCCAGGCAGTCGTGTCTGCTGGCAACACCGGTGCCTTGATGGCCATTTCGCGCTATCTGCTGAAAACCCTCGAAGGCATCGATCGCCCCGCCATCGCCGGGCAAATCCCCAATGCCAAGGGCCACGCCACCACCGTGCTCGACATGGGTGCCAATGTCGATTGCACGGCCGAACATTTGCTGCAATTTGCGGTCATGGGGTCAGCGCTGGTGTCGGTGCTCAGTGGTGAAGACAATCCCACCGTGGGCTTGCTCAACATTGGCGAAGAAGCCATCAAGGGCAACGAAGTCATCAAGAAAGCCGGTGAGTTGCTGCGCGCTGCCGGCAAGGCGGGCGACCTGAATTTTTACGGCAACGTTGAAGGCAACGACATTTTCAAGGGCACGGCCGACATTGTGGTGTGCGACGGCTTCGTCGGCAATGTGGCGCTCAAAGCCAGTGAAGGTCTGGCTGGGATGATTGTCGATTTTCTGAAAAAAGAGTTTTCGCGCAATATTTTCACCAAAATGTCCGCTATGGCCGCCTACCCGGTGATTGCCGCGCTCAAAAAGCGCATGGACCACCGGCGCTACAACGGCGGTGCGCTGCTGGGCTTGCGCGGCCTGGTGTTCAAGAGCCACGGCTCGGCTGACCAACTGGCTTTTGGCTTCGCCCTGACGCGGGCGTATGATGCAGCTCGCAATAATTTGTTAGATCGTGTTCGGGTCCGGATTGCCCATGCAGCCCCGCTTTTGGCGGCTGATGATGCGGCCGTCTGATCGCAGACACTCCCTCGGTTTGATCCATGAAACTTTATTCCCGTATTACCGGCACTGGCAGTTATTTGCCACCAAGACGTCTCACCAATGCCGATCTGGTTGCTGAACTTGCCGCGCAAGGCGTCGAGTCCAGCGACGAATGGATCGTTGAGCGGACCGGCATTCGTGCCCGCCATTTTGCCGATGCTGGTGTTTTCAGCAGCGACCTGGCGCTGGCGGCATCCACTAATGCCTTGCAGGCGGCAGGCGTTGAGGCCAAAGACCTTGACCTGATCATCGTGGCCACCTCCACGCCCGACATGGTGTTCCCGTCGACGGCCTGCATTCTGCAAAACAAGCTGGGCAACCATGGCGCGCCCGCGTTCGATGTGCAGGCGGTGTGCTGTGGCTTTATTTATGCCATGACGCTGGCCGATGCCATGATTCGCACAGGGGCGGTCAAAAAAGCTCTGGTGGTCGGCGCCGAAGTGTTTTCACGCATTCTGGACTTCAAGGACCGCACCACCTGTGTGCTGTTTGGCGACGGTGCTGGGGCAGTGGTGCTACAGGCTTCCAAAGTGCCGGGCATTTTGGCCACTGACATTCATGCCGACGGACAACACACTGATATTTTGTGCGTGCCAGGTCACGTTTGCGGTGGCCAGGTTTTGGGCGACCCGCTGTTGCGCATGGACGGGCAAGCGGTGTTCAAGTTGGCGGTGGGCGTGCTCGACGACGCCGCGCGGGCGGTGTTGGCCAAAGCGGGCATGGCCGCCACTGATGTCGACTGGCTGGTGCCGCATCAGGCCAACATCCGCATCATGCAAAGCACGGCGCGCAAGCTCAAAATGTCGATGGACAAAGTGGTGGTCACGGTCGATCAGCATGGCAATACCTCGGCTGCGTCGGTGGGGTTGGCGCTTGATTCGGCCGTGCGCAGTGGCCAGGTGCAGGCGGGTCAAACGCTGCTGCTCGAAGCTGTGGGCGGTGGCTTCACCTGGGGCGCGGTGCTGCTCAAACTGTAGATACTTCCCCTCACGCATTTGGCATTTGGCATTCAAAATTTATTTTTATCCACTGACGACACGTTCATGAAACCGTTTGCTTTTGTTTTTCCTGGCCAGGGCTCGCAGTCGGTGGCCATGCTGGCGGGCTGGGGCGATCACCCCCAGGTGCTGACGGCTTTGCAGGAAGCCTCCGACGCGCTGGGCGAAGACATCGGCCGCCTGATTCAGGACGGCCCCAAGGAGGCGCTGGCGCTGACCTCCAACACGCAACCTGTGATGCTGGTCGCGGGCGTGGCTGCTTACCGGGTCTGGATGGCCGAGGTCGGCGTGGCGCCGCAAGCCTTGGCCGGGCATTCGCTTGGCGAATATTCGGCGCTGGTGGCGTCGGGTGTTTTGACATTGAGCCAAGCTGCACCGCTGGTGCGCTTTCGGGCCCAGGCGATGCAAGACGCAGTGCCCGTGGGCGTTGGCGCCATGGCGGCCATTCTGGGCATGGAGGCGGCCAAAGTGATGGCCGGCTGCGCCGAGGTGACGGCCGCATTCGGTGCTGGCTCGGCTGAAGTGGTGGAAGCGGTTAATTTCAATGATCCCGGCCAGACCGTGATCGCCGGTTCCAAGGCGGCCGTTGAGCAGGCCTGCGTGGCGCTCAAGGCGCAGGGCGCCAAGCGTGCGCTGCCATTACCGGTGTCGGCACCTTTTCACTCCAGCCTGATGAAGCCGGCGGCACTCAAGCTCAAGGAAAAACTGGCGGCTACGGCGTTTGCCGTGCCGCAGATACCGGTCATCAACAACATCGATGTGGCAGTTGAGCACGACGGCGACCGTATCCGCGATGCCCTGTTTCGCCAGGCTTTCGGCCCAGTGCGCTGGGTCGAATGTGTGCAGGCGCTGGGTGCGCGCGGCTTGCCCAACGTGGTCGAGTGCGGCCCCGGCAAGGTGCTGGCGGGCATGACCAAGCGCATCAATGCCGAAATGCAGGGCTTGCCCTTGTTCGATCTGGCCAGCCTGGCTGAAGTCAAAACTTTTATTCAGGACGCGCAAACAAAATGAGCGAAATCAAATTTGAAGGCCAGGTGGCTTTGGTCACAGGCGCATCGCGCGGCATTGGCGCTGCCATTGCCCTGGAGCTGGCGCAACGCGGCCTGAAAGTGATCGGCACCGCCACCACGGTCCAAGGCGCTGAAAAAATCGGCCAGACGCTGGCAGCTTTTGCTGGCTGTAGCGGAATAGCCCTTGATGTCAACGATGGGGTAGGGGTGCAGACCGTGCTCGACTCCATCGTCAAGGAGCACGGCAGCCTGCAGATTCTGGTCAACAACGCCGGTATCACGCAGGACAACCTCGCCATGCGCATGAAAGACGACGAATGGGATGCCGTGCTCGACACCAACCTCAAGGCGGTGTTCCGCATGAGCCGCGCCGTCATGCGCCCCATGATGAAACAGCGCTACGGCCGCATCATCAACATTACGTCGGTGGTGGGCGCCTCCGGCAACCCGGGCCAGGCCAATTACGCCGCCGCCAAAGCTGGCGTGGCCGGCATGACGCGCGCGCTGGCGCGTGAGCTGGGCTCGCGCAACATCACGGTCAACTGCGTGGCCCCCGGTTTCATCGAGACCGACATGACCGCCAAACTGGCCGATGAGCAACAAAAAGTCCTTTTGACGCAAATCCCGCTGGGCCATCTGGGCAAACCCTCCGATATTGCCCACGCGGTGGCTTATCTGGCATCGCCGCAGGCAGCTTATGTGACGGGGCAAGAATTGCACGTCAATGGTGGTATGTTCATGGCCTGAGCCTGACGCCAATTTGATGACAAAATAAAGCCGCGTTGTCCGTACGGCCGTCGGGTTTGGAATCACATTTCAGGCCCGGCTAAAATCACGGATCTTTTCACAACCCTCTGAGGGAACCCATGAGCGATATTGAAGCACGCGTTAAAAAAATCATTGCCGAACAACTCGGTGTTGAAGAATCCCAAGTCACCAACGAAAAAGCCTTCGTGGCCGATCTCGGCGCCGATTCCCTCGACACGGTCGAACTGGTGATGGCACTTGAAGACGAGTTCGGCATCGAAATCCCCGATGAAGACGCTGAAAAAATCACCACGGTGCAAAACGCTGTTGACTACGCCAATACCCACAAAAAAGCGTAGTCGCGTGCCCAGCGACGCCTGAAAAAGGGCGTCGCAAGTTTCAGTACGACAAGCTGGTTCCTGATCAACTGTTATGTGCTGAATCACCCCCAATCCTGATCCCAGCCTGCGAAGGGTGGGGTTCTTTACGGACAAACCACTGACTGCTTATGAACTTGCCTCGTCGTCGCGTTGTCGTTACCGGTTTGGGTTGTGTCAGTCCCGTGGGCAACACGGTTGACACCACCTGGGCTAATTTGTTGGCTGGACAGTCAGGTGTGGGTTTGATCACCAAGTTCGACGCCTCTACCTTCAATTGCAAGATTGCCGGTGAAGTCAAGGGCTTCGATGTGGAGTCCTACATGAGCGCCAAGGAAGCGCGCGCCATGGACACCTTCATTCATTACGGCATTGCCGCAGCGGCTCAGGCTGTGGCTGATGCCGGTTTGCCCACGGGCGAAGCTCTGGACGAAGAACTGGCCACCCGCATTGGCTGCGTGATCGGCTCGGGCATTGGCGGCCTGCCCATGATCGAGCACATGCACTCTGAGTTTGTGGAGCGCGGCGCGCGCCGGATTTCGCCATTTTTTGTGCCGTCCACCATCATCAACATGATCGCCGGCCATGTGTCGATCCGTTTTGGTTTCAAAGGCCCCAATCTGGCCATCGTGACTGCCTGCACCACGGGCCTGCACTGCATTGGCCAGGCCGGTCGCATGATCGAATACGGTGATGCCGACGTGGTGGTGGCTGGTGGTTCCGAGGCGGCGGTGTCTCCGCTGGGCGTTGGCGGCTTTGCTGCCATGCGCGCCCTCAGCACACGCAATGATGATCCTGCTACCGCATCACGGCCTTGGGATCGCGACCGCGACGGCTTCATCCTGGGTGAAGGCGCCGGTGTCATGGTGCTCGAAGAATACGAGCACGCCAAGGCACGTGGCGCCAAAATTTACGCTGAACTGTCCGGTTTTGGCATGAGCGCCGACGCTGGCCACATGACTGCGCCCAACATGGACGGCCCGCGGCGTGCCATTGTCAGCGCCTTGCGCAATGCCGGCGTCAACGCCGACCAGGTCAACTACGTCAATGCCCACGGCACATCGACTCCGCTGGGTGACACCAACGAGTCCAACGCCATCAAGGCGGCGCTGGGCGACCATGCCAAAAAGGTGGTGGTCAATTCGACCAAGTCCATGACCGGCCACCTGTTGGGTGGCGCCGGCGGTCTCGAATCGGTGGTCACGGTGCTGGCTTTGCACCACCAAAAGAGCCCGCCCACCATCAATATCTTCAACCAGGACCCCGACTGCGACCTGGATTACTGTGCCAACACCGCGCGCGACATGAAGATCGACGTAGCCATCAAGAACAACTTTGGCTTTGGTGGTACCAACGGCTCGCTGGTGTTCAAGCGGGCGCCCTGACGCTTAACGCCCGTCGCCCAAGACCATGTACAACGCCCCAGCGGTGACTTATCCGGTGGGGCGTTCGCGTTTTCAGGCAGGCGTGACGCTGGCTGTTGTGCTGGCGGGCGGCGTGGCGCAAGCGGTTTGGTGGCTGCAGTCGGCGGTGCACGGTGCTGGCCATGTGGTCGGGGCTGTGCTCTGGCTGGCTAGCTGCGGCTGGGTCATCTGGTACGGACTGCGAACGCCCCAGGCGCAACTGGTCTGGGATGGCCAAGCCTGGTCGTTGTGCGCGGGCATGACCAGTCAGCTTGTCGTACCAACGGTCATCATCGACATGCAACACAGTCTTTTGCTCTGTTTGCGCCCGGCGAGCGGCGCCGCAAGCTGGGTTTGGCCCGCACAACGCAGCCATCCGGTACGCTGGTTGGCCCTGCGCCGCGCCCTGTTTAACCCCGCTGCTGATCTCGTTGAGCGGGATCAAACGCGCCTGGCTGCGTCGCCACAAGCCTGATGTCTGAACAAGAAAAGCCCGGGCTGGATACGCAGTCGCAATCCGGCAACAGCGATGCCCTGTTAGTGGAGCGGGCCGTTGCGGGCGATCAGCGTGCCTTCGAGTTGCTGGTGATCAAGTACCAGCGCCGCATTGAGCGGCTGATAGGGCGCATGGTGCGTGATACCAATCTGGTCGAGGACATTGCCCAGGAAACTTTTATTCGCGCTTACCGGGCGCTGCACCAATTTCGCGGCGATGCCCAGTTTTACACCTGGCTTTACCGTATTGCCGTCAATACCGCCAAGCGCTTTCTGCTCAAACTCAAGAACGACCCGGCCGTTTTTCAGAGCAGCTTGCAAGCCAGTGATGAAGATGATGAAACTTTTCAGCGCAGAAGTGAACCAAGCACAGATGAAACGCCCGAGTCGGTGCTGGCAGCCAAAGAAATTGGCCAGGCTGTAAATGCCGCTCTGGAGGCGCTACCTGATGACTTGAAACAGGCGCTGACCCTGCGTGAAATGGATGGATTGAGCTACGAGGAAATTGCTGAAGTGATGAATTGCCCATTAGGAACCGTGCGCTCGCGCATATTCAGAGCGCGCGAAGCGGTATCCGCCAGGATCAAACCCATGTTGGACAAGCAAGGCGGCAAGCGCTGGTAGGTAGCGCGGTTTTTCATCAGCAGCAAAACCTATCAAGAGGTAAGGATCAACATGACGGATACATCAATGGCAAACACAGAACTGGTTTCGGCGCTGGTCGATGGCCAAGTGCGCGGTGATGAATTTGCCCAGGCGATGGCGCTGCTGGAGCGTAGCGGCGAGGCTCGCCAAAGCTGGCACGCTTACCATGTGGTGGGTGAAACCTTGCGCACTGGCCAAGCCGATGTAAGCGCGCATGAGGCCGACTTTGTGCTGCGACTGCGTGCTAGTTTGCGACAAGAGACGATGCCATTGCACCTGCAAGCTGCGCCTGATTCATTGAATCTGAAGACCGTCGTGCCGAGTGCCCAAGACCCACAGGGCAAGCCACGGATCAGCGCCAATGACCATCGCTGGCGGCTGGTCGTTGGGTTGGCTTCGGTGGCCATGGTCGGGGTGATTGCCTGGCAAGGGTTTCAGGGGTCAGCTTCGCCGCAGGCGCAATTGGCCAGCGCGCCCGCTGCGCAAGCTGCCAGCAGCTCGCCATTGGCCGTGGGTTCGGCACCCGTCATGCTGCGTGACCCGCAACTCGACGCCTTGTTGGCGGCGCACCGTCAGTTCGGTGGCACTTCAGCGTTGCAAATGCCTGCCGGATTTTTGCGCAATGCCACGTTTGAGGAGGGCGCGCGTTGAGACGTTTGCTGCAAGCTTGGTTGAGTTTGGGTTTGCTGGTCGGCGCAAGTGCGGGTTGGGCGCAAAGCGCGGGCAATCCGCCGGTCAGCAGCGCACCGATCAGCCAGCACCAAGAGGCTTCTATCCGCCAATGGCTGATGCGCTTGCACGATGCGGCCCGATCGCGTTCTTACGTGGGCACTTTTGTGGTGACCGCTGGCGACAGCATGTCCTCGTCGCGCATCTGGCATGTCTGTGACGGCCAGCAGCAAATCGAGCGCGTCGATGCCCTCACTGGAACAGCGCGCAGCACTTTTCGCCGCAACGAGCAGGTGATGACTTTTTTGCCGGAGCGCCGGGTGGTGATCTCCGAATTCCGTGATGCACTCGGGATGTTTCCCAATTTGCTCAACGGCGCCGACTCGTCGATTGCGCAGCATTACAGGTTGAAAGTGCTGGGGCGCCAGCGCGTCGCGGGCCTCGACTCAGACGTCGTGCAACTGGTGCCGGCCGATGCCCTGCGATTTGGTTACCGGGTCTGGACCGAGCGTGAAACCGGTGTGGTAGTCAAGTTGCAAACGCTTGACGCGGCCCAGGGCGTGCTGGAGCAGGCCGCCTTTTCAGAATTGAAACTGGGCGAGCCCGTCAGCATGGCCAAGCTGGCGGCGCTGATGGACGATACCAAGGGGTACCAAGTCAAAAAGCAAACATTGGTCAAGACCACGGCGGCTCAAGAGGGGTGGCAGTTCAAAGGTCAGGTGGCTGGCTTCAAACCCATGGCCTGTCACAAACGGGTAAGTTCAGACCCTTCAGCGCGGCAAGGCAGCACCTTGCAATGGGTTTTTTCAGACGGACTGGCTTCGGTGTCGCTGTTCATTGAAAACTTTGATGCCAAGCGGCATAAAAACATGGTGCGCCACGACCAATTCGCCATGGGCGCCACCCACATGTTGACGCGTCGCCTGGGCGACTGGTGGATTACCGCAGTGGGCGAGGTGCCCCTGCAGACCCTGGCCCTTTTTGCCCAGGGTCTTGAAAGAAAGCAATAAGTCTCGATTTCCGTATCTGTATTTTTAAAAGGCCAAAGATGATTCGATTTAACTTTAAAACCTTGCACGCTGGCGTTTTCAGTGTGGCCATGGCAGTCACGGCATCCACTTTATTGATGCCTGTGACACCGGCTGTCGCCCAAGTGCGTTCCTTGCCTGACTTTACTGATCTGGTGGAGCAGGTCGGGCCCTCGGTGGTGAACATTCGCACGCTCGAAAAAGTGAGCCCACGGCAAAACCCGATGGGTCAAGTCGACCCTGACATGCTGGAATTTTTCCGCCGCTTCGGCCTGCCCATCCCCAAGGCGCCCAACGGACCGCAGCCGGGCTTGCCGCCCGGGCATGGCCAGCCCAACCAAGGGGAGCAGCCGCGCGGCGTAGGTTCCGGCTTCATCCTGACCTCGGACGGTATGGTCATGACCAACGCCCACGTGGTTGATGGCGCCGACGAAGTTATCGTCACGCTCACCGATAAACGCGAGTTCAAGGCCAAGATTATCGGCGCCGACAAGCGCAGCGACGTGGCCGTGGTCAAGATCGAGGCCACTGGCCTGCCCGCAGTCAAGGTGGGCGACGTGAATCGCCTCAAAGTGGGCGAGTGGGTGATGGCGATCGGCTCACCTTTCGGCCTGGAAAACACCGTGACGGCCGGCATCGTGAGTGCCAAACAGCGCGACACCGGCGACTACCTGCCCTTTATCCAGACTGACGTGGCCATCAATCCGGGCAACTCGGGTGGCCCGCTGATCAACATGCGCGGCGAAGTGGTTGGCATCAACAGCCAGATTTACTCGCGCTCGGGCGGGTCCATGGGCATTTCGTTTGCGATCCCGATGGACGAGGCGGTGCGCGTGAGCGAACAACTGCGCGCCACCGGGCGCGTCACGCGCGGCCGCATTGGCGTGCAAATTGAGCCCGTCAGCAAGGATGAGGCCGAGTCCCGAGGCTTGGGTGCCCCGTATGGCGCCCTGGTGCGTGGTGTGGAAACGGGCGGCCCGGCCGACAAGGCTGGCGTTGAGGCCGGTGACATCATCATCAAGTTCGACGGCAAAAGAGTCGAAAAATCGAGCGATTTGCCGCGCATGGTGGGCAGCACCAAGCCGGGCGCCAAGAGCGCCATGACCGTGTTCCGCAGTGGTGCCAGCAAAGACTTGATGGTGACCGTGGCCGAGATCGAAGCCGAAAAGGTGGCTGCCAAAGCCCCGGAAGATGCACCCAAAAGCAAGGCGTCCAAAATAACCCAGGCAATGGGGCTTGAACTGAGTGATCTGACCGATGCGGTCAAAAAGGAGTTGCGCATCAAAGGCGGTGTGCAGGTGGATGGCACCAGCGGCGCAGCTGCGCGCGCGGGTTTGCGCGAAGGTGATGTGATCATGGCCGTGGCCAATGTGCCTGTGACCAGTGTCGCTGGGTTCGAGAAAACCGTCGTGGATCTTGACAAAACCAAACCAGTCAACATTTTGTTTCGCCGCGGAGAGTGGGCCCAGTACACGGTGATCCGCTTCAACTCTTAATCAGTTGGGGTCAGAGCACGTCGCTGCGCGAGTGGTCTGACCCGCAAGGTTTTCAAATTAGTTGGTGTCTGAGCACGTCGCTGCGCGAGTGGTCTGACCCGCAAAGTATCCGATTTTGACTTAATTACAATCAGCCACCTGCCTTTGGTATAGACCATCCGCTAGGTTCGGGGCGCGTCTCTTTGAAACGCGCCCTTTTTTCTGTTTGGCAATCAATTACTTGAATCGGTTTTCCTGGATGCAACACATCAGAAATTTTTCCATCATTGCCCACATTGACCACGGCAAGTCCACGCTGGCCGATCGCCTGATCCAGCGCTGCGGCGGTTTGCAGGAGCGCGAAATGCAAGCGCAGGTGCTCGATTCGATGGACATCGAAAAAGAGCGCGGCATCACCATCAAGGCACAAACGGCGGCGCTGCACTACAAGGCGCAAGACGGCAAGATTTACAACCTGAATTTGATCGACACACCCGGCCATGTGGACTTTTCCTACGAGGTCAGTCGCTCCTTGTCGGCCTGCGAGGGCGCGTTGCTGGTGGTTGATGCCAGCCAGGGTGTGGAGGCGCAAACCGTGGCTAACTGCTACACCGCGCTGGACCTGGGCGTGGAAGTGGTGCCGGTATTGAACAAGATGGACTTGCCCAA
>PFUD01000143.1 GCA_002789915.1 Comamonadaceae bacterium CG_4_9_14_3_um_filter_60_33 | reverse complement strand
GTCGCTGATCAACGGGGAGGTGGTGACCCCGTCCTGCATCAATCTGGGCCATCAGTTGATCGTGCGTGCGAGTACCTGAGTCATCCCTTTTGTGCCGACGCCAATAGACAAATGATGTTTGATGCAATAACATCAAACATCAATTTGGAGAAGCCATGCGCACCACCCTGGACATCGCCGACGACGTTTTGTTTGCCGCCAAAGAACTGGCGCGACGTGAGAAAAAGTCTCTGGGCCAAGTCATCAGCGACCTGGCCCGGCGCGCCTTCGCCACGCCACCACCAAACCCTGCAGACGGAAACGCTCAGGAACCGTCCAAAGTATCAGAACGGTTGACGACTTATGGCATTCACCCCTTGCCCAAGCGCGGTGGCGTCGTCAGTAATGAGCTGATTGACCGCTTGCGTGATGCAGAGGGCATCTGATGCGCGCGTTGCTTGATGTCAATGTGCTGATCGCCCTGCACGACTGCGAACATGTGCATCATGACCGAGCCGTGGAATGGTTTGATGCCAACATTGAGCAAGGTTGGGCCAGCAGCCCGCTGACGCAAAACGGTTGCTTGCGCGTCATGAGCCAGGCCGCCTACAGTCACCCGCAGCCGCTGGCCATGCTGGTGCACATGTTGCAAAGCTCTACCGCCGCACCGTGGCACCAACTGTGGCCAGACGACATCAGCATTCTGGATGCCGCCCATTTTCGCCACGCACACATCCACAGCCCGCGGCAGCTCACTGATCTATATTTGCTTGGATTGGCCGTCCAACATCAAGGCTGCCTGGTCAGCTTTGATCAGCGCATGCCATTGAGCGCTGTTCATGGTGCCGAACCGGCCCATATGGTGATTCTTTAGTCCTTGTGCACATGCAAATTCAGCAGCTCGTGGCCTCACCCATTCGCGGTAAAGTGCGTTCATGCCAAGCTTCACACTCACCGACAGCCAGCAGCAGGCGCTGCTAGCGGCCGCGCGCCAGGCCCGGCGCAACGCCTACGCGCCTTATTCCAACTACGCGGTCGGCGCCGCCGTGCTGGACGATCAAGGCAACATTCATGCGGGCTGCAATGTGGAAAACGCCGCCTACCCCGAAGGCCTGTGTGCCGAAGCGGCTGCCTTGAGCGCGATGGTGCTTGCCGGTGGCCGAAAAGCCCGCGCCGTGCTGGTGGTAGGCAGCGGTGGCGAGGGCAGCTGGATCACGCCCTGCGGTGGTTGCCGTCAAAAATTGCGTGAGTTTGGCGCGCCCGATCTGATCATCCAAAGCGCCAACGAACTGGCGCTGGGGCCGCGCCACACATTGGCGCAATTGCTGCCCGAGAGCTTTGGGCCGGGTCACATCAAGGCCAGATAAAACGCTTGCCATCACACCCCATGAACGCCATTGACACCATCCGCCAGCGCGCCCCGAATCTTCAACCCCGCATTGCGGTGGTGCTGGGCTCGGGCTGGGGCGGCTTGACCGACCACCTCAGCGACGCTATCCAGATTCCGTACTCCGAGCTGGCCGGTTTCCCGCAAGCCGGTGTGGCTGGCCACGGTGGCAGCTTGTGGCTGGGGCACTTGGGCGCGCAGCCCGTGGCCGTGCTGAGCGGGCGCCAGCATGGCTATGAATCCGGTGCGATTGACGGCATGGAAGTGCCCTTTCGCGTGTTGCAAGCCCTGGGTTGCCACACGCTGGTGCAGACCAACGCGGCGGGCAGTTTGCGCCCCGACATGCCACCCCGAAGCCTGATGCTGCTGAGCGACCACCTCAACCTGCCGCAGCGCTCGCCGCTGGTCGGCGTTGATGGTTCGGAGCGCTTTGTCAACATGGTCGATGCCTATGACTCTGCCCTGCGTGCCCATGCCCAGCACGTGGCAAAAGCACAGGGCGCCACCCTGTTTGAAGGTGTTTACGCCTGGGCTTTTGGCCCGCAGTTTGAAACCCCGGCCGAGATCCGCATGCTGCGCCTGCTGGGCGCCGATGCCGTGGGCATGAGCACCGTGCCCGAAACCATTCTGGCGCGGTACCTGGGGCTGCGGGTGCTGGCGCTGTCCTTCATCACCAACCTGGGCGCCGGCATGTCGGCTGAGGACCTGAGCCACGCCCACACGCTGCAGCAAGCGCAACTGGGCAGTGCTGCCGCCAGCCAACTGCTGGCCGACATGATTTCGTCATTGCGAACGAAGTGAAGCAAGCCATGACTTCCGACTGCATGGACTGCCGCGCTTCGCTCGCAGTGACAATACTTTTTCCGATTTCTACACCGTGCGCATGACGACCCCTTTGTCAACCCAATGGCGTAACGCCCCGCAGGCCAGCGCCCGCCTGGCGCTGGCCTGCCTCGACCTGACCAGCCTGAACACCTCAGACACCGAGGCCGACATTGCAAGCCTGTGCCAGCGCGCGCAAAGCCCATTCAGCCCGGTGGCTGCAGTCTGCGTCTGGCCGCGCCTGGCCGCATTCGCCCGCGCGCAATTGCCAGCGACGATTGCCGTGGCGGCTGTGGCCAATTTCCCGCACGGCCACGCCAACATCGACGCCGCCGTGCTTGATGCCGAACAGATCGTGCAAGCGGGCGCGCAGGAAGTCGATGTGGTGCTGCCCTACCGCAGCCTGATGGCCGGTGATGAACGCGTCGTTTCCAAATTGCTGATGGCGGTCCGGCAAGCTTGCCCGGGCTTGCTGCTCAAAGTGATTCTGGAAACCGGCGAACTCCAAACACCCGCGCTGATCCAACGCGCCTGCCAGTTGAGTCTGGACAGTGGCGCCGATTTCCTGAAAACCAGCACTGGCAAAACGCCGGTCAGCGCCACGCTGGAGGCCGCACGCCTCATGCTCGGCGCCATTGCCGCGAGCCCCTCCGCAAACAACCGGGTAGGCTTCAAGGCAGCCGGTGGCATTCGCACCGTGGCTGAAGCCGCCGCATACATTGGCCTTGCGCAAGAACTGCTCGGCGCACAAGCCCTAACACCACAGCGTTTTCGCATCGGCGCCAGCAGCCTGTTGAACGACGTCGAGGCGGTGCTGTCGCCATGCCTTGGGTAGCCCGGATGAAGCGCAGCGCAATCCGGGAACACCCGCCACAGCAGACACCCCGAATTGGCTTCCGGGCTACAAATACCATGCTGGCCCAGGAAATTATCCGCATCAAGCGTGACGGCCACACCTTGGCGAGCGCCCATATTGACGCTTTTGTGCGTGGCCTGGTGGACGGCTCCTGGAGCGAAGGCCAGGCCGCCGCGCTGGCCATGGCCATGTTTCTCAAGGGCATGAGCCGCGCGGAAACGGTTGACCTGACCCAGGCCATGACCCATTCCGGACTGGTGATGGACTGGTCAAGCGCCAACTTGAACGGTCCGGTACTGGACAAGCATTCCACCGGCGGCGTGGGCGACAAGGTGAGCCTGATGCTGGCCCCGATCGTGGCGGCCTGTGGCGGCGTGGTGCCAATGATCTCGGGCCGCGGCCTGGGCCACACCGGCGGCACGCTCGACAAGCTGGCCAGCGTCCCCGGCTACCAGTGCGCGCCCGATGTGCCGACGCTGCACCGGACGCTGCACAGCGCGGGCTGCGCCATCATTGGCCAGACGGCCGACCTGGCGCCAGCCGACCGCAGGCTCTACGCCATTCGCGATGTCACGGCCACAGTCGAGTCGGTGCCCTTGATCACCGCCAGCATCCTGTCGAAAAAGCTGGCCGCCGGCCTGCAGGCTCTGGTGATGGATGTGAAAGTGGGCAACGGCGCGTTTGCCGACTCGCTGGCGATGGCCACCACCCTGGCCGAGTCGCTGGTGCAAGTGGCCAACGGCGCCGGGCTGCCCACGCGCGCTTGGCTCACCGACATGAACCAGGTGCTGGGCAGCACTTGCGGCAACGCGCTGGAAGTGCTTGAGGCCGTGCAATTTTTGCGTGGCGACGCTGTCGACCCGCGGCTGCTCGATGTCACCCGGCGCCTGAGCGCCGAGTTGCTGCTGATGGGTGGCCTGGCTGGCGACGAGGCCCATGCTCTGCAACAGGTGGACGACGCACTGCACAGCGGCCGCGCGCTGGAACAGTTCGCGCGCATGGTCTCCGCGCTGGGCGGCCCGGCAGATTTCTGCGAGCGCCCCGGCCACTACCTGCCGCCGGCGCCGGTGCAGTTGCCGGTGCTGGCGCCACGCAGTGGTTTTGTGGCTGGCATGGCCACGCGTGACATCGGCCTGGCCGTGGTGGAACTCGGCGGCGGCCGGCGCATGGCCAGCGACACGATTGATGCGCGGGTGGGTTTGTCGCAGTTCGCCCAGATCGGGCAAGCCGTGCAAGCCGGCGAGCTGCTGGTCATCGTGCACGCGGCCGACGCCAGCGCCGCCGAGCGCGCCCGACAGACGCTGCTGGAGAAAATTCAGCTTCATGCGCATCCGTCGGCGCAGCGCCCGGTGATGCTCAAACGCATCACGACTTAAAACGGGTTGAGTCATTGCGAATGAAGTGAAGCAATTCATGACTTCCGAAGCCATGGACTGCCGCGCTTCGCTCGCAGTGACTACCCGGGCTCAGTCCGGCGCCTGCTGCTCACCGTCGATGTACAGCCAGCGCCCGTCCTCGCGCACAAAACGGCTGATCTCGTGCATGCGGCCGCCGCGCCCGCTTTCTCGGTAACGCGCCACAAATTCCACCACGCCCACATCACCCGCAGCCTGCGCGTGGCGCACTTCCAGGCCCAGCCATTTGAGCGGTGGCAGCTCCAGCTCGCCGGGCGACGTGGACGGGTGCCAGGTGGCCAGCAGGTAGTCAATGAGGCCGAGCCCATAGGCGCTGTAGCGCGAGCGCATCAGCGCTTCAGGCGTGGGCGCGTGCACACCTTGCGGCAAGCCGGCATGCCACGGGCCGCAGCAGTCAGCATACGTTTTGCCGCTGTCACAGGGGCAGACGGCGTGCGCGGCAAGTGCGTTCTTTTTCATGACGTGATGGTAACGTTCATGGCCACAAGCCACCCGCATGGTGATCGAACGCTGTCATGGCGGGCGCCGGGCCGCAACCCTTGCATTTGGATTCATGGACTTCGGGTCGTAAACTTGTTGTCAACCATGATCACCCCTGTGCGCTCCCCCTTTTTAACCGCAACCAGCGGCTCAGTTTGATGCAAACTTTCTGGAAAAACATGCGCTTGCTGCCGGGCTGGTTACCCGGCTTGGCCACCTTGCGGAACTACCAGAGCGCCTGGCTGATGCGCGATCTGGTGGCGGGCCTGGCGCTCACCGCCATCCTGGTGCCGGTGGGCATGGGCTATGCCGAAGCGTCTGGCTTGCCCGCCATCCACGGCTTGTATGCCACCATCATTCCGCTGATTGTGTATGCCATTTTTGGCCCCAGCCGCATCCTGGTGCTGGGGCCCGACTCGACCCTGACGGCCGTGATTGCGGCGCTGATCTTGCCACTGGCTGCAGGCAGTGTGGAGCGCGCTGTGCTGCTGGCGGGCATGCTGGCCATTTTGTCAGGGGTCTGCTCCATGCTGATCGGGCTGGCCCGCCTGGGGCTGCTGGCCGACCTGCTGTCCAAACCGATCCGCATTGGCTTTTTGAACGCCATCGCCCTGACCGTGCTGGTAGGCCAAATGCCAAAAATACTGGGTATTGGGTCCACGGCGGGTGACCTGCCAGACCAAGTGGACCATCTGCTGCAAAGCGTGGCCAACGGGCAGGGCAACTGGGTGGCACTGCTGATCGGCAGCGTCAGTCTGGCCCTGATTATTTTGCTGGCGAAACTTCGGCCGCGCTGGCCGGGCCTGTTGCTTGTGGTGCTGCTGGCCACGGGCATCTCGGCCTGGTTCGACCTGGCCAACACGGCCCATTTGTCCGTTTTGGGGCGCCTGCCGCAGGGCTTGCCAGACTGGCAGTTTCCGGCGGTGTCGTGGTCCGATATGCGGCAATTGCTGCCGGGTGCCGTCATTATTTCGCTGCTGTCGTTTACCGATACCAGTGTGTTGTCACGCGCGCTGGCGCAGCGGGGCGGCTACCGGGTCAGCCAGAGCCAGGAGATGGTGGCGCTGGGTTTGGCCAACATTGCCACCGGGCTGTTTCAGGGTTTTTCGATCAGCAGCAGCGCCTCGCGCACCCCGGTGGCCGAAGCTGCCGGGGCCAAAACGCAAGTGACCGGTCTGGTGGGCGCGTTGGCCATTGCCCTGCTGCTGGTGTCGGGCACCGGGTGGCTGCAGAGCCTGCCCAGTGCGGTATTGGGCGCCGTGGTCATTGCGGCCTGCCTGTCGTTCGCCGATGTGGCGGGCATGCGGCAAATGTACCGGCAACGCAAAGTGGAATTTGCACTGTCGCTGACCAGCTTTGTCGGCGTGGCGCTGATTGGCGTCATTCAAGGCATTGTCATCACCCTGGCGCTGGCCATGCTGGTGCTGCTGTGGAACGCCTGGCACCCTTACTTTGCGGTGCTGGCGCGCGTGGACGGCAGCAAGGGTTACCACGACGTCATCCGGCATCCGGAGGGCCGACGCGTGCCCGGCCTGGTGCTGTTCCGCTGGGATGCGCAGCTCTTTTTTGCCAACGGCGAGATTTTTCAGCAAGAGGTGCAGCGCGCCATCGCCGCAGCGCCCACGCCCACGCGGCGCCTGGTGGTGGTGGCCGATGCCATCACCGACATCGACATCACCGCCGCCGACATGTTGGTCAAGCTGCACCAGGACCTGACGCAGCAGGGCATCGAACTGTGGTTTGCCGGACTCAAGGGCCAGGTGAAAGACCGACTGAAAGATTACGGCACGCTCGAGGTGATTGGCCATGACGTCTTTGCCCCCACCGTGGGCAATGCAGTCAACCTCTACCGGATCAGCCATGCCGTGGACTGGAAGGACTGGGATGAGGTTTAGGCTTGCGGGTCAGACCACTCGCGTAGCGACGTGCTCTGACCCCAACTGATTAAAACGCCCCGAGTTGGCCAGCAGCTCCCAGTAACGCGCCAGGCGGCCAAAGCGCTGCGGCGTGGCGGCATCCACCACGGCGGTGCGCTGCACGGTGTAGGGCGGATCGAGCGCGTAAACCATGCCGAGCGCTGCGCTGTGGCGGGCAATCGGTGCGCCGCGCAGGCGTTTCAAAATGCCAAGCTGGATCTCATGCGGGCCAATCGCCAGCAGCCGGTCAAAGCCATCGGCAAAACTTTGCAGCGTTTCACCCGGCAGGCCAAAGATCAGGTCGACATGCAGGTGCGCGTGGGTGTGCGCCAGCAGCCAGCGCAGGTTGGCCTCGGTGGCGTCGTTGTCCTGTCGGCGTGAGATAGTTTGCTGTACCGCCACGTTGAAAGTCTGCACGCCCACTTCGAGCTGCAGCACGCCCGGCGGGAACTGCGCCAGCATGGCGCGCAGGCGATCCGGCAGGTGGTCGGGGATGACTTCAAAGTGCAAAAAGAGGTCAGTGTTTGGGCTTGTTGTGGGGTTTTTTGTGGGGCCGACTTCAGTCGACCATGGCAGACTGAAGTCGGCCCCACAGGGTCCAAGGTCTGTGTGCAATGTCGCCAGCCGCTCCAACTCAAAACCCCAGGCTGTCTTGTCGAGCGCGCTCAGACAAAACTCGCACTTGAACGGGCAACCGCGCGAGGCCTCCACATACAGCAGGCGGTGCGCCAGGTCGGCATCGCTGTATTCGCCGTAGGGCAGTTCCAGCTCGGCCAACGGCGGCTGCTCGCCGGGAATGATTTTCATGAGCGGCTGCGGGCCGTCCAGCACGATTTTGAGGTCGGGCCGCGCGGCCTTGAGCAGCCGGATCACCTCGGTGGTTTGCGACACGTTCCAGATGTACACACCAAAGCCCACGATCTGCACCCCGGCGGGTGCCTCAGCTGATGGTGCTGTCCCCAGCGTGGCCAGCAAGTCCGCCACCACCTCGGGCGCCGGCCCAGCGAGGCGTGGATGTAGCGCGCGTTGAGCGTGACCAGGACGATGCGGGGACAAGTCATGGGAATCTTGGGTTCGGGCATCGCGCTACCGCCCCCACAAAGTAGACAGTGGCGCAGCCCACAACCCATCACCCAGAGGCAGAGTTTCTGTGCCGTCGTAGAGCAAGACCCCGAGTTTGAACTGTTTGCCAGCCACGCTGGCCAGCTTTTTGAGGCCACGCAAGTCACTTTCCTTCACCGTAGCCGACGCCTTGATCTCCACGCCGATCAATTGCCCGGCGGGGTTCTCGATCACGACGTCGACCTCAAACTTGTCCAGATCGCGGTAATACAGCAGCTGATAGTTACCTTCAGCGGTGGTGGCATGTTTAAGCAACTCGCTGTAAACAAAGGTTTCCAGCACATGCCCGAACCGGCTGCGATCCTGTTGTACCTCGGTAGCGCCCAGATCGAGCAACGTCGACAGCAAACCGGAGTCGATGAACTGTAGCTTGGGCGTTTTAACCATGCGACTCAGTCTGTTCCTGGCCCAAACGTCAACCCGTTTGAGCAGATACATCTGTTCAAACACCCCGACATAACGCGCTGCGGTTTTGCTGTCCAACCCCACCTGACCACCCAGCTGGGTGTAATTGCACATCTGACCAGACACCTGGGCCAGACTGCGCAGAAAGCGTGGCAACTGGTCGAGCTTGTCAATGTTTGCCACATCCAGCACATCTCGCTGGATCAGAGCATCAATGTATTGACGCGCCCATGCCGTGCGCCTGCGCGTGGTGGCACGGGACAGTGCTTCAGGGTAGCCCCCGCATAACACGGCCTCAACCAAGTCTTCTCCAGTCATCGGCTCAGAAACCTTGAGCAGTTTGCCGGCAAAGGCGTGGTCGATCCAGTTCGACGCATTGCCTCGCAATTCACTTTGCGACAGTGGCAACAATGTGAGCGTCTCCATGCGGCCGGCCAACGAATCGGCTACGGTGGGCAGGGCCAGCAAGTTGGCCGACCCAGTCAATAAAAAACGGCCTGGCCGTCGGTCTTCATCCACGCTCTTCTTGATGGCCAGAAGCAATTGCGGCGCGCGTTGAATTTCATCGATCACCGCACGATCCAGACTTCGGATCATTCCGGTCGGGTCTTCGCGGGCGGACAGCAGCGTCAACTCGTCGTCCAGTGTGAGGTATCGCAGCCCCTGCCCAGCCACCTGTCTCACCAGTGTGGTCTTGCCCGCCTGACGCGGCCCCGCGACCAGCACAACAGGCGTGTCAGCCCGTGCTTCTTGAATGCGCGCCTGGATCAGGCGATGGTATAGAGGTGCTGAATTCATGCCGCCAATACTACCGTGAAATCCGGAATCTATGATCGTAAATTATGGATTCAATGGTCTGAAATTATGGAATCAAGGGGCAAAGGTATGCAGGGATAGCGTGCGCGAGAATGCGCAGCTGAACCATTCACC
>PFUD01000126.1 GCA_002789915.1 Comamonadaceae bacterium CG_4_9_14_3_um_filter_60_33 | reverse complement strand
TCTACCTCAAAAAAATCGGCATCGAGACATTCAAGACTGACACCAAGCAATTCGACCCCACAGTGACGCATATCAAGCGTGCCGACACCTCCGAGCGAATGCGCAAAGCCCATGAAGCTGCAGCACACGACGCATGGTTTCGCGCCCAGGTCGCGCACGGACTCCAAGAAGCCGACGATCCAAAGACGCAATGGGTATCCAATGAGGCCGTCAAAGCCACCAGCGCCAAACGGCGAGCGGCGTGGGCCAAAAAAGCACAGGCGGCTACAGCTTGAAAACCATCGCCTGGCTGCCAGTGGCCAGCACACAGCGGTTTGAGCAACTGGACTATATTGCCCAGGACAACCCATTGGCCGCAATGAGCCAGGACGAGGAGATTGAGCACCAGGTAGACATGCTGATGCAGCACCCTCAAATGGGACGGCCAGGGCGTTTGAGAGGCACCCGCGAGCTGGTGATCAGCCGCACGCCGTTTATCGCGATCTACCGTGTCAAAGGCAGGCGCATCGAGGTTATCCGACTGCTGCACAGCTCGCAGCAGTGGCCGGTCCAGGCGCGTCGGCGCAGTCTGTGAGCGGCGTTTGATCTGCCTCTAAGTTCATGAATTGACTTACCCGAAAGCGGGCACTGGCGGCCGTCAGGTTGCGCTGCGAAACGGCCAACAAAGCTGGCACGGATTTCCAAAACCCTTATCCTGCCAGCCGGGGGACAACAACAGCGCGGCCATGCCCTGCAACAGCGGTCGGCGCTGGCAGCACGGGCAAGCGGAGTGGTTCGTCATCGTCAGTGGCTCCTGTTATTTGATGCAGACCGAGCGCACCATTTTCAGGTCGGTCAGCCCCATCATGACTTTTTCCATGCCGTCCATCTTCAGGGTGCGCATGCCGCCCTCGACAGCCGCAGAGAATATTTCAGCGACCCGGGCGCGCTCCTGAATCAGTTGCTTGATGCCATCATCGGCAATCAGCAACTCATGCAGGCCAACCCGGCCTTTGTAACCCGTTTGATGGCATTTGTCGCAACCGGCATGGCGGTATAACTTGAGCGGTCCGCCAGCGCCGAACTGCGTCTGCCAGCCAGCAATGAGTTGCTTCAATTCTTCCTCGTAATGGTCTTTCCATTTTGCGGTGTGTCGCAGCTCGTCGGCGTACTCCATGGCGAAGAGGCGCAGCTCTTCGGCGTCGGGCACATAAGCTTCTTTGCAGACGCACAATTTCTTGGCCAGGCGCTGCGCCAGAATGCCCAGCAGGGCGTCGGCAAAATTGAACGGGTCCATGCCCATGTCGAGCAAGCGGGTGATGGACTCCGGCGCCGAGTTGGTGTGCAGGGTGGAAAAAACCAGGTGGCCCGTGAGCGAGGCCTCCACGCCCATGGCCACGGTTTCATGGTCGCGCGACTCGCCGACCATGATGATGTCGGGGTCGGCGCGCAAAAATGAGCGCATGACCATCGCGAAGTCGATGCCCGCCTTCTTGTTGATCTGCACCTGGCGCAAGCCTTTTTGGGTGATTTCAACCGGGTCTTCGGCGGTCCATATCTTGGTGTCGGGTGTGTTGAGGTTTTTCAGGATTGAGTGCAGCGTGGTGGTTTTGCCCGAACCGGTGGGGCCGCACACGTAAAACAGGCCGTAGGGCTTTGCAATGGTTCTGAGCACCCGCTCCATGTTGTGCGAGGTCAGGCCCAGCTGATCGAGCGGGATTGGCTCGCCTGCCGCCAAAATCCGCATCACCACGTCCTCGACGCCGCCCGCTGAGGGGATGGTGGCCACGCGCAGTTCGATGTCGATGGGGCCGTATTTCTTGAATTTGATCTTGCCGTCTTGCGGCCTGCGGCGCTCGGAAATATCGAGGTCGCACATGATTTTCAGGCGCGTCACCATGGCCTGGCGAAAATGCGCCGGCACTTCGACATAGGGTTGCAGCGAGCCGTCAATGCGAAAACGGATA
Source organism: Comamonadaceae bacterium CG_4_9_14_3_um_filter_60_33 (assembly GCA_002789915.1). Classification (GTDB taxonomy): domain Bacteria; phylum Pseudomonadota; class Gammaproteobacteria; order Burkholderiales; family Burkholderiaceae_C; genus Rhodoferax. The sequence goes on along the minus strand of PFUD01000126.1, from coordinate 4,359 downwards.
CCGGTTTTGAGCTTGCCCGGCATGGGCTCGATGTGGATGTCGGAGGCGCCCTGGTGGTAGGCATCAAGGATGACCTTGTTGACGAATTTGACGAGCTCGTTGTCAGCCGCCGCAGACTCCAGTGAATCCTCGTTGCTACCATCGTCGATTGGCGAGCTGTCCATGTCGGCGAGCATGTCGCTGATGCTGCCGCTCTCGGCCTCCACGCCAAATATCTGACCCAGGGTCTGCATGAACTCGTAGCGCGTCGTGACCCGGTACGAAAACTTGCCGATGCGCGGAAACACCTGGGCCACGATGCGCGAACTGCGCACCGCCTCGGGGTCCAGGCACATGATGACCAGGCCATCGGGCGACTCTTCCAGCGGGATCCAGCCCTGCTCATCGATGAACTCGCGCTTGAGCGCGCTGTGCAGCGCCTCGGAGCGAATGCGGCCCTCGCTGAAAGGCTCGTAGGGCACGGCAAAAAACTTGGCCAACGACGGGCCGATCTGGGCCGGGCGAACCTGGTATTCGTTGAGCAGCACATGCTCGACCGTCAAGCCCTGTTTGCGCGCTTGCTGCAGGCAGTGCTCCAGCTCTGCCGCGCTCATGACATCGCTGGTGACCAGGCCGTCGTACTTGGTGACCATGCGCCGCACGCTGTCTTCCTGCTTGCGGATGCGCTGCCGAATGGCCGTGGCCAGGGTTTTGCAGAGTTGCGTGATGCCTTCCACATCCAGATCGTTGAAAGGCTGCTCCTTTTTATTGTTGATGATTTGCAGCACGCCATACAGCGTGTCTCCTGCCAGGATCGGTGCCGTCAGCATTTGCCGCGTACGATAGCCAGAGCGCTTGTCCACCTCTTTGAAAAATGCCAGGGACGGGTGCAGGTTTTTCAGAGCTTCGTCGTCATACACATCGGGTAAATTCACCAGCTTTTGACTGAAGGCCACGTAACCAGCAACACTTTTTGGCGCGATCGGCAGCTTCAGATCACGGCTGCTGTTGAGTCCGGTCTTGATCTTGGAAATGATGGCGTTGCGCTCTTCGTTGACCACATAAAGCGTCAGCCGATCAGCACTGAACAAACTGCAGATTTCCTGGCTGGATTCCAGCATAATTTGTTCGATGTTTTCCGTCTCATGGATGCGTGCGGTAATTTCCTGAAGCCGCTTGTAAAAAAGGGCTTCCACGGTCATACCGCCGTGGTCCAGACTCGAATGTTCGTTGAGAGCGTTCATGTCGACGCGAACATGTTCATCACAAACCGTATTGGGTCAGCTGTCCTGTGGGCGCATGAGATCGTCGCGTGTTCAGCATTGGGAAAATTGCAGGACGGTACCGCTCAAGGTGATTTGATCACCTTCACCCAGCAGCCGGGGTTCCTGGCCAACCGGTGAGCCGTTGAGCAGCGGCGCATCGATACCTTCAACCAGGTGCACAAAGTAATCATGCTCGCGTCGCGTGATGGCAGCGACCGCCACACCGGGTTTGCCAAACGTTGTCACTATTTTGGTCAGGGTCAATTCCCGCCCGACACCCGGACCGGCGATGACTTTGATGCGGCCGACCTGATCGGCCGGGGGCTGCATCGGGCTTATCGGGCTTAGGGGGGCTACCGGGCTGACTGGTGGCGCAGGTGCCAAGCTGGCGTTGACTGTCAGGCCTTCCTGCTCTTCTTCCCGGCCTTCAACGGCAACTGACGCGGCTGAAAACTTAATTGTGAATTTGCCAATTTCAATCACATCACCGTCTTGCAGCAGTTGCTTTTTGACGGCGCTGCCGTTGACATAGGTGCCGTTGGTGCTGTCAAGGTCTTCGATGCTGACTTGCTGGCCTGCAAGCACCAGGCACGCATGTTGACCACTGACTGCCATATTTTCCATGACGACATCGCAGTGGGGACGCCGCCCCAAAGTGGTTCGTTCCTTGATGAGCTTGACTTCCTGAAGGATGTCGCCGCCAAGCCTGAGGGTGATATTGGGCACAAACAGCTCCTGTAAACGTGTGTATTGGACTATCCGGCAAGCAAACGCAACTACTTGCCAGACATCTCTGGCGCATCTTTGGCGTGGATCAATATAACGCCAATGTTATCGCGTCCACCTTTGGCATTGGCCAAATGAATCAAGGCCGTGGCAAGTTTGCCAATGTTCGGCTCTTCGGCCATCAGTCTGGCCATGCTGGCATCATCCACCATGTCCGTCAAGCCATCGGAACACATCAGGTAAAGATCACCGGCCTCGACCTGTAAAGTCTGGGCTTCAACTGGCTCGTCAGTCTCGACTCCAAGGGCACGCGTCAACAAATTTCGACCTGTCGCGTGGGCGGCCTGCGCGCGGGTGATCAGACCGGCGTCGAACTGCTCCTGCCGTATGGAGTGGTCTTTGGTGATTTGCCTCAAGACCTCGCCACGCAGGCGATAACAGCGCGAGTCGCCCAAGTGTGTCAAAAACAGCTGACCGCCCTGAAATACACCCGCCACCAAGGTGGTGCCCATGCCAGCGCAGTCGGGATTGCCGGTGGCTGCTTGCAGAATCGCCTGGTTGGCTGCATCGACACTGGCGGCCAGCGCGCGGCAGATGTCGCCCGGGTCGCTCAGTGGGGCATTGCCGGACAGATGCCGGGTCAGTTCTGCTGCGATCATGGTGGTTGCCATGCCGCTGGCAACTTCTCCTGCTTTGTAGCCGCCCATGCCATCGGCCAGTACGGCCACACCGCAACTTGTGTTCACCAGCACGGCATCTTCATTGTTGCGGCGAATCAAGCCCGGATCGGTTTTGGCACAGAAGGTGTAGTTCATGATTTGTTATTCAGCCAAGCGGGCAGTGGCAAAAAAAATAGGCCTCTGCGTGTGGCGCTCGCACAAACGACAAAGCCGGATTGTCCATCAGGAAATCCGGCTTGCTGGCTTTGACCGGGTCAAAGCTTTGCTTTAGAGGCCACAGCTTACAGCATGGCCTTGAGCAGTTTGGCCATTTCTGACGGGTTGCGCGTGACCTTGAAGCCACACTCTTCCATCACCGCCAACTTGGCTTCAGCGGTATCAGCACCGCCAGAAATCAAGGCGCCTGCATGGCCCATGCGCTTGCCCGCGGGGGCGGTCACACCAGCGATGAAGCCGACGATGGGTTTTTTCATGTTGAGCTTGCACCAGCGCGCGGCTTCGGCTTCGTCCGGGCCACCGATTTCGCCGATCATGATGACGGCATCGGTGTCGGGATCGTCGTTGAAGGCGCGCATCACATCGATGTGCTTGAGACCATTGATGGGGTCGCCGCCAATGCCGACGGCAGTGGACTGACCCAAACCGATTTCGGTCAACTGCGCCACCGCTTCATAGGTCAACGTGCCCGAGCGGCTGACCACGCCGATGCGGCCCTTGCGGTGAATGTGGCCAGGCATGATGCCGATCTTGATTTCGTCGGGCGTGATCATACCGGGGCAGTTGGGGCCGAGCAGCAGGGTTTCCTTGCCGCCAGCAGCCACTCTGGCTTTCATGCGGTTGCGTACTTCAAGCATGTCCTTGATCGGGATGCCTTCAGTGATGCAGATGGCCAAGTCCAGCTCGGCCTCGACTGCTTCCCAGATAGCGGCGGCAGCACCGGCCGGCGGCACGTAAATGACGCTGACGGTAGCACCCGTGTCAGCGGCAGCTTCCTTGACCGAGGCGTAGATCGGAATGTTGAAAATCGACTCGCCGGCCTTCTTGGGGTTGACACCAGCGACAAAGCAGTTTTTGCCGTTGGCGTATTCCTGGCATTTTTCAGTGTGAAACTGACCCGTCTTGCCAGTGATACCCTGGGTGATGACCTTGGTGTCTTTATTGATAAAAATAGACATGATGGATTCCTAATTAGTTGAGGACAGAGCTGGCGCGTTGCACGTCGCTGCGGTCTGTCCCGCAAATCTTCAGTTTTGCAAATTACTTGGCGACCGCTTTGACAGACGCCTGGGCAGCTTCTGCCATGGTGTCCACTGAAATGATGGGCAAGCCGCTGTCTTTCAGCATCTTCTTGCCCAGTTCTTCGTTGGTGCCCTTCATGCGCACGATCAGCGGCACGTTCAGGTTGGTCGCCTTGCAAGCGGCGATGATGCCGGTGGCAATGGTGTCGCACTTCATGATGCCGCCAAAGATGTTGACCAAAATAGCCTTGACCTTGGGGTTTTTCAGCATGATCTTGAAGGCTTCTGTGACCTTCTCGGGGGTGGCACCGCCGCCCACGTCCAGAAAGTTGGCGGGCTCGGCGCCAAACAGCTTGATGGTGTCCATGGTGGCCATGGCCAGGCCGGCGCCGTTGACAAGACAGCCAATATTGCCATCGAGGCTGATGTAGGCCAGGTCAAACTTGCTGGCTTCCACTTCGGCCGGATCTT
>PFUD01000168.1 GCA_002789915.1 Comamonadaceae bacterium CG_4_9_14_3_um_filter_60_33 | reverse complement strand
GTGGTCTGGCCCAAGGAGGAGAGCCAACAGCCCCGGACCTACATCGTCTCCGGCCTCGTGTGTGCGTGCGTGCCAGATACAGATGGTGGCATGGCGCTCTTTGCCGAGGCCATAGCCTGTAGTTCATCGCATCTGCCGCATTTTGAGGCTGAAGACAACCTGGACATTCCGCTCAAGCAGTCAATACTGGCCGCCTTGCGCGGCGTCTCTCGCGGCATTTTTTTGCGTTGTGGCAAGCAGTGGGCTGCGGCCGGGCTGCTGCGTCTGGGCTACGCCACCGTTGGTGTTCTGGCGGCAGTCCCCAACAGAGGGATGGCGGCATGATCGACCGCCGCAGACGCGTTCGCCTGTCGTCGCCCGTGTGGCAGTACGTGGCCATGGGCATGGACGCGCTTTTGATTACCGTGAGCGCAGTGGCCTGCTTTCGCTGGAACTTTGGCACGGTTGAACATGCCCCCATGTTGGCCCGCTACAGCCTGCTGGTGCTTGCCGCCGTCGTCATGATGCTCGGGTTTTCACGGACCATCCACCGTTCGTGGCGCGGCAATCGCCTGTTCGACATGCTCAAACCGGTGCTGTTGTCATGGGTTTACAGCCTGGTGGTCATTATTGCCTGGCTCTACCTGACCAAAACGTCAACCGACGTGTCGCGCCTGTGGTTTGGCGAATGGGCCCTGAGCGCGCTGGCCGCCATGTGTCTCGCGCGCCTGGCCATTCATGCCACGCTGCGCTGGATGCGCAGCAAGGGCTACAACTTCAAGACCGTGCTCATTGTGGGCAACGGCCCCATCAGCAAGTTTGCCCGAACTGCCGTGGCAGACGCGCCCTGGAGCGGTCTGCAAATACTGGCCGAAGTCACGCCAGAGTCACTCGCCAATTACCTCCAAGCCACCAGCCAGCGCCAGCCTGACGAAGTCTGGCTGTGCCTGCCGCTGGGCGACAAGGCGGGCATCGAGACCACGCTTGACGTGCTGCGTCACAGCACCGCCAACATCCGCATGTTGCCCGACTGGTTTTCGCTCAAGCTCATGAACCACGGCATCAGCGAGATGGTGGGCCTGCAATTGCTCGACCTGTCTGCGTCACCCATCAACGGCTCCACCCAAGTGGTCAAGCTCACGCAAGACATGGTGCTTGCGTCCCTGATATTGCTGCTGATCAGCCCGCTCATGCTGCTCATTGCCATTGCCGTCAAGCTCACCTCGCCCGGGCCGGTGCTGTTCACGCAAATGCGCCACGGCTGGAACGGCCAGCAAATCAAGGTTTACAAGTTTCGCAGCATGGTGATGCACCAGGAGCCTGACTTTGCCGTCACGCAGGCCACCGTCAACGACGTCCGGGTGACCCCGCTGGGTGCTTTTTTGCGCCGCACCAGCCTTGACGAACTGCCCCAGTTCTTCAACGTGCTGCAAGGCAGCATGTCCATCGTGGGGCCGCGCCCGCATGCGGTGCAGCACAACGAACACTACAAAGAACTGGTGCCGGGCTACATGCGCCGCCACAAGGTCAAGCCCGGCATTAACGGCTGGGCGCAGGTGAACGGTTTTCGTGGCGAGACCGATACTCTCGATAAAATGCAGCAGCGCGTGGCGCACGATCTCTTCTACATTGAAAACATTTCGCTCTGGCTCGACCTCAAAATCATCGCTCTCACTGTGTTCAAAGGGTTCACTCACCCCAATGCGCATTAATTTACCCCTTACCCATCGCCCCATGCCCATCTTCAACCTGCGTCTGCTTTCTTCACTGCTGGTCAGCTTGGTGCTCAGCGCCTGCGCCTATGCGCCGGGCATGTATGTTGGCCAAACCGCCGCCACACAGAGCCCCGGCAACGCCTGGTCCATCACCCAGGCGCGCAGCAGTAGCACCAGTGCCAGCGCCAGTAGCGACACCGCCGCGCAAGACGCGCCGCCCCCTGGCAGCCTGATCCCCATCAGCGCGGCACTCATCCGCCAGCAGCGCGCCAGCCGCGCCACCGACATCGCGCCCACCGTCAAACAATTGTTTGCCGTGCCCAAGCCCTACGTGATTGGCCCGGGCGACGTGCTCAACATTGTGGTCTGGGACCACCCCGAGCTGGCCATTCCGTCCGCCGCCAGCAACGTCACCTCAGACGCCGGCAGCCTGTCCACGGTGGGCAACGGGTTTAACGTCAACGCCCAGGGTCTGATCCAATTCCCCTACGCCGACACGCTCAAGGTGGCCGGCCTCACAGAATTCGAAGCCCGCGACCTGCTCGCCAGCAACCTGGCCAAGTTCATCCAAAAGCCGCAAATCACCGTGCGCATCCAGGCCTAACGCAGCGGCCGCATCTACATCGACGGCGAAGTGCGCACACCCGGCCTGCAAGCCCTCAACGACATCCCCATGACGCTGCCCGAAGCACTGGGCAGGGCAGGGGGCTTTACCCCCACGGCTGACCGCTCTGCCATTGCCGTCACCCGCAACGGCAGCACCGCCCTGGTCAACCTGCCCAAGCTCACCGCGCGCGGCATCAGCCCCACGGCCATCCTGCTCGGCAACGGCGACCTGGTGCGCGTGCTCGCCCGCGAAGACGCCAAGGTCTTCGTGCTTGGCGAAGTGCTGCGCCCCAGCACCCAAACCCTGCGCAACGGCCGCCTCACGCTCAACGAGGCGCTGGGTGACGCCGGCGGCGTCAACCCCGTGTCTGGCGAACCGCGCCAAATCTATGTCATACGCGCGGCCAACCAAGAGCAACCTGAGGTGTATCACCTTGACGCCAATTCCGCCACCGCCTACGCCATGGCCGAAGGCTTCGAACTGCAAGCGCGTGACGTGGTCTATGTGGACCCGGCACCGCTGGTGCGCTGGAACCGCTTTATCAGCCTGATCTTGCCCAGCGCCGTCGCCGTCAACACCTCGCGTGACGCGCTTAACTGATGAACATCATCCTCACCCTGTGCACTGGCAACATCTGCCGCAGCCCGCTGGCCCAGGGCCTGCTGGCGCAGCAGTTGCCCGGCCACACCGTGTGGTCCGCCGGGCTGGGCGCGCTGGTGGGCGAGCCCGCTGACCCCATGTCGGTGCAAATTGCCGCCGAGCATGGCCTTGACATCAGCGCCCACCGGGCGCAGCAAGTCAGCAGCTTTTTGTGCCAAAAGTCAGAGCTCATTCTGGTGATGGAGCAGGCGCACAAAGACCAACTGGTGCAGCAGTTTCCGCTGGTGCGCGGCAAAGTGTTTACGCTGGGCCAATACAGCCAGTTCGACATTGCCGACCCCTACCAGCAACCCCGTGAAGCCTTTGAGGCCGCCTATGGGTCAATAGCCCAAGGCGTGGCCGACTGGGTGCCCCGTATCCGTCAGCTCAGTTAAAAAACTTATTTCTCCGCATGAACTCTTTCCCCCAAACGGCCCAACCCACGCTGCTCGCACCCCAAGACGACGAAGACAGCATCAACCTGCTGGAGCTCCTTGACGTGGTGCTAGACCAGCGCTGGCTCATTGCCCTTGTCACAGCCGTGGTGCTGGCGCTCGGCAGCGGCTATGCCTTTTTGGCCACGCCCATTTTTGAAGCCAACTCGCTCATCCAGGTCGAAGACAGCAAAGCCGGCGGCGCCAGCAGCCTGCTGGGCGACATGGGCAGCCTGTTTGACATCAAATCCCCCGCCACGGCCGAGATCGAAATCTTGCGCAGTCGCCTGGTGGTAGGCCAGGCCGTGGCCAACCTGCAGCTCGACCTGACCGTCACCCCCAAATACCTGCCCGTGGTGGGCCGCTGGTTGTCGCGTCGCGCCACAGAGCCGTCTGAACCCGGCTTTATGGGGCTGGGCGGTTATGTGAGCGGCACCGAGGCGCTGCAAGTGGGCTACCTCAAGGCACCCAAGGCGCTTGAAGGCGAGCGCTTTACCCTGTCGCTGGGTGCGCAGGGCTACACGCTGCACTCGCCTGATGGCGCCGCTTTGGGCACCGGCCGCATGGGCGAGCCGCTGGCCTTTACCCTTGACGGCGCCGCTGGCGAACTGCTGGTGGCCAGCGCCACGGGCAAGCCGGGTGCCGAGTTTTACATCACCCGCTCGTCACACCTCGAAGAAACCGAGCAGTTGCAAGAAGCCCTGAACATTGCCGAGCAAGGCAAGCAGTCTGGCGTCATCAGCATCAGCCTGCAGGGCAAAGACCCCGCGCTCACCGCCCGCACGCTCAATGAAATTGGCGCCCTCTACGTGCGCCAAAACGTGGAGCGCAAAGCCGCCGAGGCCGAGAAAACCATCAGCTTTCTCAACACCCAGCTACCGCAACTGCGCCAAGAGCTTGAGGCCTCCGAGGTCAGGTTCAACCAGTTCCGCAACAAAAACGGCACCTTTGACCTGGGCACCGAATCCAAAGTGCTGCTCGACCAGTCCGTGAGCCTGCGCGTGCAACAGCTTGAGCTACAACAAAAACGCACCGAGCTGCAAACCCGCTTTACCGCCCAACACCCCACCGTGCAGGCACTTGACGCGCAACTCAAGCAAATCACCGGCCAGATCGCCAGCCTCGAAGGCAAATCAAAAAGCTTCCCCAACGTCGAGCAAGACCTGCTGCGCCTCACGCGCGACGTCAAGGTCAACAACGAGCTTTACACCAGCCTGCTCAACAGCTTTCAGCAACTGCGCCTGGTCAAAGAAGGCAAGGTGGGCAACGTGCGCATTGTTGACGTGGCCGCCGTCCCTGAAAAAGCCGTTAAACCCCAGCGCAAACAAGTGCTGGCCATTGCCGCCGTGCTGGGCCTGCTGGCCGGGCTGGGCCTGGCCTTTTTGCGCAA
>PFUD01000129.1 GCA_002789915.1 Comamonadaceae bacterium CG_4_9_14_3_um_filter_60_33 | reverse complement strand
CGCGCACACTGGCGGGGTCGCGGTGGTTGGTCAGGGCCGCCAGACGGCCTGTGCGGCTGATGCCCAGCCAGGTGCCGCCGGCCTGCAGGTCGCGCCCGGCCAGAATGGGCGCGTCGTGCCACCAGTGCAACGGCAAGGTGGGGCGGGCGTAGTATTCATCGCGGTTGGCAATCAGCAGCAATGGGTGGCGGCTGGCCGGTTGCCAGTTCCAGGCGATCAGGCACATGGGATGGCTTCAGTCAAGTCGAAATGACAGAGGCAATGATTTTGCTGGCGTGTTCAGCGTAAAACATGGCAGCTTGGGCTAACTCTTCCTCTGCTTGCGGGTGAATGGCATAGGTCATGCAATTCGGGCCCTGACGCGCTGCAGGGCTTCACGCCCAGGGAGCATGGCAACTTTGCCATCTCTGACCTCGTCACGGCGACGCAAGGCCAGGGCAGTCCAGGCTTGCTGTGCTTGTGACTTCGGCTCAAAGCTGTTGATCAGCAGCTCAAGGATTTTGGCGCGATCTTTTGCTGGCAGATCAAGTACTTCGACGGCGAGTTCGTCAACAGGTGTTGTCATGATGACTCCCAAGGCGGTGTGGAGTGGATCGGGCAGGGCTGCGCTGTGATGCTAACAAATTCAAGCAGGGGTTTTGCTTTCCGTCACAGGTTGCCCCAAATTGCGCAGCACATCGCGCACCATTTTGGCCCGGTCGGCCGCCTCGGGCAAGGCGCGCTCGATGCGCAGCTTTTCGTTGCCCGCCAGGCGAATGTGCTTGTTTTTTTGGATCAGCGCAATGATCTTCATGGCGTCGATCGGCGGGTCTTTCTTGAAGGTGACGGTGATCACACCCGGCGCGGCATCGACCTTGAGCACGCCATAAGGCTGGCTGATGACGCGCAGGCGGTGCACGTCGATCAGGGTTTGCGCCTGCGACGGCAGCTTGCCGAAGCGGTCGATGATTTCTTCCATCAGACCATCAATCTGCTCGCTGGTTTTGGCCGTGGCCAGTTTTTTGTAGAAACTTAGGCGCAGGTGCACATCGCCGCAAAAATCATCGGGAAGGAGCGCTGGTGCGTGCAGGTTGATGTCGGTAGCGACGTTGAGCGGGTTCAGCAGGTCGGGCTCGATGCCGGCTTTCAGGCAGCGCACCGCCTCTGAAAGCATTTCGTTGTAGAGCTGAAAGCCGACTTCGAGCATGTTGCCGCTCTGGTTCTCGCCCAGCACCTCACCGGCACCGCGAATCTCCAGGTCGTGCATGGCCAGGTAAAACCCGCTGCCGAGTTCTTCCATGCTTTGAATCGCGTCGAGGCGCTGTTGCGCGTGTTTGCTCAGGCCTTCCAGGTCAGGCACCAGCAAATAAGCATAGGCCTGGTGGTGGCTGCGGCCAACTCGGCCGCGCAACTGGTGCAACTGCGCCAGGCCAAACTTGTCGGCGCGGCTCATGACAATGGTGTTGGCAGTGGGCACGTCGATGCCGGTTTCGATGATGGTCGAACACAGCAGCAGGTTGGTACGTTGCGCTACAAAGTCGCGCATCACGGCTTCTAGCTGACGCTCGGGCATCTGGCCGTGGGCCACGGCAATGCGGGCTTCGGGCAGCAATTCTTCTAATTTTGCGCGGCGGTTTTCGATGGTCTCGACCTCGTTGTGCAAAAAGTAAATCTGGCCACCGCGTTTGAGTTCGCGCAGCACCGCCTCACGGATCACGCCATTGCCCTCGGTCCGCACAAAGGTCTTGATCGCCAGCCGGCGCTGCGGCGCGGTGGCGATCACGCTCAGGTCGCGTAGTCCCTCCAGCGCCATGCCCAGCGTGCGCGGGATCGGCGTGGCGGTGAGCGTGAGCACATCGACTTCGGCACGAAATGCTTTCATTTGCTCTTTGTGGCGCACACCAAAGCGGTGCTCTTCGTCGATGATCAGCAGGCCGAGGTTCTTGAAATGGGTGTTCTGGCTGAGCAGCTTGTGGGTGCCGACCACGATGTCGATGGTGCCGTCTGCCACGCCCTTGAGTGCGGCGGTGATTTCCTTGGTCGAGCGGAAGCGGCTCATCTCAGCCACTTTCACTGGCCATTTGGCGAAACGGTCCACCAGCGTTTGGTAATGCTGCTCGGCCAGCAGCGTAGTGGGCGCCAGGAACGCCACCTGCTTGCCGCCCGTAATGGCGACAAACGCGGCGCGCAGGGCGACTTCGGTCTTGCCAAAGCCAACGTCGCCGCAGACCAGGCGGTCCATCGGGCGCGGGCTGATCATGTCCTGGATCACGGCGTGGATGGCGGCTTTCTGGTCGGCGGTTTCTTCGAAGCCGAATTCATTGGCAAAGGTTTCGTAATCAGTGGGCGAGTACCTGAAGGCAAAACCTTCGCGGGCGGCACGGCGGGCGTAAATGTTGAGTAGTTCGGCAGCACTGTCGCGCACCTGTTCGGCCGCTTTGCGCTTGGCTTTTTCCCACTGGCCGCTGCCCAGCTTGTGCCAGGGCGCTTCGTCGGGGCTGACACCGGTGTAGCGGCTGATCAGTTGCAACTGGCTCACTGGCACATACAGCGTGGCGTGGTCGGCGTACTCAAGGTGCAAAAATTCCTGAATCTCGGGCTCGCCATTGGGCAGCTTGTTGCCCAGGTCCAGATTGATCAGACCTCGGTAACGGCCAATGCCGTGGGCGGAATGCACCACCGGGTCACCCACTTTTAGCTCGCTCAGGTCCTTGATGAGTGCCTCGACGTCGCTCACTTGTTCCTGTTTTTTGCGCCGACGTGTGGTCGGGCTGGCGGCAAAGAGTTCGGTCTCGGTGACAAAGTCGATGCCCACTTCAAGCCAGCCAAATCCCATGGCCAGGCCGGCGGTGGCGATGCCGATGGGCTCCTGGCTGTCCTGAAACTCGGCCAGCGAGTCAAACGACGGCGGATCGAACGCGCTGTTGTGCAAAAAGTCAAGCAGGCTGGCGCGCCGACCATCGCTTTCGGCCAACACCAGCACGCGCTGCTGTGTGTTGCGAGTGTGGTCCCTGAGTTTGGCCAGCGGATCTTCGGCGCCGCGCAGCACGGTAAGTGGGGGAAGAACGTCAAATTCTGCGTAGTCCGTTCGGCCTGCGCTTGTCGACGGGGGCGCAAGGCCATCAACGTCTGCGACGGGTTCAGCCCGAACGGGTTTGATGGCCAATTGCGCATGCTGGTTGACCCGGGCGTAAAACTGCTCGGCGCTTAAAAACAGCGCATCGGGCGGCAGCACCGGGCGCTCCGGGTCGCCTTGCAACAGGCGATAGCGCTCGCGGGTGTCCTGCCAAAAGTGCGCAAAGGCGGGTTCCAGGTCACCGTGCAGCACCACCGTGGCGGCTTCGCCCAGGTAGTCAAAAACAGTTGCGGTCTCATCAAAAAATAGCGGCAGGTAGTACTCGATACCCGCCGTGGCCACGCCGGTGCCGATGTCTTTGTAGATGCGGCTGCGCGTCGGGTCACCGTCGAGCAGTTCGCGCCAGCGGCTGCGAAAGCGGGCACGCGCGTCGTCGTCCATCGGGAACTCGCGCCCGGGCAGCAGCCGCACCTCGGGCACCGGGTACAGGCTGCGCTGACTGTCGGGGTCAAAGGTGCGGATGCTGTCGATCTCGTCGTCAAACAAATCAACGCGATAAGGCACCAGTGAGCCCATGGGGAACAGGTCGATCAGGCCGCCGCGCACCGCGTATTCGCCGGGGCTGACCACTTGCGTCACATGGCTGTAGCCGGCCAGCGTCAACTGCGCTTTGAGCTTGGCCTCGTTGAGCTGTTGCTTGACCTTGAAGTGAAAGGTGTAGCCGGCCAGAAAAGACGGCGGTGCCAGCCGGTACAGCGCCGTGGTGGCGGGCACCAGCACCACGTCGGCGCCGGTGTCATGGTCGCGCTGGCTGATGCGCCACAAGGTGGCCAGGCGTTCGCTGATCAGGTCCTGGTGTGGCGAAAAAGTGTCGTAGGGCAACGTTTCCCAGTCGGGAAACAGCACGCAGCGCAGATCAGGTGCAAAAAAAGCCATTTCCTCGATCAGGCGCTGGGAATCCGTGGCGTCGGCCGTGACGATGGCGGTGACTCGGTGCTGGGCCTTGTCTCGCAAGGCTAATTGCGCCAGCAACAGGGCATCGGCTGAGCCGACCGGGCGTGGCAGGGTGAAGCGTTTGCCGGGGGTGAGTTTGGGTAAATCCATGAAAGGCGAGCAGGTGGTCAGCAGTGAAAGAGGCGTGACAAAAACGCCGAAACCCTGCGCAGCGTTTGGCAGGGTGTGTACGATGGATTCTAGAATGCAGCGCACACCATGACAGAACTTAACGACATTGCCCTCAAGCCCACAGCCACGCCGCGTTGCTGGGCGCTCATTCCGTGCGCTGGCACGGGCTCACGCGCCGGTGCCGCGGGCCCCAAACAATACCAGACTTTGGCTGGCAAGCCCATGGTGATGTACACGCTGGACGCTTTTGCCGAGGTCTCGCGCATTGACCAAACGCTGGTGGTGGTGTCAGCTGAAGACACTTTTTTTCAAACACCGCATGCGCTCAATGCGGCGTTTCTGATTGCTGCTTGCGGCGGTTCCACCCGGGCTGCCAGCGTTTTCAATGGCATGAATGCTTTACTGGAACAAGGCGCGGTGGCGCATGACTGGGTGCTGGTGCACGATGCGGCGCGCTGCCTGATCACGCCCGCGCAGATTGATCAGCTGCTTGATGCTTGCCTGAGGGATGAGGTGGGCGGCCTGTTGGCGCTGCCACTGCCTGACACGCTCAAGGTGGCACTGGCTGACCGAGTGGCAGCCACCCTGCCGCGCGCAGACAAGTGGCTGGCGCAGACGCCGCAAATGTTTCGTATTGGCAGCCTGCTTGAGGCGCTGGAACTGGCGGGCGACGCCGTCACCGACGAGTCCAGTGCCATTGAAGCCATGGGCCTTAGCCCAAAACTGGTGCCCGGCAGTGCGCAAAATTTCAAGGTCACCTATCCGGAGGACTTCGCGCTGGCGCAGGCGCTGCTGTTGAATCGTCAGCCCTGAACGTCCGGAGTTTGTGGGGCCGACTTCAGTCGGCCAGGTCGACTAAAGTCGACCCCACAAGAAACCAGCAAGAAAAACGCGCAATGGAAAGAGTAGATCAAAATGAATTTCAGAATCGGCGAAGGCTGGGACATTCACGCGCTGGTCGCTGGGCGCAAGCTCATGCTGGGTGGCGTTGAGGTGCCTTTTCATCTTGGGCTATTGGGCCATTCGGATGCCGATGTGCTGCTGCACGCCATCACCGATGCGCTGCTGGGCGCGGCTGCGCTGGGCGACATTGGCAGCCATTTCCCCGACACCGACGCGCAATTCAAGGGTGCAGACTCAAGTGTCCTATTGGCTGAAGCCGCTCGACGCGTGCGCGCCAAAGGCTTTGAGATTGGCAACATCGACAGCACCATCATCGCCCAGGCGCCCAAGCTGATGCCGTTCATGCCTGCTATTCGTGCCAGCGTGGCGCATACGCTGAGCATCGAACTGGATCAAGTGAATGTGAAAGCCAAAACCGCAGAAAAAATGGGCCCGGTCGGCCTGGGGCAGGCCATGGAGGCGCGTGCGGTGGTGCTGTTGACTTTGTAGCCCGCATGAAGCGTAAGCGCAATGCGGGATTTTGGGGGCGGTTTCTTCAATTAGGCAAGGTGTGCAGCGGGATGTCGTGCTGCGCCGCCAGCTGTTGCCATTGCGCGCAGGTGCGAGCCGCAACACAACGTGCAATTGCTTGATGTGTGGCGGGCGCCATCATCATGGCCGGATTCGTCCAGGTCAGCCCAGCCACAGCACACAGGGCTTTGGCAAAGTGCGGCTCCAGCGCCGCCAGCGCCACCCGGCCGTCCTGGCAGGGATAAACCCGATAGCCTGCGTGGCCGCCGCCAATGGGCGTGCCCGGCAGCGTCAGGCCCCAGGCGCGTGGCTGGGCCAAGTGCGCAGCAGCGTCTGACAGAGCGACTTCGAAACGATGTCCCCAGCCGGTTTGCCTTTGCAGCAGCACCGCCTGCAACACGGCCTCGACGGCCATCAGCGCGCCCGCCATGTCGGCATACAGCGTGGCGGGCAAGTCGAGCCCGGTGATGAGGTTGTTTTCTGCCATGTAGGTGAGGTCGTGGCCGGGTAACTCGGCACCTGCGCCCGGCGCGCCGACGATGGCCACCAGCGACAGCGCCGGGTAACGTAGCTGCAGGCTGCGCCAGTCCAGCCCCAGTTTTGTCAAGGCGCTGGGACGAAACGAGGTCAGCAGTACGTCAGCCTTGTCCAGCTCGCTTTGCATTTTCTTCTGACCGGCCGCAGTTTTGAGGTCTGCCGCCAAGACGCGAATGCCCGCGTGCATGGCCTCATACGCCACGCGGCTGTAGGCGCTCATCGGGTCGCCCGTGATGCCTGTGGGCGCGTTGGTCGGGGCCAGGGGCTCGAGCTTGACGCAATTGGCGCTCATGCGCTTGAGTCGCAGCAGGGCGGACGGGCCGGGCAGGTTGAGGCTCAGGCTGAGGATGCGCACGCCTTTGAGGACTTTGGCTGGTTTTTGTGAAGTGGCCATCGTGTCGGGAAGATGAAAAAAGGGCTTCGCAAGGGCTGAAAGTGCAACTGAAAATCTGTCATCGAGCGGTCATTGGGAAAGCTTATTGTCAAGCACTTGAGGTCGTCATGGGTAAACCGGGCGTGTCAGTTAACAGAGGGCTCGGTGGTTAGAATTGCATCCGGGCAGGATCATTTCATCTTGCCATTTTTTCCCGCCGCACCGCCCTTGATGTCGGGTTTGGTGCAAGCTCTCGAAGCGATCAGTTCGCTCAAGGATTTTCATGAAACGTGTTGATGATTTTCGTCTGAAGTTCGGTCAAAAAGAGTATGTGCCGATCATCGTCGGCGGCATGGGTGTGGACATTTCGACGGCTGAACTGGCGCTCGAAACCGCCCGTCTTGGTGGCATCGGGCATATCTCTGATGCTATGGTCAACGATGTGTCGGACCGGCGCTTTGACACCAGTTTTGTCAAGGACAAAACGCGTCAGTACAAGTACAACATTGACAACGCCGACAAGTCCAGTGTCAAGTTTGACCTGGACGTGTTGGCCGATGCCACGCGCCGCCACGTGGGTGCCACCATGGATGCGAAAAAGGGCGACGGCCTGATTTTTGTCAACTGCATGGAAAAGCTCACCATGAACGGCCCGCGCGAGACGTTGCAGGTGCGCATGGCCTCGGCCATGGATGCCGGCATCGACGGCATCACGCTGAGCGCGGGCCTGCACCTGGGCTCGTTTGCGCTGATCGCCGACCACCCGCGTTTTCGCGATGTCAAGCTCGGCATCATCGTCTCAAGCGTGCGCGCGTTGCAACTGTTTTTACGCAAAAACGCCCGCCTGAATCGGCTGCCTGACTATGTGATTGTGGAAGGCCCGTTGGCCGGTGGTCACCTGGGTTTTGGCATGGACTGGGAGCAGTATGACTTGGCCAGCATCATTGCCGACGTCATCAAATATGTTAAAGACGAGCAACTCGGTATTCCGGTGATTGCGGCGGGTGGCATTTTTACCGGCAGCGACGCGGTGGCGTACCTGGAAATGGGTTCGGCCGCAGTGCAGGTGGCGACCCGTTTCACCGTGTCCAATGAATGCGGACTGCCAGATGATGTCAAGCAGGATTACTTTACGGCAAACGAGGACGACATCGAGGTCAACACCATTTCGCCCACTGGTTACCCGATGCGCATGCTCAAGAGCTCGCCCGCCATTGGCTCGGGCATCCGCCCGGGCTGTGAGTCTTACGGTTACCTGTTGGACGGCAATGGCAACTGCGCTTACATCACTGCTTACAACCGCGAATTGGCGGTGCATCCCGACGGCAAAAACATTGTGGTGCTGGATAAGACCTGTCTGTGCACCCACATGCGCAACTTCAAGTGTTGGACTTGTGGTCACTACACCTACCGCCTGAAAGATACCACACGCCGCAATGCGGATGGCACGTATCAGACGCTCAGCGCAGAGCACATTTTCAAGGATTACCAGTTCAGCGTGGATCACCAGATCGCACTGCCGGCTGACGCTGTCACCGTCTAAAACCGAATGCCTGCCGGGTTCGCGGGGCCGATGGCGGGCACCGTAACAGGCGGCAAAGCTGGTTGTTCAGGCGCGCCGGGGCTGGCGGACGGGATGGCTGGTTTATCGGGTGTGACCAACGGTGCAGCCGGTGGCTGGCGGTAACTGGCTGGCAGTATGCTGCTTTCCGGATAACCGGCAACATTGAGGTATTGGGTCCACTCTGATGCCGAAAAACCTGACAAATGTTGCGCGCCAATGGTCAACAATGGCACTGCGTTGCTGCCACTCAATGCCTGCAAAGCCTCGGCGTCTTGTGCCGTGGTGATGGTTTTTTCAGAATATGGCACGCCTCTGGTAGCAAGCAAATTGCGGCCGCTGTCACATGGTGCGCAATTGCTGCTGCTGTAAAGCGTGACCGGGAATTTGCCGACCACTTGGTGCAGTTCGTACGGAAGCGCGGGTGCAACAGGGGCTACAGCAGGCAGGGCGTTGTCGATCGGCGTCACTTTGATGGCCGGCGTGGTCGGCGGTTTGTCGGAAAACGTCACTTGTCCGTCGGGCCCGACAATGCGGTACACGGATTGCGCCTGCAGGCTGCCCGACCCCAGCGCAATGCAGCCAACGGCCAGAGGCAAAAGCCAGCGCCATGCAGGTCGCGCGTTGGCTACCGCAAAATGATACGCATAAAAGTGTGATTGCATCTTGCACTCTCCATGTCTTCAAGGGGTTGGCACCATCCCCTGATGGCGTAACAGCGCATCCAGCGTTGGCTCGCGGCCACGAAAGGCCTTGAACGACTCAATGGCCGGGCGGCTGCCGCCAGCTTCGAGAATGGCCTGGCGGTATTTTTGCCCGGTTTGCACGTTGGGTAAACCGTCTGCCCCCACTGTTTCTTCAAACGCCGCATAAGCGTCGCTACTGAGCACCTCGGCCCATTTGTAGCTATAGTAGCCGGCCGCATAACCGCCGGCAAAGATGTGGCTGAAGGTGTGCGCGGTGCGCGCCCATGTGGGCGGCAACAACACGGCCACCTCAGTGCGCACCTGTTGCAGCAGCGGCATGATGTCGTGGGCCGGGTCATGCGAGGTGTGCAGCAGCATGTCGAACAGCGAAAACTCGATCTGGCGCAGCGTCTGCATGCCGCTCTGGTAATTTTTGGCGGCCAGCATCTTGTCGAACAAGGCACGCGGCAGTGGCGCATCGGTATCGACGTGGGCGGTCATGTTTTTGATGACGTCCCATTCCCAGCAGAAGTTTTCCATGAACTGGCTGGGCAGTTCCACCGCGTCCCACTCCACGCCGCTGATACCTGACACGTCACGTTCATTGACCTGGGTGAGCATGTGGTGCAGGCCGTGGCCGAACTCGTGGAACAGGGTGGTGACGTCATCGTGCGTCAGCAAGGCCGGCTTGCCGTCAACGCCACTGGCAAAGTTGCACACCAAATGCGCCACAGGGGTTTGTAACTGCTGCGTGTCCGGGCGTAGCCAGCGCGCACGCACGTCGTCCATCCAGGCGCCGCCGCGCTTGCCGTTGCGTGCTTGTGGGTCCAGGTAAAACTGGCCCACCAACTCAGTGCCGCCAGCCACTTGCGTGCGCTCGATGCGAAAAAAGCGCACCGACTCGTGCCAAACCGGGGCGTGGTCCTCGCGAATACTCACTTCAAACAGGGTTTGCACAATGTTGAACAGGCCGGCCAGCACACGCGGCAGAGGGAAGTACTGTTTGACCTCTTGTTCATTGAAAGCGTAGCGCGCTTCCTTGAGTTTTTCGCTGATGTAAGGCCAGTCCCAGGCTTGCGGCTCGGTCAGGTTCAGGTGCTCTTTGGCGAAGGCGCGCAGGTCAGCCAGGTCTTGCTCGGCGAAGGGCCGGGCGCGTTGGGCCAGGTCACGCAAAAACGTCACCACCTGCTCGGGCGAGTCGGCCATTTTTGGCACCACCGACAGCGTGCCGAAATTGGGGTAGCCCAGCAATTTGGCTTCTTCCAGCCGCAGCGCCAGCAGCTCGTTGATGATGTCGGTGTTGTCAAACTGGCTCAGGTTGGTGTCGGCCTGATCCGAGGCGCGGGTGACATAGGCGCGGTACAGCGTCTGGCGCAGCGCGCTGCTGCTGGCAAACTGCATCACCGGCAGGTAGCACGGCATTTTCAGGGTGAGTTTGTAGCCTTCCTTGCCGTCCGCCTGGGCGGCGTTGCGGGCGGTCTGCTTGATGTCAACGGGCAGGCCGACAAGCTCGTCTTCTTGTGCATAGTAAGCAAAGGCATCGGTCGCGTCGAGTGCGTTTTCACTGAACTTCTGGCCCAGGGATGCCTGGCGCTCGGCAATGGCTGCAAAGCGCTCGCGGTCTGCACCTTTCAGGTCGGCGCCACCCAGCACAAAGTTGCGCAGTGCATTCTTGAGCGCCTGGCGCTGTTCGTCGTTGAGTGTTTCCGGGTCAATGGCACGGTACTTGGCATACAGCCGCTCGTCTGCGCCCAGGCGGGTGTAGAACTCGGTCACCTTGGGCAGGGCGGCGTTGTAAGCGGCGCGCAGTTCGGGTGTGTCGGCCACACTGTTGAGGTGGCTGACATTGCCCCAGGCGCGCGACAGGCGTTCGGTGGCGACATCGAGCACTTTGGCAATGCCAGCCCAGTTGGGTTCAAAGTCGGTAGCCGTAACAGCTTCGAGCGCCGTATTAGCTTGTGTCAGGAGTTGTTCGATGGCTGACTCAACGTGTTCCGGGCCGATCTGGTCGAAGTGCGGGAGACCGTCAAAAGAGAGCAGGGGATTGTTCATATTAGCTGGCCGCACGTTCAGCGGCTTCAAGAGTGTTCACCAGCAGCATGGTAATGGTCATCGGGCCAACCCCGCCTGGCACCGGGGTAATGGCGCTGGCCACCTGGCGCACGCCTGCAAAATCAACGTCGCCGCAGAGTTTGCCTTCATCATTGCGGTTCATGCCCACGTCCAGCACCACGGCACCGGGCTTGACCATGTCTTGGGTGAGCACATTGCGCTTGCCCACGGCGGCCACGATCACATCAGCCATCAGCGTGAAGGTTTTCAGATCGGGGGTGGCGCTATGGCAAATGGTGACGGTGGCGTTTTTTTGCAGCAGCATCAGCGCCATGGGCTTGCCGACGATGTTGGAGCGGCCGATCACCACCGCGTGTTTGCCGCGCAAGTCGTAGTTGATGGACTCGAGCATCTTCATGCAGCCATAGGGCGTGCAGGGCAAAAAGCCGGGCATGCCGGTCATCAGGGCGCCGGCGCTGGCCACGTGAAAACCGTCAACATCCTTGAGCGGCGAAATGGCTTCGATCACCTTGGTGGCATCAATGTGTTTGGGCACGGGCAACTGCACCAGAATGCCGTGAATGGCCGGGTCTTTGTTGAGCGCGTCAATACGCGCAAGCAACTCGGCCTCACTCAGGCTGGCGTCAAACTTTTCCAGTACCGAATGAAAGCCGCAGTCCAGGCAGCCCTTGACCTTGTTGCGCACATAGACTTGGCTGGCCGGGCTGTCGCCCACCAGAATCACTGCCAGGCCAGGTGTGATGCCGCGGGCCTTGAGTGCCTGCACCCGTGCGGTGACGTCAGCACGCAGTTTGCTGGACAGCGCGACGCCGTCAATGATGAGGGCGCCATTTGTAGCTGTGGTCATGTTCGTTTCATCCATAAAAAAAGCCCGCTATTCCGGTTGGGGCGGGCGGGTTGGGTTGGCTCAGGCTGAACCGGTTCTCAGGCCTTGACGGCATTGGGCCCCAGGGCAATCTTGAGCAGGTCGGCTACCGTGTTGGCGCCGAGTTTTTCCATGATGTTGGCACGGTGCGCCTCCACCGTTTTAATGCTGATGCCAAGGTCGTCGGCAATCTGTTTGTTCAGGCGACCCGCCACGATGCGCTCGAGCACCTGCGATTCGCGCAGGGTCAGGCGCGCCATCAGGGCATCGCGGTTGATGGCATTCTGAAACTCGGCAAAAGACTCCTTGGCTTGCTCGAGCATGCGCTCGACCAGCGGCACCAGTTGTTCTTCATTGAAAGGTTTCTGGATAAAGTCCATTGCCCCTTTTTTCATGGTGTCAACGGCCATGGGCACGTCGCCGTGGCCGGTGATGAAGGCCAGCGGCAGTGGCGAATGGATTTCAATCAGGCGGCTTTGAAGTTCCAGACCGGTCATGCCGCCCATGCGGATGTCAACAATCAGGCAAGCAACCTCACGCGCATCAAAGCGGTTCAGGAACGACTCGGCAGAATCAAAACAGCGCACTCGGTAGTCTTTTCCCTCCAGCATCCATTGCAATGAATCGCGTACCGCCTCGTCATCGTCAATGACGTAAACCGTACCTTTTTTGGGAATCAAACTCATGGTGATATCTGCAATGTGTGTTGGATGGTGCGCTTTGTGGGCGCTGTCTGCGGGGGCTCGGCTATCGGAATCCAGAAGCTGAAGCTGCAACCCGTCACGACGTCGCCATTGTAAAGGTTCTCGGCCTTCATTCTGCCCAGGTGAGATTCGACGATGGAGCGGCACAAGGACAGGCCAATGCCCATGCCGTCAGCCTTGGTGGAGTAAAAGGCTTCGTAAAGGCGCTCCATGGCATCGGGGGCAATGCCCGCGCCTGAGTCAATGACGACAAACTCGATCACCGACTTGTCGTTGACATAGGTTGGCGCCACCCTGAGTTTGATGATGCGCTGCGCGGTTGGGCGTTGCGCTGCATCGACCGATTCGGCGGCATTTTTCAGCAGGTTGAGCAGCACCTGCTCGATCAGGATCGGGTCAACCAGCAGGTTGGGCAAATTGGGCACGATGTACTGGTTGAGCCGCACGTTGCGTCGGCGCAGCTCAATTTCTGCCAACTCCACGGCCTCGGCCACCATGTTGGCCACGCTGGACAGGCTGCGGTTGGGCTCGCTGCGCTTCACAAAGGAGCGGATGCGGTGGATGATCTGGCCAGCACGGTGCGCCTGCTTGGCCGTTTTTTCGAGTGCGCCGAGCAGTTCATCTCGGCTGATCTGATCGCTCTTGATGCGCGACACCATGCCATTGCAGTAGTTGTTGATGGCCGTCAGTGGCTGGTTGAGTTCATGCGCCACGCTGGAAGCCATTTCACCCATGGTGATCAATCGGCTGGCGGTTTGTGCACGCTCGGTCTGCACCTGAGATTGCTCCTCGGCATTGCGCCGCGCCGTGATGTCGGTGGCAATGACCATCTGCGCCAGGCGGCCGTCGACCCAACTCAGGTAACGGGTGCGCACCTCCAGCCAGAGCCCCAGACTGCCCAAATAGATTTCGGCGCTCTCGGCCTCCTTGTCGGCCAGATGGCTGGTGGGCAGACCGGCAAAAGCATCCACCGTGTCCCCGGCCTCATCGCTGGCAATGGGCGGCGGAACGCCGGCCTCTGCCACCAGTTGCTGATGACCCAGGGCTTGCGTGCCAAACCATTGCCGATAAAGTTGGTTGGCAAACAGCAGCTCGTCGCTGCCCAGCGGGGCGACCGAAATCGACGCATCCAGCGCCTCCAGCACCGTGGTGAAACGGTCATACGACGCGGCCAATTGTTC
Organism: Comamonadaceae bacterium CG_4_9_14_3_um_filter_60_33; assembly: GCA_002789915.1. GTDB lineage: Bacteria > Pseudomonadota > Gammaproteobacteria > Burkholderiales > Burkholderiaceae_C > Rhodoferax. The sequence continues at coordinate 29,204 of PFUD01000129.1, read as the reverse complement.
GCGCGCCCGGTTTGGCTCGGTGATGTCGGTCATGGAGGTCATCCAGCCGGTTTGCATGCCAAAAGCGTCGATCAGGGGTGACACGTAGAGGCGGGCATCAAAAACGTTGCCATCCTTGCGCTTGACTCGAAACTGGATGCCGCTGGGCAATATCTGGCCAGCCAGCTCTTCGCTCAGCCGTTGTTTGAGCATGTCGAAATCTTCTTCGGGCCAATAAGGAAAAGGTGCGGTTTTACCCACCAGGTCGGCTTCGCTCCAACCTGTCATCTGGCAAAAAGCGGGATTGACGTAGGTGATGCGACCCTGCAGGTCGAGGGCGCGCATGCCGGTAAGCATGGAGTCTTCCATGGCGCGGCGAAAAGCGGTTTCCTGCACCAGCGCATCTTGGACCTGGATACGCCGGCGGGTATGGCTCCAGTTGGCCAGCAGCAGCCAGGTGGTGATGGCACTGAGCACCATCACCATCCAGAACAGGGCACTGCCGATCACGCCCAGTGACGTGCGGTAAGCCTGGCCGCGGACCGTCAAACCATTGCCGATGGGCGAAACCGGCATTTCGTAGGCGTTGACGGGGCTGGCCCAGGGCAGCAAATGGCGCTTGAACTTGCCCTCGGTCACCGTGGTGCCGGCGAGCAGTTTTCCCTGCGCGTCGTGCAGCGACATGGCGTACTTGGCATTGATTTCGTCGGGCACGCCGTAGCGGAACATGGCATCCACCGAGTAGAGCGCCAGCAGGGCGCCCTTGAAGCGCGCTGCTTCGATCAGCGGCAGGTAAAGATCCAGCGAGGTGGGGAGGCCACCCTGGTCCACAGGCGCGGAATAAATTGGAATCAGCAACTCGCGGGCCAGGCCGAAGTGGTCAACCGGTTCAGCGGCGCCCACAGCTTTTTCCCGAGCCTGTTGCTGTGAGCTTGAGTAATTGGCGGCGTGGTAGTCCATCAGCACTTTGCGGTGCTCGTCGATCCACGTCAGGCCCTGCAGTTCGGGGTACAGGTTGACAAGACCCTCGGCCCGGGCCGTGAAGTCGATGCGGCTGATTTCGCGGCTCGCCAGCTCGCGCGCAAGTCGGCCGAGCTGCTCCTGTTGTTCAAGCAGACGCAGGCGCATGCGCTGCTGGGTGTACTCGACATCACGGTTGACCGCCTCACGCTCGCGCGAGATTTCTTCCAGCCGCAAGTAAGAAAAAGCCGACAGGATCGCCACCAGAAAAAGCACCACGGCCGCCAGCGGCGCCAACATAGCAAAGCGATCCTGACGCTGAGGCGACAGGAGTGACCACCAGGTTTTCAGGCGCCGCCAAGGACTCGCTGGAAGTGCATTGGGCAAGGCTACTGGGTGAGATGGGGGCATAAGTGAAGTGTAGTGCAACACCTTAAATTTAGTTTCATAATACAAAAGTAATAAACACAATGTGAAATTTTGTAATGTATTTGCAAAAATTTGATGCGAACAGACAGCAGCAAATTGCATTATTATTCGAACGCTTTTTAAAACAGGAGACAAAGCATGTCAGTAATACCCGAGAGCCGAGTAGGCGAAACCGCGCCAGACGCCGATACCCAAGAAACCCGCGAGTGGATGGACGCCTTGAGCGCCGTCATCGAAAGCGAAGGCCCTGAACGCGCCCACTTTCTGCTGGAGCAATTGCTGGAGCATGCCCGACAAAACAGCCTGGACATGCCGTTCTCAGCCAACACCGGTTATGTCAACACCCTGGAGCCAGACCAGGAAGAACGTTGCCCCGGCAACATCGAAATCGAAGAACGCCTGCGCGCCTACATGCGCTGGAACGCCATGGCGATGGTGGTCAAGGCCAACCGCCACCATCCCGAAGATGGCGGCGACCTGGGCGGCCACATTGGCTCGTTTGCCTCGCTGGCACACATGTTCGGCGCTGGCTTCAATCACTTCTGGCATGCTGAATCTGAAAACCATGGCGGTGACTGCCTCTACATTCAAGGCCATGTGGCACCCGGCGTCTATGCCCGCGCCTACATGGAAGGCCGTTTGACTGAAGAACAGTTGCTGCATTTCCGCCAGGAAACCGGCGGCAAGGGTTTGTCAAGCTACCCGCATCCCAAGTTGATGCCCGAGTTCTGGCAGTTCCCCACGGTCTCCATGGGCTTAGGGCCGCTGATGGCGATTTACCAGGCGCGCTTTCTTAAATACCTGCACGCCCGTGGCATTGCCAACACCGAGAACCGCAAGGTCTGGGTGTTTTGCGGCGACGGCGAAATGGACGAGGTCGAATCCCTGGGCGCCATTGGTCTGGCAGCGCGCGAAAAGCTCGACAACCTGGTGTTTGTCATCAACTGCAATTTGCAGCGTCTGGACGGCCCGGTGCGCGGCAACGGCAAAATCGTGCAGGAGCTCGAAGGCACTTTCCGTGGTGCTGGCTGGAACGTGATCAAGCTGCTCTGGGGCAGTAACTGGGACCCGCTGCTGGCGCGCGACAAAGACGGCGCGCTGCGCAAGCTCATGATGGACACACTCGACGGCGACTACCAGACCTTCAAGTCCAACGACGGTGCCTACGTGCGTAAGCACTTCTTCGGCCGTGACTCGAAAACGCTGGAGATGGTGTCCAAGATGAGCGATGACGACATCTGGCAACTGCGCCGCGGCGGCCATGACCCGCAAAAGGTTTATGCCGCGTACCATGCGGCGGTCAACCACACCGGCCAGCCGAGCGTGTTGCTGATCAAGACGGTCAAGGGTTTTGGCATGGGCAAGAGCGGTGAGGCCAAGAACAACGTGCATCAGACCAAAAAACTCACGGACGACGACATCAAAATCTTCCGCGATCGTTTTAACATCCCGATCCCGGACAGCCAGATTGCCGACATTCCGTTCTACAAGCCGGCCGACGACACGCCGGAAATGCGCTACCTGCACGAGCGCCGCAAGGCACTGGGCGGTTATCTGCCGCACCGCCGCACCAAGGCCGACGAGCAATTCACCGTGCCCGCGCTGGACGTGTTCAAGAGTGTCATTGAGCCCACCGCAGAGGGCCGTGAAATCTCCACCACGCAGGCTTATGTGCGCTTTTTGACGCAGTTGCTGCGCGACCAGGCGCTTGGGCCCCGTGTGGTGCCGATTCTGGTTGATGAAGGCCGAACCTTCGGTATGGAAGGGCTGTTCCGCCAGATCGGCATTTACAACCCCGATGGCCAGAAATACACCCCGGTCGACAAAGACCAGGTGATGTACTACAAGGAAGACGCCAAGGGCCAGGTGCTGCAAGAAGGCATCAACGAGGCCGGTGGCATGGCCAGTTGGATTGCTGCGGCCACCAGCTATTCCACCAGCAACCGCATCATGGTGCCGTTTTACGTCTATTACTCGATGTTTGGCTTTCAGCGCATTGGCGACCTGGCCTGGGCTGCTGGCGACATGCAAGCGCGCGGCTTCTTGCTGGGTGGCACCTCGGGGCGCACCACGCTCAATGGCGAAGGCCTGCAGCATGAAGACGGCCACAGCCACATTCTGGCTGCAACCATTCCAAACTGCGTCAGCTATGACCCCACGTTTGCCCATGAAGTCGGTGTCATCCTGCACCATGGCCTCAAACGCATGGTGGAGAAACAGGACAACGTCTATTACTACATCACGCTGCTCAATGAAAACTACGCCATGCCTGGCCTGACGCCCGGCACCGAAGAGCAGATCATCAAGGGCATGTACCTGAGCCAACCCGGTGCCGACGGCGCTACCGGTCCGCGTGTTCAGTTGCTGGGCTCTGGCACCATCTTGCGCGAAAGCTTCGCGGCGCAAAAACTGCTGGCTGACGATTGGGGTGTCACCGCTGACGTGTGGAGTTGCCCAAGCTTCAACGAACTGGCCCGCGACGGCCAGGCCTGCGAGCGCGACAACCTGCTGCACCCGACCGCACCTGCCAAAGTGCCCTTTGTGGCGCAACAACTGGCCGGCCATGATGGCCCGGTGGTGGCATCGACTGACTATATGAAAGCCTACGCAGAGCAAATCCGCTCGTTCATTCCGAAAGACCGCACCTACAAAGTGCTTGGCACCGACGGTTTTGGTCGCAGCGACTTCCGTTTCAAACTGCGTGAGCACTTCGAGATCAACCGCCACTTCATCGTGGTGGCCGCCCTCAAGGCGCTGAGCGAAGACGGCACATTGCCAGTGAGCAAAGTGGCTGAGGCCATTGTCAAGTACGGTATCAATACCGATAAAGTGAACCCGCTGTACGCATAACCCCAATTGAATCCGGAGACAAAAAATGTCAATCATAGAAATCAAGGTCCCCGACATTGGCGACTTTTCCGATGTGGCAGTGATCGAACTGCTGGTCAAACCCGGTGACACCATCAAGGCGGAGCAAAGTCTGCTGACAGTCGAGTCCGACAAGGCTTCGATGGAAATCCCGTCCAGCCATTCGGGTGTGGTCAAGGAGCTCAAGGTCGCGCTGGGCGACAAGGTGAGTGAAGGCTCGCTGGTGCTGATGCTCGAAGTGGCCGGTGACGCGGCTGAGCCCGCTGCCGCAGCCGCTGCACCCGTTGCCGATGCGCCCGCCGAAGCGGCACCCGCTGCCGCTCAAGCAGCGCCTGCCGCTGCCACTGGCCCGATCGAAGTGCACGTGCCCGACATTGGCGACTTCAAGGATGTGGCCGTGATCGAGGTCATGGTGAAGGTGGGTGACACGATCAAGCTCGAGCAAAGCCTGATCACGGTGGAGTCCGACAAAGCCTCAATGGAAATCCCGTCGAGCGCCGCTGGCGTCATCAAGGAACTCAAGGTCAAGCTCGGCGACAAGGTCAATATTGGCGACCTGCTGGCGATTCTGGAAGGATCTGTCGCTTCAGCTGCTTCTGCCGCTGCACCCGCAGCTTCAGCTGCCGCAGCACCTGCCCCGGCAACGTCAGCACCTGCTGCAGCGGCACCAGCGCAAGCTGCGGCAAGTGTCAGCGTGGCAGCCGCACCGGCCCACGTTCCCACCGCCACACCGGCGCTGGGTCTGCCCCATGCGTCACCGTCAGTGCGCAAGTTCGCCCGCGAACTCGGCGTGCCTTTGAGCGAAGTCAAGGGTACCGGCCTCAAGGGCCGCATCACCGATGACGACGTGCAGTCCTTCACCCGATCGGTCATGAGCGGTGCGGTGCAAACCCTGGCGGCGCAGGCGCAAGCCAAGAGCGCTGGTACTGGCAGTAACGACGGCGCCGGTCTGGGCCTGATCCCGTGGCCCAAGGTGGACTTTGCCAAGTTCGGACCCGTAGAGCGCAAGGAGTTGAGTCGCATCAAAAAGATCAGCGGCGCCAACCTGTTGCGCAACGCCATCATGATTCCGGCCGTCACCAACCACGACGACTGCGACATCACCGACCTCGAAGCCTTCCGCGTCTCCACCAACAAGGAAAACGAGAAGTCGGGCGTCAAGGTCACCATGCTCGCGTTCCTGATCAAGGCCTGCGTGGCAGCACTCAAGAAATACCCCGAGTTCAACAGCAGCCTGGACGGCGACGCGCTGATCTACAAGCAGTACTTTCACATCGGTTTTGCCGCTGACACACCCAACGGCCTGATGGTGCCGGTGATTAAAGATGCCGACAAAAAAGGCATCTACCAGATCAGCACCGAAATGGGCGAGTTGGCCAAAAAAGCGCGCGACGGCAAGTTGGGCCCGGCCGAGATGACCGGTGCCAGCTTCACCATTTCGTCACTGGGTGGCATCGGCGGGCGTTACTTCACGCCCATCATCAACGCGCCCGAAGTCGCCATTCTGGGTGTCTGCCGCTCCACCACCGAGCCGGTGTGGGACGGCAAGGCCTTCCAGCCGCGCCTGATGTTGCCACTGAGCCTGACCTGGGACCACCGCGTGATCGACGGCGCTGCTGCGGCGCGCTTTAACGTCTATTTGGGCCAAATACTGGGCGACTTCCGCCGCGTATTGCTCTGATCATTTTCGTCATTGCGAGCTCCCCGAATCCGGCCCGATACCGTACGCGCATTATGAACAGATGCCTCGTCACTGCGAGGGTAGCGCGGCAGTCCATGTATTCAGAATTCATGGATTGCTTCACTACGTTCGCAATGACGACCACCTTCGCAAGGACGGGCGTGTTCACAGACATCGAAGCGCCGCGTCGCTTCGCGCTAGCTATGACGAAATCAAATCGCTTTCAATCAATTAGGAATTAGATATGGCACTCATCGACATCAAAGTCCCCGACATTGGCGACTTCTCGGACGTGGCAGTGATCGAACTGCTGGTCAAACCCGGCGACACGGTCAAGGCCGAGCAAAGCCTGATCACCGTGGAGTCTGACAAGGCGTCCATGGAAATACCCTGTAGCCACGCCGGTGTGGTGAAAGAACTCAAAGTGGCACTGGGCGACAAGGTGAGCGAAGGCTCCTTGTTGCTGGTGCTGGAATCTTCTGACGCGGCTGCTGCGCCAGCAGCCCAGGCCGCTACGGCACCCGCTGCCGCCGCGCCCGCTGCGCCCCAGGCCGCAGTGTCCGCCGCTGCACCTGTCAACGCGCCCGTCGCTGCCAGTTATGCCGGCACGGCCGACCTTGACTGCGACCTGCTGGTGCTCGGCGGCGGCCCCGGTGGCTATTCGGCAGCATTTCGCGCGGCCGACCTCGGTGTCAAGGTCGTTCTGGTGGAACGTTACGCCCAACTCGGCGGCGTTTGCCTGAACGTGGGCTGCATCCCCAGCAAAGCGCTGTTGCATGTGGCCAGCGTCATAGACGAAGTGAGCCATCTGGGCGCGCTGGGTGTCGATTTTGGTAAGCCGGTGGTCAATGTGGACATGCTGCGTGGCCACAAAGAAAAAGTGATCAGCAAGCTCACTGGTGGCCTGGGAGCCATGGCCAAAATGCGCAAGGTCACGATCGTACGTGGCTACGGCGCGTTTGTCGGGCCTAACCATGTCACAGTGGAAGAAACCAGCGGCACTGGCCAAGAAAAAACCGGCAAGTCGCAAACCATCGCCTTCAAAAAATGCATCATCGCCGCCGGCAGCCAAGCGGTGCGCCTGCCTTTCATGCCCAACGACCCGCGCGTGGTGGACTCGACCGGCGCGCTCGCACTCAAAGCCGTGCCCAAACGCATGCTGATTTTGGGCGGCGGCATCATCGGCCTGGAAATGGGCACGGTCTATAGCACGCTAGGTGCGCGCCTGGATGTGGTCGAAATGCTCGACGGCCTGATGCAGGGCGCCGACCGCGACCTGGTCAAAATCTGGCAAAAAATGAACGCGCCGCGCTTTGACAACATCATGCTCAAGACTAAGACGGTGGGCGCCAAGGCTACACCCGAGGGTATCGAGGTGACGTTTGCGCCCGCAGAGGAGGGCGGTACAGCGCCTGCACCGCAGGTGTACGACCTGGTGCTGCAAGCGGTTGGCCGCACGCCCAACGGCAAGAAAATAGCCGCGGACAAGGCCGGTGTCGCCGTCACAGACCGAGGTTTTATCAACGTCGATATCCAGATGCGCACCAATGTGCCGCACATCTTCGCCATCGGTGACATCGTCGGCCAGCCTATGCTGGCGCACAAAGCAGTTCATGAATCTCACGTGGCTGCCGAAGTCATTGCGGGTGAACTGCTTGGGAATAAGGAACTGGCATCCGCCGCCTTCAACGCCCGCGTGATCCCGAGCGTGGCCTACACCGACCCCGAAGTGGCCTGGGTTGGCCTGACCGAAGACCAGGCCAAGGCCCAAGGCATCAAGGTCAAAAAAGGTCTGTTCCCCTGGAACGCTTCAGGCCGCGCCATCGCCAATGGCCGCGACGAAGGCGTCACCAAACTGTTGTTTGATGACAGTCCCGAAGCGCATGGCCACGGAAAAATCCTGGGCGGCGGCATGGTCGGCACCCATGCGGGCGACATGATCGGCGAGGTGGCGCTGGCGATTGAAATGGGTGCTGATGCCATCGACATCGGCAAAACCATTCACCCGCACCCCACGCTGGGCGAAAGCATTGGCATGGCGGCCGAAGTGGCGCATGGCAGTTGCACGGACTTGCCGCCGCAGAGGAAGTGAACTGGTAGCAAACGCCTGTTGTCGCTGTGCCAACAAAAAGCCCGACCGGGAAACTGGTCGGGCTTTTGTCTTGGCTGGTGTCTCTCAAGCCCTCGGGCAATCACAGCCGCCAGTGATCTCCCCGCATAGGCTGGTCGCGCACCAATGCTTGTGCCAATAGGCGGCGAGCAAGGGGGCGATGCGCGTAGAGCAAATCCAGACCTTCTGCGCCACGCATAGTTGGCTGCGTCTTGGCTGCGGTACAGACACTGGTAGCCTAAATCTAGCAGCGCACTGTGGATTTTGTCTGAGGCTTCGGCGGCTACTAAAAAGTCCACATCTTTGGTGGCACGCACCACCTGGTGCGCTACCACAGCCAAACCGCCAATCAAAGCCGGCTCTGTGCCATTGCGCGCAAACATGGACAGTGCTTCGCGAATTTGTTTGGCCAAGTTGGACATGTCTAGAGCATCAAGTAGGTGGTGCGTTCATCATCGCGCTTGGAAACGAGGGCATCAGCATGGCGGTGGATGTGTGCCGTGATCACAGCGTCAAGGGCTTTAAGCGCTTGCCGTATCGGTCGTAGCGTCAGACAATGCGGGCTTCAAAACCATACTCGCGAGCTCACATGACAAATGAAGAATTGAACCAAGAAGTCGAATATTTAAGGAATGCATTGGTGGTTGCCGTGGAGACCACAGCGGACCAGATAGAAGAATTTCGTGCTGCCATGGATGTGCTGATCACCAATATGCAAGGCACCATCAAGGCGCAGGAAGCGGTTATTCATACCTTGTTGACCCCCTTGCTTCGGGACAATCCTTTCAATCAACAGCGCTTTGAACTCATGCTTGACGAGCATATTGCGCAACAGCAGGTTGGCTTGGATGCGCGGTCGGTCGCAAACTTTGAGACCACCATCCGTAACTTTCGCCAAACTGCTGACATGCATAAGCCCCAAGCTTCAAAATAGTTGGGCGTAACGTGTTGCCGCTGGTAATGTGTTTGCCAGCGGTCCGAAATGGTGGCAACTTCTTGATAAATTTCACGTAAGGGTTGATGGTTTTTCAGTTTCCTGATTTGGTTATGGCTTTTCGGGTTCACAAGCATTTGCGCTGTCCGTATACTGGCCAGCCAACACCCGCAGCGGGCATGACTTTCACCATTGATGGAGACAAGTTCAATGAATACTGTGACCTCTGACCAACTGGCTTTACAGCGACTGTATTTTTGGGAAAAAACCGCGGCGGACCGCATTGCCCTGACCCAGCCAATGGGCGGCGGTCTTATTCAAGACTTGACTTGGGCGCAAGTGGGCGACCAGGTGCGCCGCATGGCGACTCACCTCAAAGCCCAAGGTTGGGAGCCCGGCGCCAAGGTAGCCATTTTGTCGAAAAACTGTGCCTGGTGGCTGATGAGTGACCTGGCGATCTGGATGGCTGGCTATGTGTCGGTGCCGCTGTATCCCACGCTGGGGCATGACACCGTCAAGCAGATTTTGACGCACAGCGAAGCGCGGGCTTGTTTCATTGGCAAGCTCGACGACTGGGAGTTGATGAAGCCGGGCGTGCCCGCGGACCTGCCTTGCATCAGCTACCCACTGTCGCCGCCGGACGCGCTCAAACGGTTCGAAGACTGGGACGTCATCGTCGCCCGCAACGAACCCATGCAGGGTGAAGTGGTTCGCGCTGCCGATGAGCTCGCCACCCTGATCTACACCTCGGGTACCACCGGCAAGCCCAAGGGCGTGATGCACAGCTTTGGCAATTTCGCCTGGGCCATTGCCACCGGTGCTGCCGCCGTGGGCATGACGCAGCAAGACCGCATGCTGTCCTACCTGCCGCTGGCCCATGTGGTCGAGCGTGTGCTGGTGGAGCATGGCTGGCTTTACACCGGCATGCATGTGTTTTTTGCCGAATCGCTCGACACCTTCACCACCGACTTGCAGCGTGCGCACCCCACCATTTTCTTTTCGGTGCCGCGGCTTTGGGTCAAGTTTCAGCATGGGGTGCACCACAAGATGCCGTCGGCCAAGCTCAGCCTGCTGTTGTCGATTCCGCTCATTGGCGGCCTGGTGCAGCGCAAAGTGCATAAGGCACTGGGGCTGGACCAGTGCCGTTTTGCCGCCGGGGGCGCGGCGCCCATGCCGGTGCCGTTGCTGGCTTGGTACCGCAAACTGGGTCTGCCCATCAACGAAGGCTACGGCATGACTGAAAACCTGGCCGTCTCAAACCTGACGCTGCCAGGGCAAAACCAGGAAGGCTCGGTGGGGCCGGTCTACCCGGGCGTTGACATTCGCATCGATGCTGCAAGCGGCGAGATCCAGATGCGCAACCCGGCGCTGATGCAGGGCTACTACAAAGAGCCTGAGTTGACCCGCAAAGCCTTCACCGAAGACGGCTGGCTGCATACCGGCGACAAGGGCCAGATTGACGCGCAAGGCTGCCTGCACATCACCGGGCGCGTCAAGGACTTGTTCAAGACCAGCAAGGGCAAATACGTGGCGCCGGCACCCATCGAAGACAAACTGGTGATGCACGACGCGGTGGAAGCCTGTGTGGTGACCGGCGCTAACATGGGCCAGCCATTGGGCATTGTGATGCTTAACGCCGAATCCCTGGCAAGCGCCGCCGACCCGGCCAAGCGCTCAGAGCTCGAACTGTCTTTGGCGCAGCACCTGAAAACCATCAATGAAACCCTGGACCCACACGAACAGCTCAAGTGCCTGGTGGTCGCCAGCATGGCTTGGACAGTTGAGAACGACATCGTCACACCCACCTTCAAGGTCAAACGCAACAGCATCGAAGACGCCTATTCAGCCAATTACGAGCTTTGGGAAAGCTCGGGCCGCCGGGTGATCTGGCAAGATTCCTGACTCAGCTTTGCGGGCCCTTTGTATGCACTTGCTGCGGCGTGCGTGCAGCCAGAGCCGTGAAGCCGCCAGTCTGCCGACGTTTAATTAGGCAACTGAATTCACTGAAGCACTGATGCCATAAAGCAACACCCCTGGTACAGCGCCCCACTTTCATCACTTGGACACTTGCAATCCAATTGTGTATCTATATAGTTCAAGTGTCTAACAAAGAAAGCAGTGGATAGTTTCATGTTAACCAGCGTCGCATTGCTTGAAGGTGCCGGCATTTCGCGTGCCACCCTCAATAATTACATTGCCGTCGGGCTCCTGCCCCGGCCGGAAGTGCGTCGGCAAGCGGCCGCGCCGGGCGAGGCGCCCACCACCCTGGGCTACTTTCCGGCGTGGGCGCTGGAACGTATCGGGCGAATTCAGGAACTCAAGCGCAATGGTGCCAGCATGGACGACATCAAGCGGCAACTGGTCGGTCAGGCCGACTCGGTCAAAATCAGGCGATCCGAAGCCGAACGCGCTACTGCCCCGGCACCAGTGATTGCGCCATTGCCATCGCCAACCCTAAGCGCCGAGCCCATGCCCGCTGCCGGGACCTCTTTTTTTGAAAAGCGCGTAGAGCCAGTCGCCGTTCAGCGCAGCGAATCGGTTCAGGTTTCGGTCGAAAATATTCCGTATCCTGCCTACATGGTCAACTTCGAGTTTCAGTTGATCTGGCTCAACGCGCTGGCGCAAAAGGAGTTCTTTGCCGACAACCCGATTCCGGAACGGGCTAACGACCGTTCTATCGTGCCTACCCTGCTCGAATGGGCGGCAACTTTACCGCAGCAGGAGCAGGCCAGTTTGTTCAATGCCCATTTGGGGCCTATCAAGAGCCGTTTGCCGCGCCAAACCTTCAACCAGAATCTGGGCAACCTGGCTGATGTGCAGCGGCAATGGCTGATGAATTGTTACGACCAGTGTCCGGAGCCCGAAAACCGCATCCAGCACATTGTCAGCCTGGTCCATCCTGATCCTGAAATCGGCCCCTGCCAGGTGGTTGCCCTGAGCTTTCGCGAAGGCGTGTTGATTGTCTATGTGCCAGAAAAGCACGATGTCAGTCAGTTGCTCAACTGTGTTTCGCGACGCGATTCGTTCATTCGCGCCTTGCTCAGCCAGCGCCTGCCGGTGCTGACGCCGCTGGCCGTGATGGTCGCCGACCTGCAAAATTCGGTGCGCATTTGTTCCGAGCTACCGCCCGAAGACTATTTTCAATTGATCAACCAGATTTGGTCCACGCTGGACCCGATCTTCCGGGAGTATTACGGCGCCTACGGCAAACACACGGGCGACGGCATGGTTTATTACTTTTTCCCGCAGCCCGATCGCAATTACCTGATGAACGCTGTGCTGTGCGCCAACAAGGTGCGGGAGACCATGAAGAACATCAGCCACGAATGGATGGTGCGCAAGGGCTGGACCAATCCTTTGTACATGAACATCGGCCTGAGCGAGGGCGAAGAATGGCTCGGCACCTTCAGGACCAACACCAACTTTGAGTTGGTGGTGCTGGGTGAAACCATCAATATCTGTGGCCGTTTGTCTGAACTGGCGCGCTTTGGCAAGATTTGGGCTACCAAGGGGCTGATCAGTAAAATGTCGGTCACCGAACGCACGAACATCCGCTACGGCGTGGAGCGCGATGCGCCCGAAGGCAAAGTGTTTGTTGCCAACTCCTATGTTCAGGTGGCAACGCTGCTGTCCAACACCGACCCGCGCCATGCCAAACTGATGGACATTGCGACCTATGCCGTAACTGAAGTTTTGCCAAAGCTATAACATTTGTGTCTTTCAAGGCGAGCGCCTGTGCTTTGCGCAGTGCTAGGAGGCTGTCGGACTTTCGGTACATCGGCTGCAATCCGACCGCAGCGGTCCATTTTTTACCGTCTTTTTGGCCTATAGCTACGGCTATGGGCCTGCAAATCCGGCAAAAACTGTCCTCGCTGGGGTCGAATTTCGCTTCGATGCCGAAAGTTCGACAGCCCCCTAGCTTTTTCTGTGGATAACTTTGTGAGTAATTGCCCCAATATCTATCTTCGGATGAATCTTGTCATAATTTGTAACACCTTGATTACAAATTAAGAAGAAAAAACTCAATTAAATCAATGATGTTCAACGAAAAGTCTCATACTGCTGCTAGCGTTTTTGGTTTTATGATCCTCGCGCCAAATTGTGGGCAATTCACTATCGTGTTGCTAGCGTTAGGTGCCTTTGCATGATGGCTGAGCCGTCTTTGCAGTCTGTTGCCGGTGCGATTTGGACTGTGGGTGCGCTGTGCCGCGCCATCGCCGATGCGCTACAGGCCCGCTTCAACCCGGTGACGGTGCGCGGGGAGTTGTCGGGGTTTTCGCGCGCCGCCAGCGGCCATTGCTATTTCTCGCTGAAAGATACCTCTGGACAACTGCGCTGCGCCATGTTCAAGCGCGCGGCCAGCGGGCTTGACTTTGCACCGCGTGATGGTGAACTGGTCGAGGTACAAGGGCGCCTGGGCGTTTACGAGCCGCGTGGCGATTTGCAATTGATCATCGAAGGCATGCGCCGCGCCGGCCAGGGCAGTTTGTTCGAGGAATTTCTCAAACTCAAGGCCAAGCTGGAAGCGCAAGGGCTGTTTGACGCCAGCCGCAAACGGGCCTTGCCCGTCATGCCGCGCGCCATCGGCCTGGTGACCTCGCTCGGTGCGGCGGCTTTGCATGATGTGGTGACCGCGCTGCAGCGGCGCGTGCCGCACATTCCGGTGGTGTTGGCCCCTGCCTCGGTGCAGGGCGTTAACGCGCCGGCCGAGTTGCGGGCTGCGCTGTCGGCCTTGTACCAACTCAAGACCCAGCCGATCGATGTGATTCTGCTGGTGCGCGGCGGCGGCGCGCTGGAAGACCTGTGGGCCTTCAACGACGAAGCGTTGGCCCGGCTGATGGTGCAAAGCCCGGTGCCCATCATTTGCGGCGTTGGCCACGAGACCGACTTCACCATTGCCGACTTTTGTGCAGACCTGCGCGCACCCACGCCCACCGCTGCAGCCGAACTGGTGGCACAGCCGCGCCAGGCCTGGCTGGGCGCGCTGGACCAAGCCCAACGCCGCCTTAGCGACGTCGTGCTGCGCCAGCTTGATCGCCAGGGTCAGCGACTGGATCAGACTGTGGCGCACCTGGGGCGACCGTCCGAACGCATGGCGGCCCAGCGCCTGCGGCTGGCGGCCAGCGCCCATGGCCTGCAAAGCGCAGTCAGGCATTTTTTGCAACAAAAAGAGCAGCACCAGCAGCGCCTGGCAAGCCAGTTGCCCACCGCCGTTCAGCGCGCCTGGCAACAACAGGCTCAGCGCCTGGAGCGCGCGTCTCTGCGCCTGAACCTGCTCGACCCGCACCTGGTACTGGCGCGGGGCTATGCCATGTTGTCCGACGAGCAGGGTAAGACCATTGCCAGTTGCCAACAGACTGCGCCGGGCCAGGCTGTTATGGCTACCCTTGTTGATGGCACGGTTGATATGCGAGTGGTGTAAGCTGCCACCTGAAATTTTTTACAATTTCTTTTTCAACTCAATACAGAGGATCACATGGAACATACTTTGCCCGCCCTGCCTTTTGCGATGGATGCCCTGGCACCCCACTACTCACAGGAGACGCTGGAATACCACTATGGCAAGCATCACAGCGCTTATGTGGCGAACCTCAACAACCTGCAAAAAGGCACTGAGTTCGAAAGCATGGACCTCGAGTCCATCGTCAAAAAATCCAGCGGAGGCATTTACAACAATTCCGCCCAAGTCTGGAACCACACCTTTTTCTGGAACTGCCTGACCCCCCATGGCGGCGGTGAGCCCACCGGCGCCCTGGCAGACGCCATCAACGCCAAGTGGGGCTCATACGCCGCGTTCAAGGAAGCGTTTGTCAAGAGCGCCGTGGGCAACTTCGGCTCCGGCTGGACCTGGCTGGTGAAAAAGGCTGACAGCTCGGTTGATATCGTCAACATGGGCGCTGCGGGCACCCCCTTGACTACTGGCGACAAAGCCCTGCTGACGGTGGACGTTTGGGAGCACGCCTATTACATTGATTACCGTAATGCGCGCCCCAAGTATGTTGAAACCTTCTTGAGCAACCTGGTGAACTGGCGCTTTGCTGAAGCCAACTTTGCCTGAGATCCGGCCCCCTAAATAAAACAGGTAATCCCCCGGCTTTGCTGGGGAGACCGTAGCAGTTTTACTTTGCCGGGGGTACGCGTGTCAATCATGACTGACCCACGCAACATTGCCCACGACAAGAAAGTACAGCAAGAGAAGCAACACCACGGCGAAGATGTCGCGCCTGGCGCGGACAAGACGCCGCAGCCGGAAAAGAAGACACCGATGGAAGACCATGCGTCTGACACCCCAAAAATTCCGGATGAAGCTGTGCCTGTACCCACTGAAGAAAATCCCTTGAATTAGCTGTCACTGGCTCTGGACTGCGTGGCGTCTTGCGATGTGCGTCAGGCGCCTAAGCAAGCTTGAAGAACGCCATGCTTTGCTGCAACTGCTCAGCCTGGCTGCTCATTTCTTCAGCTGTGGCGGCCAACTGTTCGGAACTCGACGCGTTTTGTTGCGTGGCTTGGCTTAACTGGCTCATGGCCGCGTTGATCTGTCCGGCGCCGCTCGACTGTTCGCTCGATGCCACCGTGATTTCCTGCACCAAATCCGAAGTCTTACGAATGTTTGGCACGATGGAGCTCAGGAGATTGCCAGCTTTCTCGGCCAACTCGACACTGTTGGTGGCAACTTCACCAATCTCTTGGGCTGCCACCTGACTGCGTTCGGCGAGTTTGCGCACCTCTGCCGCCACCACCGCAAAGCCTTTGCCGTGCGCACCGGCGCGCGCGGCTTCAATAGCCGCATTGAGCGCCAGCAGGTTGGTTTGCGCTGCAATATCGTCGATGATGCCGATCTTCTTGGCAATTTGCTTCATCGCTGCTGCGGTCGCGCTGACCGATTCACCGCCTTCAGCAGCTTCTTTGGCTGCGGTGCTGGCGATGCCTTCAGTGAGCGTGGCGTTATCGTTGTTTTGGGCAATTGAAGACGCCATTTGTTCGATTGAGGCACTGGTTTCTTCAACGCTCGCGGCTTGTTCGCTGGCGGCTTGCGAGAGCGATTGCGCCGTGGCGTTGATTTCTTCCGAGGCGCTGGCCAGGCTGTTGGCTCCACTGTTGACATCATCGACTACCGCAGAGAGCTTGCTGACCAGGTTTTGCATCGCCTGCAAAACCTGGCCGGGTTCATCTGCGGATACCCGGTCAATGCGCACCGTCAGGTCGCCTTGAGCGAGGCGGTTTGCAGCTGTCAACATGCGTCGCAAGGGCAGGGTGACCCAATTGCGAATGCCGACGAAACACAGCCCCAACAGGATCAGCACAGCCACGGTCACGGCGCCAATCAGGGTGTTGCGCACCTCGGTGCTGAGCGCAGTGAATTCGTCCAGATAACTACCAGTGGCGACAACCCAGTTCCAGCCAGGGTAGTAGTCAAAGGCAACAATCTTGTCGCGCGCCGCAGTGTCGCCCGGGTTCTTCCACGGATATTTGACCACCCCGGACTTTTTCTCCAGCATGTTCTTGATAAATTCTTCACCATCGCTGTCTTTGGCGTTAAGCAGGCTTTGACCTTCAATGCTTGGGTGCACCACCAGGTTTCCCAGGTCCGTGCCTGGTGTGGCGTCGAGCACGTAAACGTAACCCGTGTTACCCACCTTGACGCCGCGAATTTTTTCCTTGAGCGCCTTGAGACCATCGGTAAAGTCGATACCGATGAAGAGGATGCCAATCACCTTGCCGCTGGCACTCTTGATGGGCGTGTACTTGGTGATGTAGTCGCGGCCGAGCAGCGTGGCCTTGCCCAGGTAGGTCAAGCCAGCGGTCAGCTTGGCGTAGCCGGGGTGAGTTTTGCCCAGCGTCGTACCCACCGCACGCTCGCCGTTTTCCTTCTTGAGTGAAGTCGTGATGCGCACGAAGTCGTCGCCATCCAAAGCAAAAACGGTCGCCACTGCACCGGTCAGGGCGGTGTACCGGTCCACGATGCCAAAATCGAAATTGAGCGTTGTCGCGCCGTTGCGCAACACCGGCATGTCTGTGCTGCCGATGCCGGGCGACATTGTTTCGTCGAGAACGAAGTCTCCTTTGAAGTTGCCAGCGAACACGTCAGCGAGCCGATTGATGTCATTTTCCAGCGCACGCTTGTAGGCATCTGCCATGTCAATGGTCATGCCGGTAATTCGCGCAAGATTGCCAAGGCTGTCTTTTTCCAGTGCTGCGCTGACACGCTGGCTGACAAAAAACGTCATGACCCCAAAGAGCGTGGTGCCGGCAAGCAGCAACACCAAATTGAGTTTGAGCGCAACCGGCCAATCGCGGAAATGAATATTCATTGTGTCTCCAACATACCAGGATGAATTTATAAAAATGTTTATGTGCGCATCAGGTGCTTGGTGAGCGCTGATCTGCACTGCACTGCAGTGCACTGCATCCCGGTCTCACGGGGCAGCGATTATGCTCACTTTGTGTGCTGCTGCTGGATCACATTTCCTATGTTGCTGATAGGGTTATCGGCCTGAAGCAAGGCAGATTTGAGTGCATCACGCAGTGGTCCACTGCTCAAGTCCATGGCCACGAGAACTCATTTAGCAAAAGCAGGGCAATTTCAACGTGTGTTTCAGGCAATGGGTACTCCCCGGATCGCTTTAAATGTTTAAAACATTTAACCGCTCCAAGATTTGCGTGAATGCGCGATGAAGCGAGAATTATTGAGTTCGTTCATTGATTTAAGGAAGTTTCATGCTGCTTTTGCGTTTTTTGCCTGCGTTTGTCATGGCCATGGGTTTGCTGGCTTGTGGCCAGTCCAGCGGCCCCAGCGTCACCACCCCGGCCCAAGCGCCAGCCCCAGTGGCGCCGCCAGTGGCCAAAAAAGAAATCGGGTTGGTCATGAAAACACTGACCAACCCGTTTTTTGTCGAAATGGAAAAAGGCGCGCGCCGCGCCGAAAAAGACTTCGGGCTTACCCTCAAGGTCAAGACCGCAGCCCAAGAGACCTCGATCGAGCAACAAATTCAGTTGGTTGACGACCTGGTTGCCGACAAGGTGGCGGCCATTGTGATTGCCCCTGGCGATTCGCAGCGCCTGGTGGCCGCCCTCAAAAAAGCCATCGATGCCGGTATCAAGGTAGTCAACATTGACAACCGTCTGGACCAGGCGGCAGTGGCCCAGGCGGGTCTAAAACCCATTGCGTTCGTCAGTGTTGACAACGAGGCCGGTGCCTACAAGGCAGGCAAATTCCTGGCCGAAGGCATTGTCACCCCAACCCAGGCGGGCATGCTGGAGGGCATCCGCAGTGCCGACAACGCGCAGCAACGCGCGCGCGGTGCGACTCGGGCGTTGCTGGAAAACCAGCACATCACCATCGTGGCTTCCGAGTCCGCCAATTGGAAAATTGACGAAGGCTATGCCGCTACCAAAGCGATGTTTGAAAAGTTTCCTGACATCAAGCTGCTGTTTGCCGCCAACGACATGATGGCCATTGGCGCCGCCAAATACCTTCAAGAAAGCGGCAAAACGCAAGTCAAGCTGGCCGGTTTTGATGCCTTGCGCGAGGCCATCATCGAGATCAAGGCCGGCACAATAGCCGCCACCATTGACCAACAGGCCGCTGAGCAAGGCTACCAGGGCATCGCGCTGGCAAACCGGCTGATTCAGGGCGATGTGGTGCCCGAGGTCACGCTGATCGATACCCGCCTGATCACCCAAGCCACCGCCCTTTGAACCGCGTCAAGAAGCCCAGCATGAAGTGGCGCTCAAACATTGCAGCCAAGATGCTCAGCTACCTGCTGGGCGCGGGTATCTTGCCGCTGATCTTGCTTGGCGGTGCGGCCTTTGAGATATCCAGAAACATCGTGATTGATCAGGCCGAGCAAGACAACGCCCGGCTGCTGTCCAGTCTTGCGTCGTATCTGCGCCTTTATCAAGTTCAGATTGAAGACCTGGCCGCCAATATTGCGGGCAATCCAGCCATTGGACTGGCGCTTGAGAACGCCGACCATACCCTTGAAAGCACGTTTGACGCCCTGGCCGTGCGCGCACAAATGGGCTATATCCTGAACAATTATGTGCGCGTCAAGGGGCTTGACTCGATTCATATTATTTCCACCGATGGGGCCCATTTTCAGGCGGGTCAAACGCTCGACTTCAGCCTGGTGCAACGCGCCGTGGCGGTGGGGCTGCTGCGCGAGGCGCTGGACGCCCGTGTACCCACCTTATGGCGCGGCATTGATGACAACCTGAACCAGAACAGTGCGCAGCGCAAGGCCATCAGCGTGGTGCGGGCCATCCACCACCAGTCGCCCAAAACTGGCAAGGCTGAAGTGGTCGGTGTGCTGGTGATCCTCCTCAATAACGAGATCATGCAGCAGTTTCTGGCGGGTGTGGCGCTGGCACCCGGCACACAGGTGATGCAGATTGACGCCCAGGGCCGCATCGAACTGCACTCTGACCCGCTGCGCTTTGGCCAGCCGCTCACGCCCGGGCTGCTGGCGCTGGTGCGCGCCACACCACCCGTGCCAAGGCTGGTGCTTGACGGGCAGGAAGTATTGATGAACGTGGAACACGCCAAGCAAACCCAAGGCGTGCTGGTCAGTATTGCACCACGCGCGCCGCTGACTGAAAAAATCAACGAGTTGGCGTTTATTACCCTTGGATTGATGGTGCTTTCTCTGCTGAGCTTGTTGGTGCTGACCTGGTACTTTGCCAAAAACGTGGTCAAGCCGATTCGGGCCGTATCAGACGGTTTTCGGATCATCGAAAAAGACCCAGAAGCAGTCCACCAACCTCTGCCTACCGGCCCGGTATTCGACGAGATATTTCAACTGGTGCATGGCTATAACAACCACTTAACGGCGTTGCAAACACAGCGTAAAGTAAACGAAGAGCTACAGCACGCCAAGGCCAATGCAGAGGCGGCCAACTTGGCCAAGAGCCGTTTCCTGGCCACCATGTCGCATGAAATCCGCACACCCATGAACGGCATTTTGGGCATGGCGCAACTGCTCTTGATGCCCAAGGTCACGGAGCGCGAGCAGCGTGACTATGCCCGCGTCATTCTGAGCAGCGGGCAGACCTTGTTAACCCTGCTCAATGACATTCTTGACCTGTCCAAGATTGAGGCGGGCAAGTTCCAGGCCGAGTCGCGTGTGTTTCATCCGGCGCAGCTCGTCTCTGAAATCCAGTCGCTGTTTGTGGGTGCGGCCCAAGCCAAAAACCTGCAACTTGACTGCCAATGGCAAGGCCCGCTTGATGCGGTGTACCAGTCTGATGCTTACCGGCTGCGCCAAATGCTGTCCAACCTGGTCGGCAACGCCGTCAAATTTACCCGGCAAGGGCAGATTCACATCAACGCCCTTGAACTGTCGCACGACGCCACCACGGCCATGCTGGAGTTTTCTGTAACCGATACCGGCGTCGGCGTTGCCGCCGACAAGCGTGATCTGCTGTTCAAGCCGTTCTCGCAGGCCGACAGCTCCACCACCCGCGAATTTGGTGGCTCCGGGCTGGGGCTGTCCATTGTCAATAATCTGGCCCGCGCCATGGGCGGCGAGGTAGGCGTTGACAGCGCGCCGGGTCAGGGCTCACGGTTCTGGTTTCGCATCAGGGTTACGCGCCTGAGTACCGAACAGCAAAGCAACCTGCTGGTGCTGGCAAGGGCTGACCAGGCCGCAGCACAAAGCTGGACCATGTTATCTGGCCATGTGCTGGTGGCCGAAGACAACCTGATCAATTGCAAAGTGGTGGCTGCCATGCTGACCCAGCTCGGGCTTAGCCACACCGTTGTCAACAATGGCCAGCAAGCGGTAGATGCCATCGCCCGTGGCGCGCGCCCTGACCTGATTCTGATGGACCTGCACATGCCGGTACTCGACGGCTATGCCGCCACCCAGAAAATTCGCCAATGGGAGGTTGAGCATGCCCACCCGCGCTGGCCCATCATTGCCTTGACCGCAGACGCCTTTGAGGAAGACCGCAAACAGTGCCTGGCGATTGGCATGGATGATTTCTTGCCCAAACCCATCGTTGCAGATGCCCTCAAGCGTGCGCTGGCCCAGTGGCTGCCACAAGCACCGGTTGATGCATCGCTTGGCGCACCACAAGCTACTGCACCACAAGCAATTTCACCGAAGCCATTTGACGAAGCGCAATTTGATGCCGCAGTGGCCGAGCTCCTGCCCCTGCTGGCCCAAAACAAGTTCAGCGCGCTGGCCCGGGTCAAAGACCTGCAGCAGATCGTCATTGGCACCCGGCTTGCGGTTGGTGTGGACGAAGTGAACGAGTGGCTCCAGGTGGTCAAGTTCGATCTGGCGCTGGCGCGCTTGCAGCAGGTGATCGCAGACAAAAACGACAAAGGAGCACAAGCACCCCCATGAGCGAGCAAAAACCTTTGATTCTGGCCATTGACGACACCCCGGCCAATTTGTTGATGCTGGGCATGGCGCTGCAGCCCAACTTTGAGCTACAAATTGCCACCTCGGGCCTGACCGGCCTGGCGCTGGCGGCGCAAACCCGCCCGGACCTGATCCTGCTTGACATCATGATGCCCGAGATGGACGGTTTTGAGACCTGCCGCCGGCTCAAGGCGGACCCGGCTTTGAGCGACATTCCGGTGGTCTTTGTGAGTGCCATGGCCGAGGTGGCGTCCGAGTCCAGCGGCTTTGCGCTGGGTGCTGCCGACTACATCACCAAACCGTTCAACGTGGACATTGCGCGCCAGCGCATTCAAAACCTGGTGGAGCGCGAGGCTTTGCGCAAAAGTGTGGTGGCCCAAAGAGACCAGTTGCAAGCCCAGGTGGCCGAGTTGCGTGCGGCCCAGCAGGTGCTGGAGCAAACCCGGGCCACGCTGGAAGCCAGTGAAGCGCACCTGAACGCGATCATTGTGAATGAGCCCGAGTGCATCAAGATTGTCGACGCCCCGGGGAACTTGGTGCAGATGAACCCGGCTGGCCTGGCCATGATCGAGGCCGACTCGCTGGCGCAGGTGGCTGGGCAGCCGGTGCTTGACCTGATTGTTCCCGAGCACCGTGCGGCTTTTTCAGAAGCGCACCGGCGAGTGCTGGGCGGCGAGTCGGTCAAGCTCGAATTTGAGATTCAGGGCCTAAAGGGTGGGCGCCGTTGGCTCGAAACACATGCCGTGCCGCTGCAAGAGCACGGTCAAGCGGTGCATTTGGCCGTGACCCGCGATGTGACCGAGCGCAAGCTGCAGCAGCGCCGCCTGCATCAAGTGCTGCAAGAGCAAAAAGCCATGCTCGACAGTGACCTGGTGGGCATTGTCAAAACCGCTCAACGACGCGTTTTGTGGGCCAACCGTGCCTTGGAAAAAATGCTCGGCTACGGCCAGGGCGAACTGGTGGGCCTCGCCACACGGCAACTCAATGCTGACGACACCAGTTACACCACTGTTGCCGCTGCTTATCCAGTCCTCGTAGCGGGTGGCGTTTTCCGATCACAAATCCAATACATCAAAAAAAATGGCGAGCTAATCTGGGCAGACCTGAGTGGCAGCATGCAAAACCACGAAACAGGCGAATGCCTGTGGACGCTGCTTGACATCACAAGCCGCGTCGAGGCAGAAGACGCGCTAAAAGAACAACTGCGTTTGACAGCAGGGCTGCACCAAATTGCGCAGGTCATCATTGACGTGCAGGAAGCCTGCACGCTGTTGCAGCAGGTCGCCACCATTGTGGGCAAGACGCTGACCATAGACCAGGTCGTGGTCTATCAGATGGCATCCGCCAATCGGATGTGGACCCCCAGCTTCGAGTGGCTCAATCCGCTGCAACCCGGGCTCAAGCCCAGTAGCCAGCCGTTTTCTTTGGACAGTACCAGCGCCACAGCCACCGAACTGTCCAACACCAAGCGCCATTTGACAAGCCACCGTGATGCGGTCAATCCACTCCTTTTGGCCGATGGCTTGGCCGAACTGCTGCACCAGCAAATGGGCATCCAAAGCCTGCTTTGGTACCCCTTTGACGGCATGGACGGCACTTGCCTGATGCTGGCGCTCAACGAATTGTCTTGCCACCACCCCTGGACGCCGCCAGAGCTCACTTTTTTGGAATCACTGGTGCGCCAAGTCAACGTGGCTTTGCTCAAAATCAGGCTGCTTGAGGCACAAAACGAGGCCAACAACAAGCTCCAGCTTGCCGCCAGTGTGTTCGGCAATGTGCGTGAAGGCATTGTCATCACCATGCCTGACGGTTGCATTGTGGATGTCAATGCTGCGTTTTCCCAAATCACTGGGTACACGCGCACCGAGGTTCTGGGCAGCAATCCGCGCTTGCTGAAATCAGGTCGCCATGACGCAGATTTTTACGCCAACCTGTGGCAGCAGCTCATTGCACAGGGCTACTGGCAGGGCGAGTTATGGAATCGGCGCAAAAATGGCGAGATTTATCCGGAAACCTTGACGATCACTGCTGTGCGCGATGGTACTGGCGAGCCCTTGCACTACGTGGGTTTGTTCTCCGACATCACCGAGCTCAAGGCGCACCAAAAGCAACTGGACAAAATGGCCCATTACGACCCCCTGACCCATTTGCCCAACCGCGCCTTGCTGGCTGACCGCCTGCGCCAGGCCATGGCGGTGGATCAGCGGCGTGGCAAAACGCTTGTGGTGGTGTTTTTGGACCTGGATGGTTTCAAGGCAGTCAATGACACCCACGGTCATGAGGCCGGTGATCAGTTGCTGATTTTTTTGGCGACGCAAATGAAGCAGGCGCTGCGCGCGGGCGATACCCTGGCGCGCATTGGCGGCGACGAATTTGTGGCAGTGTTGGGCGACCTGGACGATGCTCAGGCCTGTGTGCCGGTGGTGACCCGGCTGCTTGCGTCTGCGTCTGAGCCGTTGATGGTGAACGGCGTACCGCTGCAGGTGTCGGCAAGCTTGGGTATGGCCAGCTACCCGCAGGCGCAAGACATGGATGCCGACCAACTGCTGCGCCAGGCCGATCAGGCGATGTACCGGGCCAAGCAGTCGGGCAAGCGCCGTTTTTGTTTTTTTGATGCAAAGAAAGACAGCGGGCCGTCGCAGCCGTCATCTTCCTGAGCCACGCCTTCATGGCAAAGGCAGTGAACCATGACTGCCGACTGCATGGGCTACCGCGCGATAATTGGTGGATGAAAAATTTCCTGCGGTCACCCTTTGTCTGCACCTACGTCAGCGCCTGATCTGGCGGCGTCCGCCATGGCAGCCTTTGACCAGGTGGTGGCTGCCACAGCGGGCTTTCGCGTGCGTGCGGGTCAGCGCGACATGGCGCAGCGCATTGCCAACAGCTTGCACGACGTCACGCTGGGCGACCAGCCCGAGCCACACAGCGCTGTGGCGGTGGTCCAGGCGGGCACTGGCGTCGGTAAGTCTGCCGCTTATTTGTCAACCACTGTGGCACTGGCGCTGGCACGCAAAACGCGGGTGGTGGTGTCCACCGCCACCGTGGCGCTGCAAGAGCAGTTAATGACCAAAGACCTGCCGGCTTTAGCCGCTGTGCTTGAGACGCCCTTTGTGTACGCGCTGGCCAAAGGCCGTGGCCGCTATGTTTGCAAGCTCAAGCTAGAGCGCCTGGCAGGTCCGGCCGGAGCAGACGCGGCAGAACTTTTTGAAAGCGACGACGAGGCCAACCCGCCCCCGGCTGCCAGCACTTTCCAGCCCACCCGGGGCGCGGTGTGGCAAGACCCAATAGAGCGACGCATCAACCTGTATGAAACGCTGGTGTCAGCCCTTGCCGCTGGCCAATGGGACGGCGACCGCGACAGCCTGGCCGAGCAGCCCGAGTCCAGCGACTGGTCCACGGTAGCAGCCGAGCGCCACACCTGCACGGCACGCCATTGCCCGCGTTTTTCAAGCTGCAGCTATTACCAGGCGCGCCTACAGCTGGCGCAGGCGCAGGTGATTGTGGCCAACCACGATCTGGTGCTGGCCTCGCTGGGCATGAAGGCGCTGCCTGAGTTGGACAACTGCCTGGTGGTGTTCGACGAAGGGCACCATCTGCCGGCGGTGGCGCTCGACCAGTTTTCCAGCGCCATGGACCTGAGCGGCCTGCGCTGGCTCGACAAGCTGCCCAAAGTTTTGATTGAGGTGGCCGACAAAATAGGCATGGCATTGGCGCAAGACGTGACCACGCTGGCGCAGCAGCTCAAGACCGCGCTGCTGGAGGCCGGCCGCCTGGCACTGGAACTGGTGCGCGGCACATCGACTGGCTACGACACGGTGTTCCGCTTCAAGGACGGCGTTGTGCCTGAGGTCATGCTGGAGCCGTTCAAGCAGATTCACGACCAGGCCGCAGCGCTGTCCGACGCGCTGGAAGCTTTGGGCGCCGAGCTCAAATTACGCGCCAAAGAAGACCCCGCGCAGGCCGCCAACTGCTCGGTGCAATACGCCCGGCTCGGCCAGATGGCGCCCAAACTCAACAGCGTGGTGACCACCAGCGCGCAGTGGCTCAGCAGTGACGAGCCGCCGCTGGCCAAATGGCTCAAGTCCGATACCAGCTCTGGCCTGGTGTTTTTGAGCGCGCACGCCTGCCCGATCGTGCCCGGCGACTTGCTGCGTCGCCACCTGTGGAACCAGGTGCGCGGCGCGGTGGTGACGTCGGCGTCGCTCACCACCTGCGGCAGTTTTGACTTTTTTCTGAGCGAGACCGGCCTGGCCGATTTGCCGCAGGTCAGCACGCTGGCGGTTGACAGCCCGTTTGATTACCGCACCCAGGGCCAGCTGATTGTGGCCGACACAGCCGCCGACCCCAAACAGGTGGACCTATACACCACCCAGATGGTCGCAGCCCTGCTGGCTGATTTGCGCGGCGTGCCGCACGGTGCGCTGGTGTTGTTCACCTCGCGCGTGCAAATGCAGGCGGCCGTGGGGGCGCTCGATGCCGTGTTGCAGGAGCTTGTGCTGGTGCAGGGGCAGATGGCGCGCACGCGTTTGCTGGGCATCCATCAGGCGCGGGTGGAGTCAGGCTTTGCCTCGGTCATCTTCGGTTTGCAGTCATTCGGCGAGGGGCTGGATTTGCCGGGCCTGCTGTGCGAGACAGTGTTCATTGCCAAGCTGCCGTTCAGCCCCCCCTCTGACCCAGTCGAAGAAGCGCGCGCCGAATGGCTCAAGCGGGCCGGGCGCGACCCATTCAATGAATTGGTGGTGCCGGCCACCGGCATCAAGCTGCTGCAGTGGACTGGCCGGGCAATCCGCTGTGAGACCGATCAGGCGCGGGTGATTTGCTACGACAAGCGTTTGCTGAGCATGGCCTATGGCCGTCGCATGCTGCAAGGCCTGCCGCCTTATGCGGTTTCAAGGCGTGTGGCTGGCGCCGTTTCGGCGTTTTAATGCGAAGATGATGCGCTGCATTCAAGAAAGCAAAGGATAAATAAAGGGTGAATGATTTTTTTAAACAGGTGACAAGCTGGGTCGTGCGACTCGGCATGTTGCTGGCCGCGTTGATATTCATGGCCAGTTTGTTGTTTGCTGCCGGGCTGCTGCTGGCGCTGTGGCTGATGCGCGCCTTATGGGCCAAACTGAGCGGCCGACCGGTGCAGCCCTGGGTCTTCAAGATGCACCGGGCCGACATGTGGCAAAGGGCGTATCGGGGTGCGGCGCAGGGCGGGCGTGACAAGGCACCAATGGACGTGATTGACGCCGAGGTCAAAGACATCACCGACGTGACCGATGTGCAGGAAAAACGCTCCTGACACCTTTGCGGTCCGCTTTCGAAGTCAGCGCAACCCGGGTTCGGTGGTCACTGCGACTGCATAGCCGGCGGGTGCAGCCATGACGCGGCGGGCACCATCAAAACGACGGTTCCAGTAAGACACGCCCATGTTTTCCACCCGCACTTGCGCGCCAGGCTTGGGTGAATGAATGAATTTGCCGTCGCCAATGTAGATGCCCACATGGCTGAATGTGCGGCGCAGGGTGTTGAAGAACACCAGGTCGCCGGGTTGCAGCTCAGCGCGGTCAATTTGTTGGGTGGCCGCAGCTTGTTGCTCGGCCCTGCGCGGCAGAATCAGCCCTACGGTTTGCTGGTACATGGCTTTGACAAAACCACTGCAGTCAAAACCGGTTTCCACACTATTGCCACCCATTCTGTAAGGCACGCCCAAAAATCCCAGGGCAGTCACCACCAGATCGGAGGCTTTGTCGGTCACGTTTTGTCGCACCTGGCCGATTTGAGACAACAAGCCTTTATCATTAAGAAAACGACTCAGGTCATCAGGTGGGTCATTTGGCGTGGCATGCACGCTGGTGGCCAGCAACAGGGATGACAGTAGGATGGCGATTCGCATCGGCTTAGTTTACTCACTTTTGTCAACTTGTCACTGTTTCGAGAAATATCGTTTAACCCATTGATTTAAAAACGCATTAAGGAGACTTATGTTCAAGGCATTGTTATTGGAAAACGCGGATGGGTTCAAGGCCAGTGTGGCGCAGGTAGACGAGTCGCGTTTGCCGCAGGGCGACGTGACCGTGGCGGTGGCCTATTCCACGCTCAACTTCAAGGATGGTTTGGCCATCACCAACAAGAGCCCGGTGGTGCGCCAGTGGCCGATGGTGGCTGGCATCGACGGCGCCGGAACGGTGCTTGAGTCGAGCCACCCCGACTGGCGCGCGGGCGACGCTTTTGTGCACAACGGCTGGGGCGTGGGCGAGACACACTGGGGTTGCCTGGCTGAAAAAGCCCGGCTCAAGGGCGACTGGCTGGTCAAGCTGCCCAGCGCCTTTACGCCGCGCCAGGCCATGGCCATTGGCACGGCAGGTTACACCGCCATGCTGTGCGTGTTGGCGCTGGAAGACCACGGCGTCAAGCCCGAAGCGGGTGAGGTGCTGGTCACAGGCGCCACCGGTGGCGTTGGCAGTGTGGCCATTGCCTTGCTGGCCAAGCTGGGCTACACCGTGGTGGCTGCCACCGGTAAGGCCAGCGAAGCGGCTTATTTGAAGACCCTGGGCGCCAGCAGCATCATTGACCGGGCCACGTTGTCGGCGCCCGGCAAGCCGTTTCAAAAGGAGCGCTGGGCGGGCGTGGTCGATGCCGTGGGCTCGCACACGCTGGCCAATGCACTGGCGCAAACGCGCTACGGCGGCGTGGTGGCAGCCTGCGGCTTGGCGCAAGGCATGGACTTGCCGACTACAGTAATGCCGTTCATCTTGCGCGGTGTCACGCTGGCCGGGGTTGACTCGGTGATGGCGCCGCTGGCCAAACGCCAGCGCGCCTGGGCGCGGCTGGCGCGTGACCTCGACCCGACCCTGCTCGAAACCATGGTGCATGAGGTGCCGCTGGAAGCCGCCATTGCCAGCGCGCAAGACCTGATGGACGGCAAGGTGCGGGGCAGGGTGGTGGTGAAGATTGCGGTTTAATCGGGCCTTGACCTATGATTCATTTTTGAAAGCCCGCCATGCTGCTTGACGCCGAACTCTCTCAATTGGTGCTGGTTGACTACCAGCCCCGGCTGATGCCCGCCATTTTTGAAGCGCCGTTGGTGCTCGCCAACGCTATACGCCTGGCGCAAGTGGCCCAACTCATGCAGGTGCCGGTTTGGGGCACCGAGCAAAATCCGTCCAAACTCGGCGAAAACCCGCCTGAGCTGCGCGCGCTGTGCCAGCGCATCCTCGCCAAGATGCAGTTCAGTGCGGTTGAAGAAGGCCTGGGCGAGTGGCTGCGCCCACCTGTCAAGGCGCCAGCTGGTAATGCGCGCAGCCTGCCCAAGCATTTGCAAAAACCGTCGAACACACCCACTGAGCGCAGCAGTATTGTGATTGCCGGCTGCGAGGCCCATGTGTGTCTACTGCAGACCGCGCTGCATTTGCTTGAAGACGAGTTCGAGGTGTGGGTGGTGACTGACGCCTGTAGCTCGCGCACCGAGCGCAACCGCGACGCCGCTTTTGACCGCCTTGCCAGCGCCGGCGCCGAGCTGGTGACTACTGAGATGGTGGCGTTCGAGTGGCTGCGCAGCGCCGAGGTGGCCCAATTCAAAGCGGTTCACGCCTTGATCAAGTAAGGTCAAGCCAATTGGGCAAGCCGCTCACTTCGAGCGGCGCGAGCTGGCAGCGATAATCTGCCAGTTGTTTTACGGGAGCTTGCGTGGATATTGTTTTGCTGATCAAAGCCGCCATCATGGGCGTGGTGGAAGGACTGACCGAGTTTTTACCGATTTCGAGCACCGGACACTTGATTTTGGCCGGGGCCCTGCTGGGGTTTGACGACGAGAAAGCCAAGGTGTTTGACATTGCCATTCAGACCGGCGCCATTTTTGCCGTGATTCTGGTTTATTGGCAAAAAATA
>PFUD01000082.1 GCA_002789915.1 Comamonadaceae bacterium CG_4_9_14_3_um_filter_60_33 | reverse complement strand
AGGGAGTATGGGGTGTAGAGCCTCATCGAGGGTTCGAATCCCTCCGTTTCCGCCAAAATAAGCCCCATGTATTGATTTATGTGGGGCTTTTCTTTTGGACGAGCGGAGTAATATGTTGTCATCACAACGGAGGTTCGCCATCATGCCCAATCGTCAAATTACCCTTGAAGGGGTTGAAAACACCAGCCTGGCACCGCTTGAAGCGGCCATTCGGGCCATCAACAAGCAGGCCGATCCTTTCGGCATGGTGTCCTCGCAAATCAATGCCCAAGTGGCGCTGATGCTGCACCCGAAGGACTTCATTCGGGCAGTGGATGACGTCTCTGCTGATGTGATTGCCCTGTATGACCACGCTGCCCGGCACATGCTCGGCATGCTTGCCCATGAAGTGTTTGAGCAGAACCCGGCAGATGCCCGTTTTGCCGATCCGATCTGGACCGAATCGGCCCCCTGGGATATTCTCAAGGAATGGTATTTGACGTTTTCCCACCGATTGCAAGCAATCCAGTTGGAGACCCCTGGCTTGTCCGGCCACGCGCGGCGCCAGGCCGCTTTCTGGCAGCGCAACTGGCTCAACATGCTGGCACCCACCAATTTCTTCTGGCTCAACCCGCAGGCCATGGCCCGCGCCAAGGAAACCCAAGGTGCGAGCCTGCAAGAAGGCTTCAAAAATTTCTTGCGTGATGTGACCGCCAAAAACATCCAGATGGTCGAGCCTGATGCCTTTACCGTGGGCAAGGACCTGGCCATCACGCCCGGAAAGGTGATTTTTCGCAACCGGTTGGTCGAGTTGATCCACTATGCGCCCACCACCAAGCAAGTGCGCGAGATGCCTATTTTGATCGTCACGCCATGGATCAACAAGTTCTATATTCTTGACATGACGGCGCAAAAGAGCATGGTCAAACACCTGACCGACCAGGGCTTTTCGGTGTTCATCAGCAGTTGGAAAAATCCGACCGCCGACATGCGTGATGTTCGTTTTGACGACTACCTGCAAGATGGCATCAACGAACTGGTCAACATCACCGCTGAATTCTGCAAGGTGCCACAGGTGCATCTGGTGGGCTATTGCATTGGTGGCACCCTGGCTGCTACCTACATGGCCTGGTCCAACAAGCACTATGGCGCAGACCAAATGCCGGTGGCGCACTGGACGTTATTGACCTCGCTGACCGATTTTTCGCATCCGGGCGAGATCGAGGTCTTCATTGACGAGCCCTGCATCAGCGCGCTGGAGGACCTGATGGCCAAAAAAGGTTATCTGGACGGCGAGGAGATGGCGGGTGCGTTCCGCTTGCTGCGCTCCAACAGCCTGATCTGGCATTATTGGGTGAAGAGCTACCTCATGGGCGAGCAACTGCCGCCGTTCGATGTGCTGTTCTGGAACACCGACACCACGCGCATGCCAGAGGCCATGCATTCTTACTACCTGCGCGAGATGTACTTGCACAATAATCTGGTCAAGCGCGACCAACTCACCATTGGCGGCGAGTCGATCGACCTGAACCGCATCACGCAGCCTCTGTACGCGGTGACCGCCGAGGAAGACCACATTGCGCCCTGGCAACAGTGTTATCTGATCCGCCGCGATATCCATCCGGAAGCCCCGGTGCGCTTTGTCCGCTCGACCTCAGGGCATATTCTGGGCATCGTCAATCCGCCGGTGAGCCCGCCCAAGCGGAGTTACTGGGTGGCCGAGCCCGAGGCCAATGACGATTCAGAGCACTGGCTTGCCCAAGCCGAGAAAAAGCCCGGAAGCTGGTGGCCTGACTGGACTGCCTGGCTGCATGCGCGCACCGGTGACATGGTGAGTGCCTACGCCACCACCAGCCGCCAATTTCCGGCGCTGGCGGATGCGCCGGGCACATATGTGCTGGAGAAATAGCGATTGAGCTTGGGCGGTGCTTCCGTGGGAGCGGCGCCCTCGCCGCGATTGCCTTTGAATGGACTCAGGCAGAGGCGTTCACGGCCCGCTTGGGCGGGCTGCGCACTGGTGCAGACGCGCTGTAGCGGTCGAGCGCCAGACCTTCGGTGCTGATGGCGGGCTGTCGTCCGGTGACCAGATCGGCCAACAATTGCCCGGAGCCGCTGGCCATGGTCCAGCCCAGCGTGCCGTGGCCGGTATTCAAAAACAGGTTGGGATACTGCCGGGTAGCGCCGATGATGGGTGTGCCATCGGGTGTTTGCGGGCGCAGCCCGGTCCAGAACTCGGCTTTGGGCAGGTCGCCACCTGGGAACAGGTCGGCCGTGACCATCTCTAACGTGGCGCGGCGCTTGGGGTTGAGCGTCAGGTCAAAACCGCACAACTCAGCCATGCCGCCGACGCGGATGCGATTGTCAAAGCGGGTGATTGCCACCTTGTAGGTTTCATCCAGCACGGTCGATTGCGGTGCCAGGCTGGCGTCCAACAAAGGCACAGTCAGCGAATAGCCCTTGACCGGGTACACCGGCAGGTCAAGCCCCAGCGGCCGCACCAGTTGGCGCGTGTAGCTGCCCAGCGCCAGCACATATTTGTCGGCCTTGATGACTTCTGCCTCAGGCCCGGCCAGTTGCACGCCCTGCAGGCTCTGACCGTCGCTGAGCAACTGCTTCACATCAACGCCGTAGCGGAACTGCACGCCCAATTGCCGTGCCTTCTCTGCCAACTGTTGGGTAAATTGAAAGCAGTCGCCGGTTTCATCACGGGGCAGCCACAAGCCGCCAAGCAACCGGTCTTGCGTGTGGGCCAGCGCGGGCTCAACCCGGGCCAGCCCGGCGCGGTCGAGCACTTCATGGGCTACACCGCAGGCGCGCAGCACCTCCAGGTCGCGCGTCACGGCATCAAGCTGCGCCTGCGTACGAAATACCTGTAGCGTGCCGCCGGTGCGCTGCTCGTACTGAATGCCGGTGTCGGCACGCAGTTGCTGCAGGCAGGCGCGGCTGTACTCTGATACGCGCATCATGCGTTCCTTGTTGATGGCGTAGCGCGCCGGCGTGCAGTTGGCCAGCATGGCTGCCAGCCAGCGCAACTGGAACAGTGATCCGTCAGCGCGCAAGGCCAGCGGCGCATGTTTTTGAAACAGCCATTTGAGCGCTTTGAGCGGAATGCCGGGTGCTGCCCAGGGCGTCGAGTAGCCGGGCGAGACCTGGCCGGCATTGGCAAAACTCGTTTCCAGCGCTGCACCAGGCTGACGCTCCAGCACCGTCACCTCAGCCCCGGCGCGGGCCAGGGCGTAAGCCGTTGATGTACCGATCACACCAGCACCCAAGACAATAACTTTCATGCGAACCTCACTGTTAACCGTTGATTCGAGCAGTTTAGATAAGCATTAGCAGGAAATTTTGTTGTTTTAAGTAGAGATTTCAGCAGAAAATATAAACTGGCACTGAAAAATCCAACCCAAACCAAAAAAATGGCTGAACTCGACCGCATCGACAAAAAAATACTCGACATCCTGCAGCGCCAGGGCCGCATTTCGATGACTGAACTGGGCGAGAAGATCGGGCTCTCGACCTCACCCTGCGCCGAACGCGTGCGGCGCATGGAGCGCAGCGGCGTCATCACCGGCTACCACGCCCAGATTGACCCCAAGTCGGTTGGTAAAACGCTGCTGGTGTTTGTTGAAATCACGCTCGCCACCAAGTCGGGCGACGTGTTTGACCAAGTGCGCAAGGCGCTGCTGCACATGCCCGAGGTGATGGCGTGTTACCTGGTGTCAGGCAACTTTGATTACCTGGTGAAAGCGCGGCTCAATGCCATGCCGGACTACCGTGAGTTGTTGAGCAGCATCCTGCAGAAAATCCCGGTGCCCTCGCAATCGCACAGCTATGTGGTGATGGAAGAAGTGAAAGACACCGCCATCATGAACATCACGTTTGGCTCGCAATGATGTTTTTTTCATGATCTCGGATCACTAACTTGCCATGACGGCAACAAGACATCAGGGCTTGAGGCTGGCGCTCCAGCGCTCGTCCCAGCCATGCTGGCGCAGTTGTTCGGTGTTGCGCCGGTCGCGTTTGGTGGGGCGGCCCTGGCTCAGGCTCAAGGCCGGTTCGGGTGCCAGACGACGCTGTTCAGCCGCTTGTTGGCGCTGCCGGATGGAATCTTCGGTTTCTTTGTAGAGTAGGGCGGCCACTGGCGCCGGGCCGCGCTTGTCGCTGATGGCCTGCACCGTCACGGTGCGGCTGACTGGGCCATTGCGCAGCAGCACGCTGTCGCCCGCCTTGAGTTCGCGTGCGGGCTTGACGA
Organism: Comamonadaceae bacterium CG_4_9_14_3_um_filter_60_33; assembly: GCA_002789915.1. Lineage (GTDB taxonomy): Bacteria > Pseudomonadota > Gammaproteobacteria > Burkholderiales > Burkholderiaceae_C > Rhodoferax. The sequence continues at coordinate 37,935 of PFUD01000082.1, read as the reverse complement.
CCACGCCATTCACTTGCACCCGACCCTTGTCGATTTCTTCGCTGGCCAAGGTGCGCGTCTTGTAAAAACGCGCTGCCCACAACCATTTGTCAATGCGCAGACGTTCCATCAGCGGGGTGCAAACGGCGGGCCGGCGAGCTTGAAGCCCGCCTTGATGCCCTTTTGGGCAAACCAGCCCTGGTTCATTTCCAGCACAAAACGCACCGGTTTGGCCGAACAATGGGAGTCCAGGGTTTGCGGTGCCATGTCGGCCAGGTTGACGATGGTGCCATCGTCCGCCACAAAAGCTGCCGTCAGGGGCAGCAGGGTGTTTTTCATCCAGAAGCATTGTTGACCGGCTTGCTCGAAGACAAACAGCATGCCTTCCGTCTGCGGCATTTGGCTGCGGTGCATGAGGCCAGTGTTGCGCTGCTCGGGCGTGACCGCCACCTGGGTGTCAATCAGGTACATGCCGGCCGTGAGCTTGACCCGCTGCAAGTTTATTTGCGGGGCGTCCTGGGCAAAACTGCTGCCCGTAAAGAGCAGTGCAACGATCAGCAAAAAGGCGCGTAATTGGCTCATGGCCTGATTTTGACGCAAAACAAGCATTGGGCTGAATGCGACGGATGTTATCGTTGGTGGTGCAGTCGTGACAGTTTTTGGTAATTTATTGAGAATAGAATAAAAAAGTTTAAAAAACACGGGTCAGTTTGACCGCTGGCCTGAACCTCGATCATCGATCAACCCCAGGAGACCAAAGTCCATGTACCAGCATATCAAGGTGCCCTCAGAAGGCCAAAAAATTACCGTCAATGCCGACAACTCATTGAACGTGCCAGACCAGCCCATCATCCCTTTCATCGTGGGTGACGGCACTGGTTTTGACATCACGCCGGTGATGATCAAGGTGGTCGATGCTGCCGTGACTAAAGCCTACGGCACCAAGAAAAAGATCCACTGGATGGAAGTGTATGCTGGTGAAAAAGCCACCACGGTATATGGCCCTGATGTCTGGTTTCCCACTGAAACCATCGACGCCCTGAAAGAATACGTGGTGTCAATCAAGGGCCCGCTGACGACTCCGATCGGCGGCGGCATTCGCTCGCTCAATGTATTCATGCGTCAGGAACTCGACCTGTACGTCTGCCTACGCCCCATTCAGTACTTTGAAGGCGTGCCCAGCCCGGTCAAGGAACCCGAAAAAACCAACATGGTGATCTTCCGTGAAAACACCGAAGACATCTACTGCGGCATCGAATTTGAAGCCGAATCCGACAAGGCCAAGAAGCTCATCAAGTTCCTGCAAGAAGAGCTTGGTGTGACCAAAATCCGCTTTCCCAAAACCTCGGGTATTGGCATCAAACCGGTGTCGAGCGAAGGTACCGAGCGCTTGGTGCGCCAGGCCATCAAGTACGCCATTGACAACGACAAACCCAATGTGACGCTGGTGCACAAGGGCAACATCATGAAGTACACCGAAGGTGCTTTCCGTGACTGGGGCTATGCGCTGGCGCAAAAGGAATTCGGTGCCGAACTCATCGACGGCGGCCCATGGTGCAAATTCAAGAACCCCAAGACGGGCAAAGACATCGTGGTCAAAGACTGCATTGCCGACGCCTTCCTGCAGCAAATTTTGCTGCGTCCGGCTGACTACAGCGTGATTGCCACCATGAATCTGAATGGCGACTTCATCTCTGACGCGCTGGCTGCGCAAGTGGGCGGCATCGGCATTGCCGCTGGTGCCAACTTGTCTGACACCGTGGCCTGCTTTGAAGCCACCCACGGTACCGCACCCAAGTACGCCGGCAAGGACTACGTGAACCCGGGTTCCGAGATTTTGTCCGCTGAAATGATGCTGCGCCACATGGGCTGGGGTGAGGCCGCTGATGCCATCATCACGTCAATGGGTCGCTCGATCAAGAGCAAGAAGGTCACCTATGACTTTGCCCGCCTGATGGATGGCGCCACGCAAGTGAGTTGCTCGGGCTTCGGTCAAGTGATGATTGACAATATGTAAGAGCGATCCAGGCCACCTGCGGTGGCTTGATACAACCCCGATGTGCGCAGGCTGTCGGGGTTTTTTTATGCCTGCGGCTCATGCGCAGGGCAATGTCACGGTGAACTCGGCGCCGCCTTGTGGCAGGTTGGCGCAGCTCAGGCGGCCACCATGCTGCTCGACCAGGCCGTAGCTGATCGACAAGCCCAGCCCGGTGCCTTTGCCGACACTTTTGGTGGTGAAAAAGGGGTCAAAAATGCGCAACAAGTGCTCTGGCGCGATGCCCGGGCCGTTGTCGGCAAAGCGCAGTTGCACCTGCCCGTCGTGCAGCGTCAGGGTGATTCGCAGTTGCGGTGCCGCCGCCGTGGAGGCCTTGGCGGCTTCGATAGCGTCGGTGGCCGTGTTGGCATTGGTGTTGTTGGCAGCATCTGCGGCGTTCTGAATCAAATTCATCATCACTTGCAGCAGTTGCCCGGCGTTGCCGCTCACAAGGCAATCGGGGCCGTGCGTCCAGTGGATTTCAAAATTTGGTGCTGTGCCTTTTTGCACCCAGTGAATGGCGCGCTCCACCACGGCGTTGAGTTCGACCTGGGTGACTTCACCCTGGCTGGCGGTTGAAAAGCGCTTCAGGCCATTGACGATATCTGCCGTGCGCTGAGCACCTTCGAGCGTGCCTTCCATCAGCGACGGCAGGTCTTTGACGATGGCATCCATGCGCAATTCTTTGCGTAAGGCTTGCACTGATTCGGGCAAATCCAACTGGTGCACAGCGCCCAGGTAGCGCTCCAGGCGGCTGCCATAGCGCTGTAGCACATGCACATTGCCCAGCACAAAGCTGATTGGGTTGTTGAGCTCGTGCGCCACACCGGCCACCAGGCGGCCCAGCGAGGCCATTTTTTCAGCGTGCAGCAGTTGCTGCTGCGCCAACTTGAGGGCATCGTGGGCTTCGCGTAGCTGGTGGTAGGCGCGCTTGAGTTCACCCATCGGGCGCCCCACCAGCACCCAGCCCACCTGGCGCCCGCTACTGTTGTGGCGTGGGGCGCAGCTCATGTCCACCGGCACGGTCTGGCCCGGTGCATCGCGCAAATTGAGTTCAACCACGGCCACTTCACGGGTGGTTGCGTGGAACATGGCCAACTGCCAGCGCTGAACGCTTTGCGCGTCAGCCAGCAAATCGGGTACCGGCGTGCCGCGCAGGTCTTGTTCGCTGCGGCCCACCAGTTCGCACAGGGCGGCGTTTGACTCTTCAATCAGGCCATCCTGGTTGCAGGCAATGAGCACGTCGCTCATGCTTGAAAGCAGGCTGAAAATGAACTGTTGTGACTGTTCGAGTTGGGCATTTTTTTGTTCCAGCTCAACCTCGTCGCTGACCAGTTTGGAATACACCTCTTCCATCTTGTGGATCACGTCGAGCCAGGTGTCGTCACCCACGCCTTCGAGGTCTTCGGGCGGCAACTGCAAGTCGGGTGGCAAGCGCGTTGGCATGGCTTGAGACGTCTTGAAATTAGTGCACGGTGCAGACCATGCAGGGGTCGAACGAACGCACGATGTGCTGCACCGCCACGCTGGTGTTGCCGGTGGCATCGCCCAACGCGCTGACCACAAGCGTGTTGTCCAAGGGGGCGCCGACCAGCGCAGCCTCTAACGCACCGGGCGTGCCTGCCGCGTCGCGCGGTGAAAAGTTCCAGCTGGTGGGGGCGACGATCTGGTAGTGGCTCAAGCGCCCGTTTTCAATACGCAACCAGTGGCCCAGCGCACCGCGCGCGGCTTCGGTCAAGCCCACGCCCTGGGCGTTGTCTGGCAAAGTGTGGGCCGCATAAAACGGCGCATGTGGCTGCAAGGCCTGCAGCCATTGCGTCATCAAGGGCACGATGCGCGCCACCTCCAGCAGCCGTGCCAGCACCCGGGTGCTGACGCAGCCACCACGCGCTGCCACAGCGGCGCGGATCAGCGGCTGGCCATCCACCAGTTGGCGGGCGATGGCGCCGGTTTCAAGCACCTGACCAGCCAGACGTGGCGCTTTGTTCCAGGTGTAGGCACCGGCTTTGTCGGCCTGTGGCTGTGTGCTGCCCACAGAGGGATGCAAGGCATTCGGACTGGCACAGGTATTGGCGTCGGCAGCGGCATCAACATCGACGTCGTAGGGTTCGGCGTACCAGGCGTGGCGTGGGTCTTCGGTGATTTGATCGGTGTCTAGCGGCAATACACTTTGCTGAGCGGCGCTCCACACGCCCCGCGCAAATGCGTGTGTGCCGTCGGCTTGGGCATAGGCACCGTAGCTCAAATAGCGGCCCGGGCCCGGGCCCAGCGCGGCCAGACCCGTGTCGTCGGCAATGTCCAAAAACAAGGCCAGGTCGCTGCCCGCCGCGCGTTGACGCCAAGCTTCCAGTGCGGCCAGACTGTGCAGTGCTGCCACTTCCTCAAGCGGTGTGCCAAACAGCGTTTGCTCCAGAAAAGCGCGCATCTCGCGCACCCGCGCCAGCAGGCGCACGCGCTCGGTGGCTTCGATAGCGCGGGCACTACCTCCCGGCAAAATGGTGCCGGTGTGCGGCCATTTGCCGCCCAGTGTGCCGACCAGTTCAAACCAGCGTGCCCGCGCGGCCAGCGCCATGCGGCTGTGCAAGCCCCCGCCAGTAGGGCTGCCCGCCAGTGCCGCAAAACGCTGCTGTGCTTGCGCATACCATCTGCGCCCGGCATACACCGGGCTGGTGAAATCGGGCATGAAGAAAAGATAAAAGTGCGTCAGGTGGTCGGCCAGGTTTTCGCAAGCCAGCATCAGGTTGGTGACCAGTTCGCCGTTGGGTGGCGCCACCACACCGCAGGCATCGGCCAGCGCCCGCGCTGCTGCCACCGACTGTGACACCGAGCAGATGCCGCAAATGCGCGGCACGATGGTGAGCGCGTCCATCGGCTCGCGCCCAGCCAGCATCAGCTCAAAGCCGCGAAACATCGGCGCGTTGACGCGGGCTGCTTTGACCAGGCCATCGGCTACGTCAAGCTGCACCTCCAGGTCACCCTCGACGCGGTTGAAGGGGCCTAAAACCAGGCGGCGAGTCATGCTGAAACTTTCATTTAGCGCAGCCGCGTGCTGCGCGAGGCGGGTGGCAGCACCACATGGTCGCTGCGCGAGTTCACTTTGACGCGTTTGGGCGTGGCGCTTTTGGACAACGATGCCAGCGCCACAAACCAGGCTTTGGGCATGTCGGTGGGCAGGCCCACAGGGATGCCGGCTAATTTAGGCGTGCGGTCAAAGGCATGGCCCGGGCTCTGAAAACCAGGCGCAGTGCAGTTGATGCAGGCAAAGCCGCCGCGCAGGCAACTGCCGTCGCCGTTCCAGAGCCGGGTGTTGCAGTCGGCGTGTGCCTGGGTGCCTTTGCAGCCCATGTTTTCCATCAGGCAGCCCAAGTCGGTGGGCTGGGCTGCGCTGGCCTTGTATTCGTAATACTCATTGCGCGGGCAGCCATGATGCACCAGTTGGTCGGCATAAAAGCGCGGCCGCCCCAAGGGGTCAAGGTCTTGCGCGTCAAATTGCCCGGCGGCCAGCAGCATCAGCGTGTCGATGACCCAGCCGGGGTGCGTTGGGCAGCCGGCCACGTTGATCACCGGCAGGCCACCCTGAGCGCAAAAATTGGCACCGAGCAGACCGCCCATTTGCTCGTCTTCATATTGCAAGCCGCAGGCGTCGGTAGGGTTGCTGCCGCTGGCGCTGATGCCACCCCAGGCGGCGCAGCTGCCCACGGCCAGCACATGGGTGGCGACAGCTGCGAGTTGTGTGATCCAGCGCATCATGGGCAGATCAGTGCCGGCCAGCAGGTGAAAGCGCCCGCTGCGGTTGGGGCCGCGCAGCACGGCACCTTCGATGCACAGCGCGTCAATGCGCGTGTGCCCGCCTAAAACGTCTTGCAACAGGCCGAGCAGGTCTTGTTGGTTGTCCAGCGACAGGCTGGGATGCCACAGCAGATTGATGCCGCCGTCTTTGAGCAGCGCTGGAAAATCTGCTGTGTCGGCGCACAGCAGCGACATGCTACAGCCGCCGCAGCCGCCCGATTGAAGCCATAACACGTTGAAGCTCATACCTTGCCCTTTCAGGGTGTCACTGTAGCGCCAAACACGGTGCAACTCACGCAGGGGTCAAACGCGGCGGCCAGCAGGGTTGCGCTGGCGTGGTCGTCGCTGGCCAGTTTGGAGACGGCTTGCGCTAGCGCGCCTTGCGGATGAAAGTTCCACTCGGTGGGCGCCAGCACGCGGTAGTCGAGCACGCCGCCCTGGGCATCCAGCTGCACCCAGTGCAGCAATAGGCCGCGTGCCATCTCGCACCACGCCAGCGCCTGACCAGGGGCCAGCCACAAGGCACCGGTGGCCAGCAGGGGTGCAGTGCCAGTGTTTGCAGCACAGGCACCGGCATGCAGGGCAGGTGAGGCGATCAAGGCGGGCATGGCGACTCCTTTTTGCGAGGCGCTAGCAGCCATTGATCCGGCTTCAGCCAGCGCCAGCAGTTCCAGCCAGCGCGCGCTCAGGCGCCACCAGGCACTGCGCGGCATGCCGACTGGTTGCGGGCCGTGGCGCAGCCGCGTCCAGGGGCCGTTTTCAACGCATTGGCCGTGCCACGTGGGCTGCTGCACAAAGCCGCTTTGGTGCACCATGTCGCGCGCCAGTTCAGTCAGTTGCTGCTGTTGCACGCTGGGGTCAAGGTGCAGTACTCGCAAGCAGCGCGCTGGCATGTGCAAGCGGCTGGCCATTGGCTGCCAGGCGTGTAAAAAACGGGCTGGTGGCAAATGCCCGGCGTGTGCCTGGCACCAGTCGGCCAAGGCCAGTGGTTCGGCATGCGCCTGCCGCCAGTGGGCGATGGACTGGCCCAGAATGTGTGATTCGAGCCAGCCACGCAATTGCCCCAACTGGTCCAACGCCGCTGCTGTCGTGACGGGCGCGCCTCTGGCAACCAAGGGCAACGGGCAGCCCTGTAGCCATGTCAGATCAGGCGGCGCACTGGCCGTGGTCCCCGTCATAGGTAGGCGTTGTGGCCAGTCCAGTGCCATGCTGCGCAGGTGATCACGCGCGGTTTCCAGCCACAGGGCAGCCGGTGGGCTGACCACATCGTCGATTGGTTTTTCGCCCTGAGCAGCAGCCAGGGCCATGGTCGCTGCACGCCGATGGGCATGGGCACACAGCGTAAAGATAATGCCTAGGTTGCGCACCACGGCATCGCCGCGCTGGCCTTGCAGCAATTGCCCAAGCCGACCATCACCCAGCACCGGGCGTTGGCCCAGCACGCCGGGCTGGGTGCCGGGGCGAAGCTGGTATTGGCCAGCAATGGCGTTCCAGGGTGACGTGTTGGCAAGGCTGGGGTGGGGCACAGATATGAGGCGGTTTGAAATAGTCGGCTGAATTTTATGGCGCGGCACGATGAAACCCTGACTGCGCTTAAACTCTGCTCCTAAATCAGGTTAACAGATATCAAACACCATGCTTAAGCTTGATTTATTACGCGCTCAGTCGCTCAAAACCAGAATCACAGTTCTCATATTGGTGGTGATGCTGTTGTGCATTGCCGGGTTTGCGACTTACCTTAGCGTTACGCTCCGTGTCGATTTGCAAAGGAATATTGGCAAACAGCAGTTTTCTACCGCCATCCAGGTGGCTGCCAACATCGACAGCGACATCAGCAACCGTATCCAGGCGCTGCAGCGCGTGGCCACCGACATCAAGCCGTCCATGCTGGCTGACTTGCCTGCGCTGCAGAACCATTTGCAGCAGCGGCGTGTGTTTTTATCTTTGTTCAACGATAGCGTCCTTGTGTTTCAGGCGGATGGTCTGGCCATTGCGGAGTTGCCTTTAAACGGTGGTCATTTAGGCAAAAATCACGCCGATCGCGATGACTTCAAGGGGGCCATCAAGGGCAAGGTGATGATTGGAAAGCCCCATTTTTCCAACCTCAAAAAGGTCCCCGAATTTCGCATCATGGTGCCTATTGCGGGTCCTACGGGTGAGGTGATTGGGGTGTTGGCCGGTCTGACCAACCTGGCTCAATCCAACTTTCTGGATGACCATGTGTCTCAACGCTATGGTGACAGTGGCGGCTATGTGCTGGTGGCCGCGCAACACCGGCTGGTTGTGACAGCGACCGACAAAAGCCGTTCGCTGGAGCAGTTGCCCCCCTTAGGTATCAATCCGACGCTGGATCGGTTTTTAAAAGGGTATGAGGGCACTGCGAACTTGATCAGTCCGCTGGGGCAAAGCATACTGGCGGCGGACAAGGGTGTTCCATCGGCAGGCTGGGTGCTGGCGGTGGTCTTGCCCACCGAAGAGGCTTTTGCCCCGATTCGCTCGTTGCAAATGCGTATGCTGCAGACTGCGTTGTTGTTTGGGGTGTTGGGTGGCGGACTGATCTGGTGGCTGTTGCGGCGTGAGCTTTCGCCCATGCTCAGCACGGTGCACACACTGACCCGGCTGGCGGCCTCAGACCAGCCACCGTCGCCTTTGCCGATTGCGCGCGATGATGAAATTGGCAAGCTCATTGGTGGCTTCAACCGCTTGCTGGGCAAGCTCAATCAGCGCGAGTTGGTGCTCAAGAAGATGGTGGCCGAAAGCAAAAATGCCGAGGCTGAGTTGCGCATTGCCGCCACCGCGCTCGAGTCGCGGCAAGGCATGGCCATCACAGATGCGCAGTGCCTGATCCTGCGGGTGAACCAGGCGTTCAGCCAAATCACAGGTTACAGCCCGGCCGAGGTGGTGGGGCGCAATCCGCACCTGCTGGCATCCGGTCGTCACGACAAGGCTTTTTACAATGCCATGTGGCAGAGCATCGCGCTGCAAGGGTCGTGGCAAGGCGAAATCTGGAATCGGCGCAAAAATGGTGAGGTTTACCCCGAATGGTTGAGCATCAGTTCAGTGAAAGACGCGGCCGGACGGATCACGAATTACGTGGCTACTTTTTCCGACATCAGCGCCAGCAAGAGCGCCGAAGACCAAATTTTCAACCTGGCTTTTTATGATCCGCTGACCAAATTGCCCAACCGCCGCTTGCTGCTGGACCGCCTGGCGCAGGCTGTGGTGACGAGTTCAAGGCATCACAAAAATGGTGCTTTGTTGTACATTGACCTGGACGATTTCAAAATCCTCAACGAAACCCTGGGCCATGTGCAGGGCGATGCGTTGCTGCAATGCGTGGCCAGGAGAGTGAGTGACTGCTTGCGCGAGGGCGACACGGCTGCCCGGCTTGGTGGAGATGAATTCGTGGTCATGCTCGAAGACCTGGTGTGCGACGAGGTTGAAGCCTCTACCATTGCTGAGAACCTGGCCAACCGGATAAGCGAGCACATCAATCGGAGCTATACGCTTGGCCAAGCACAACAGCACATCACCGCCAGCATTGGCATTGCCCTGTTTGGTGATGCCCACACTGACTCCGAGAAAGACGAACCACTCAAACGGGCCGAACTGGCCATGTACCAGGCCAAGGCGGCCGGGCGCAACCTGCTGCGCTTTTTTGACAACCAGATGCAGGTGGTGGTGTCTGCCCGTGCGACGCTGGAAAACGATCTGCGCCATGCGCTGGTGCAACGCCAGTTCGTGCTGTTTTATCAAGCGCAAGTGGTGGATGCTGGCCGCTTGACAGGCGCAGAAGTGCTGGTGCGCTGGCAGCACCCGCAGCATGGCCTGGTGTCGCCCGCCGACTTCATTCCGCTGGCCGAAGAAACCGGCCTGATTCTGCCCCTGGGGCAATGGGTGTTGGAGACCGCTTGCGAGCAGTTGGCGATTTGGGCCGGGCAGCCCGCCATGGCAGATATGACGCTGGCGGTCAACGTGAGCGTCAAACAATTTCAACAAACCGATTTTGTGGCCCAGGTGCAAGCCACTCTGGAGCGCACTGGTGCCAACCCGAAGCGGCTCAAGCTGGAGCTGACCGAGAGCCTGTTGGTCCACGACGTGGAGGGCACCATCGCCAAGATGACTGTTTTGAAAAGGCAGGGTGTGGCCTTTTCACTCGACGACTTTGGCACCGGTTACTCGTCGCTGAGCTACCTCAAACGGTTGCCTCTTGACCAGCTCAAGATTGACCAGGGCTTTGTCAAAAATATCTTGTCCGATACCAACGATGCGGCCATCGCAAAAATGGTGATGGCCTTGGCCGAAACCATGTGCCTGGGCGTGATTGCCGAAGGGGTTGAAGAGCAAGCGCAAAAAGAATTCCTGGCGGACCTGGGTTGCCATTCTTACCAGGGCTATCTTTTCAGCCGCCCGGTGCCGCTCGCTGATTTTGAGGGTCTTGCCGATAGGCTCCGTCCTTAGCTGACCAAACCCAGCCGTATCAGCTTCATGCGCAAACCCACGCGGGTCAAGCCGAGTTCTTCGGCGACATGGGTCTTGTTGGACTTGTGGCGCAGCATGGCATCTCGAATTAGCTGTGCCTCGAAACGCTCGAGGTGGTGTTTAAGCTGGCCTGAGCTGTCGGCAAAGGTATCTTTTGAGGCTTCGCTGGTCTCGCTGGCAGGGTGGGTGCTTTGTGCCGTAAGCGCTGCCCGCAGCAAGCGCGGCGACAGCAGTTCGACACCCAGCACAGCACCGTCACTGATCGCCATGGCGCGACGAATCTCGTTTTGCAGCTCGCGCACATTGCCCGGCCAACTGTGGCTTATCAGCAGGACCATTGCCTCATCTGAGAGGCTGCGCCCGATCAAGGGGGATTTTTTCAAAAGGTCAGCCACCAGCAGCGGGATGTCTTGGGAGCGCTCGCGTAGCGCGGGCAAATACAGTGTGATGCCGGCCACGCGGTAGTACAGGTCTTCGCGAAAGCGGCCGCTGGCCACGTCGTCTTCGAGGTTGCGGTTGGTGGCGGCAATCAGGCGCACATCGACCGCCACCGGGCGCGCACTGCCCAGCGGGCGAATCTCGCCCTCTTGCAGCGCGCGCAGCAGCTTGACCTGAAAGGCAGACGAGGTCTCGCCAATTTCATCCAGAAACAGCGTGCCGCCATCAGCCTGCTGAAACAAGCCGATGTGCGCATCGGTGGCTCCGGTAAAGGCTCCGCGCTTGTGGCCAAACAGCTCGCTCTCAAGCAGCGTGTCGGGCAGGGCACCGCAGTTTTCCACCACAAAAGGCTGCTCGGCACGGGCGCTGGCGTAATGCATGGCGCGCGCCAGCAGCTCTTTGCCGGTACCTGATTCGCCCGTGATGAGCACCGACAGATCATGCCCGGCAATACGCTGTGCCAATGTGCACACCGCATTGAGTGGGCTACTGGGGGTGCGCAGCAGTTTGTCAAAACCGGCCAGTGCCTTGGCTTGTTGGCGTAGCCCGGCCACGCGCAGCGCCAAGCTGTCGGGGTGGGTGCGTAGCTCCAGCGTGAGGCGCTGGTTTTCTTGTTGCAGGCGCCAAAGCTCGCCCGCGCCTTGCAGCGTGAGCAGCAACTGGTCGGGGTGCCAGGGCTTGAGCAAGTACTGCCAGATGCCAGCCTCATTGATGCCGGTGATGATGTCTTCGGCCTCGGTGTAGCCCGACAAAATCAGCCGCACCGTGTCAGGCCACTGGTCGCGCACGGCACGCAAAAACGCCACCCCCGAGGTGCCGGGCATGCGCTGGTCGGACACCACAATTTGCACCGCTTCGTTGTGCATCACGGCCATGCCTTCCTCCGCTGAATTGGCGGTGAAGACCGTGAAATATTCGTCCAGCGTGCGTTTGAGTGTTTCGAGCGAGCGCTGCTCATCATCGACCACCAAGACTGACAGGGGCGCGCGCGCTGGGCTCATGGCAGTTTCCAACCCAGTTCACGGTGCAGCGCCAGGTGGCGTGGCGTCCAGGAGGCAAGCGACTTTTGTACAAAGTGGTGCCGTGCAATGTGGTAGCTGGAATCGAAGCCGTAAAAATTGCGGTGCATGTGGGCCATCTCCTCATCTCGGTAAGCGGACAGTGGTTTGGCCGCCTCGTCGCTGGCGCGGGCTTCGGCTTTGGCGGCCAGTTGCTCGGGCAAGGCGGGGGCATTTGCCAACCGGGTTGCCATGCTTGCGATCTCGGCGCGAAAGGCCGCTACGTCACCGCTCAGGCAGGCATCGGTCAGACCAATTTGCAGCGCACCCTGCGCCGTGAGCGGTTGGCGGTTGTGCATGATGGCTTGCGCCGCTTCTGGCCCAACGCGGCGCGGCAGCAGGTAGGTCCAGTATTCCGAGCCGTACAGGTTGCCCATGTTTTTGTAATGCGGGTTGAGCATGACGCCGTCGCGCACCCACACCTGGTCGGCCGCGCGCGCCAAAAAGCAGCCGCCCGCCCCAGTGTTGCCACCAATGGCTGCCACCGTGATTTGCTGCGTGGTGGTGATGAACGCCAGCGCCAGGTCGTTCATGGCGTTGATGTTGCGCCAGGATTCATCCGCCGCAGAACCGCCATTCAGGCTGGCAGCTTCGATCACGTTCAGATGGATGCCGTTGGACCAAAAGTCATGCCCACCCAGCAACACCAGCACGCGCGTGGGGCGCTGCTGGGCCCAGAGCAGGGCAGTGCGCAAGCGCTCGCATTGGCGTGTGGACATGGCGCCGTTGTAGAACTCGAAATGCAAATAACCCACATCGCCGGCTTCTTCGTAGGCAATGTCTTGCCAGGTTGGTGCTGGCGCGCGCCACCAGTCTGGCAGCGGGGCGTGTGGCACGGTGGCTGCTTCTTGTGCAAAAGCCAGAGTTGCGGGCAGCTTGATGCTGCCCGTGCGCTTGACATGGCCCAGCCACACTGCGCCATCGACGGTGGCGCGCAGCAGGGCGGTTTCGCGTTGGGCGATTACCACGCCGGGGGCACCGCGCAAAGTGGCTTCAGGCCAGGCATCGAACAGGTGACAGGGCTGATCAAACAGCGTGTCAGCCACGCCAGGAAACCCGTCCGCTGCATTGATTTTGCGCAGCACCGACGCGGTGTCATCCCGTTGCCAGTTGATGACGCGGTCGGCTTGTTTGATCAGCGGCTGCCACTGGCTGCTTGATTTGCGCTGCGGCACAAAATTGCCAGCGGTAAAGTGTTCTACCGCCTGCAACACGGCAGCTGTGGCAGCTTGCGTCGTCTCATTACGGTACAGGCTGGCCTTACTGGCGGCACGCATGGCAAAGTTGGCGCTGGCCCAGACCGGCCCGGCGTCCATCTCGCTTTCAGCTTGCAACACGGTCACGCCCCATGCGGTGCGCTGATTCATGATGGCCCAGTCCAGCGCCGACGGCCCGCGGTCGCCCTCCAGGCCGGGGTGGACGATCAGGCACACCGTGTGCTGCCAGACCGACTCAGGAATGGCGCGGCGCAGGTAAGGTGCCACGATCAAATCCGGCGCAAACAAGCTGGCGGCCTCTTCGGTCACCGAGTCGCTGATGTCAAATTCAACCGACACCAAGTGGCCGCGCTGGCGCAGTTCGGCGCCCAGGCGCTGGGTCAGGCTGTTGAAGGCGTGGGTAAGAAGCAGGATACGCATGGATGAAGCACTTTAGCAAATGCGCGGCAATTGTTCACCGGCCAACCAATCGACAATGCGTCGGCCGCCAAAGGCGGTGGTGAGCTGGACAAAATGGTGGTCGTCGGACAGCACCTCGCCAATTTGTGCGGCATCCTGGCCAAGCGGGTGGGCGCGCATCACAGCCAGTAACTGCGTTGCGTCGGCCGCCGCACAAATCACAATCAGCTTGCCTTCGTTGGCCACATACAGCGGGTCGAGGCCCAAAAATTCGCAGGCGGCCGCCACCACGGGCTTCATTGGAATGGCCTTCTCATGCAGCATCATGCCCACGCCAGACTGCCCGGCAATCTCGTTCAAGGTCGAGGCAAGCCCGCCACGCGTGGGGTCGCGCAGGCAGCGGATGTCGGCCCCGGTGGCCAGCAGCTCGGCAATCAAGCCATGCAGTGCGGCCGTGTCGGAGTTGATGGTGGCCTCAAACGTCAGGTTTTCGCGCAGACTCATGATGGCCACGCCATGGTCGCCCATGGTGCCAGATACCAGAACCGCGTCGCCCGGGCGCACCCGCGCACCGCCCAAGTCCAGCCCGTGAGGCAGCACGCCCACACCCGTGGTGGTGATGAAAATGCCGTCGCCCTTGCCGCGCTCCACCACTTTGGTGTCGCCGGTGACCACCGGCACCCCCGCCTCACGGGCAGCGCGCGCCATCGATTCGACAATGCGCGCCAGGTCGGCTAGCGGCAAGCCTTCTTCCAGAATAAAGCCGGCGGCCAGGTACAGCGGGGTGGCGCCCATCACCGCCACATCGTTGAGCGTGCCGTGCACCGACAAACAACCGATGTCACCACCCGGAAAAAACAGCGGTGACACCACATGGCAGTCGGTGGACATGACCAGTCGGGCCGGCTGTCCGTCGATGATGGGTGCAGGCAGCACGGCACCATCGTTGCCCTGGCCCAGATAGGTGTTGCCCAGGTGCTTGGCAAACAGCTCAGCAATGAGCTGCACCATGGCCCGCCCGCCCGAGCCATGCGTCATATCGACCCGGCCGTGCTTCAGGTCGAGCGGGCGGGTGTAACCGCGTTGGATGTCAGTCATCGCTAGGATCCTCAAAGAATTCATTAAACTTTTCTAGGCGTAGCGCGTCTTCAATCGACTGACGTTCAAGCTCGATTTGGCTGCGCAATTCGTCCTCTGATGGCAAGATCAAACGGTATTTGGTGGCGAACAGTTGCTCGCTGTCTTTGAGCACTGAATAGCGTGCAACCGACTGGTCTTTTTGGTCACATAACAAGATGCCAACCGTTGGGTTGTCGTCCGGGCCACGTTTCAGGTCGTCGTACATACGCACATACATGTCCATCTGGCCGATGTTCTGGTGCGTGAGCTTGCCGGTTTTAAGGTCGATCAACACAAAGCATTTGAGCAGGTAGTTGTAAAACACCAGGTCAATATAAAAATCCTGAAACTCGGTACTGATGCGCTGCTGCCGTGCAACAAACGCAAAACCCTTGCCCAGTTCAAGCCAAAAATTTTGCAGCTTGTCCATCAAGGCTTGCTCCAGTTTGGATTCAAGCAGTTTGCCCGTGCCGGGTAAGCCCAAAAATTCAAGCATGACCGGGTCACGCAGAAACTCGCGGGGTGTTTGGGGCAGGGCTGCAACCTTGGCATTGGCCTCTGCCGTGACGCTGGCCTTGTCATCGCGGAGCAGCAAACGCTCAAAATACAAGGTGTCAATTTGCCGCTCAAGTGCACGCGAAGTCCAATTTTGTGCGGCAGACTCGTCCATGTACCATTGGCGCGCCTTCACGCTGCTGACCCGCAGTAGCAACCGGTAGTGAGTCCAGCTCAATTCGTGATAAAACAAGCGCATATAACGCAGGTTGGAGGCATCAAACCCCTTGCCAAATTCACGCGTCAGGACGGTAGCCAGGCGTGGCAATAACTGCTTTCCATAAGCCGCCCGAGATTCCCCGCCTTGTTCAAATTCGACAATGTGGTGACCAACTTCCCAACAGGTTTGCACCTGTACCCGGTCCACTGCTCGCAAGGCTTTCTGGCGGCCTTGCTGGATCAACGTCCGCAAAGCGTCCAGCAACTCGCTGGGTAATGACACACGCGACGTCAAGTCAGTCATGCTCACACGCGCAAAATAAATAACCTGTTTTGTTCATTGGTGCTTCTCTTAAATCATGCATTTTGCGGATCACCCATCTGGTGGTCAAACGACTGTCGAACAAGACCCATCACATACGGCATTTCATCGGTAGAGGACAGCCCCACTTCTACATTGCCATTGCCCCAGCGCCCAATATTTGAGATATCGCGGCATAAAGCTTTAGGGTCTTCTATGTCCCCGATGCTGAGATTCAGTATCAACAACAAGCGCTTGGCTTGCGGTACCACATCAACGAAGTTGGTTTCAGCCTTGTAGGCTACATAAAGCTTCAAAAATTCTTCGCTGACGCATGGGTCTAATGCCAAAACCGCTTTGCGAAAGGTATCAAATAACGTGCGCAACTGCCCAAATGCCAGGTATGGATGGTCGGCAAGAGCATAGGGTTGGCCAGGCTTAGCTACAGCAGGACGGTAGGCATCAAGTACGTCGGCTGGCAGTTGAGGTGCACCCCATACCTTGGCAGCTTCTAATGACAAACCGTCAGCGCGGGTTTTGATGGCGGCTTCGTTCCATACTGCAATTTGACCAAGCCCAAGGTTTAGTTTGAGTGGGCTGTGGGCAAAGCCTACAGGGCTACCGCTTTTGTCGATTACTTTGTCACGCTTAAAAGCAAAAGCATGATCACTGTACTCGCTGTTGTAGCCCGTCAGAGTGAGATTGCCGAGGGTGTGCAGCCATTCTTGTTGAATGCGTTGCCAATCAGGCCCCAGTTCGGCTTGCCATTCTTTGGACAGAGTCTCGTTTTGCGGAAGAATGTGTTCAATGGTGTAGTCCTCCACCATCACACGCTCCTTGCGCCCATGATTCTCCAGACGGCGCAACCAATAGCCACGGCTTCTAAAGTTGTAGAGGTCCCGCACCTTGATGTCGCGCAAAAATTCTTCATCAGTGGGGAATCGGCGGTAGGACGGCAGCATGAGGAGTGCTGCTTGAACGCTCTCCAGATAGCGGTCTTTCTTGAGCAAGCGGCTCATGCCTGCAAAAGTCTTGTTCAGCGAATTGGTTGGTATGGCGCATATGGCGCGCCTAAAGACATAGCTTTCCACAAGACGAACAATGCACAAAACCTCCTCAGCGGTGAGACGACTCAAGCTATAGTCGTGATACACATCCAGCAGAAACGGATATGCAACATCCACCTTCAATTCACGCAAGTCATGAAAGGCTTGTTTGAGCGCTGACACTTTTTCAGTGCCTAGTGCCATGGCACAGTAGTACGTTGCATACGCATGGATGTCTGAAACCAGGTCGCGTGTGTCACCCTTCAAGCCGTGTGCAAAATTTTTGAAGGCCACATAGACCTCACGAACGTTCGGAATTTCACCGGTTTTTGCTGTCAGATAATGGCGCATGAAGGCATCAAAGTGCACTAAATAGGCTGATTGACCAAAGGCTTTTTCCATCGGTCGCCAATACGTCTTGTACAGGTCGGTTTGCAGCTTGGTCTCAAGTCCCATCAGGATGAAATTGCGGATCAGGTCGGCTTGGCTAAGTTCAAGACCAGTGGAATTCATGCTCTCAAAAATTAACTGAGGATTGTCTTGCGCACGGTCCAGCGAAACGTCAACGATAACCAGCTTAGCCAAGCCTTGGCAGATCGCCTCAATCTCGCTGTGGTGCGCCGCAATCAACTCTTGAAACAACGTGTAGTTTTCTACGATGCGACTGCTTTCCTCCGCGGGCATAGGCGAGTTTTGAAGGATAGCCAGCAGGGTGTCTTTATCTGTCTCGGACAAGATCAGTTTGAAATGTCGCTCGCCATCTTCGTCGGGGTTTAGCAGGTAGTAGTTTCGGAGTTTCTTGCTAGAAAAAGCGTCCAGCAGTTCGCCTAGTCCTTGTGATTCAAAGTGCTTCGCCAAGGCTGCAATCAGCAGCGAACTGGTGATTAAACGTTGTTGGCCGTCAATGACCAACAAGGCTTCAGGGCAAGTGACATTAGCCAGACCACGTTCAACGTACACGATGGCGCCAATAAAGTGCGCTGTGGTCGTTGCATCGCGGCCAGCACGCATCAAGTCCGACCAAAGCTGGCGACACTGGGCACTGGTCCAAGCGTAATTCCTCTGGTAGAGGGGAATGGCAAACTGCGGTGATTTCCTGAGGAACTTGAGCAGGTTTGCTTCGGTTGCTTTCATTATTATTATTTTCCCTCGGCGCCTGTGAGTCGGCTGGCGACCAAAGAGTTGCTGACGGGTGGCGCCATATCCTTGTAGCGGCCGTAACTGTAATACGCCGCGCAGGCGCCTTCGCTGCTGACCATGCACGAGCCGATTGGGTTTTCTGGGGTGCAGACGGTGCCGAAAATCTTGCAGTCTTGGGGGCGCTTGACGCCGCGCAAAATGGCACCGCATTCGCAGGCCTTGTTGTCGGGCACCGATTGGTAGTCCATTTTGAAACGGCGCTCGGCATCGAAAGTGCCATATTTTTCGCGGATTTTGAGGGCCGAGTAGGGCACCACCGAGAGGCCACGCCACTCAAATTCATGGCGCAGCTCAAACACTTCGGCCACGCGATCTTGCGCTTTGCGGTTGCCGTCGCGGCTCACGGCTCGGGAAAATTCATTTTCGACCTCGGCGCGGCCGTCGTTGACCTGGGCGATCAGCATCAAAATGGCCTGCATTACATCGAGCGGCTCAAAGCCGGCAATGACCACCGGCTTGCGGTATTCTTCGGCAAAAAATTCATAGGGTCGACTGCCGATCACGGTGGAGACATGCGCTGGGCCAATAAAGCCGTCGATCGGCACCGTGCCCCATTGCCGCACTTCGGGCGACTCCAAAATCTGGGTGATGGCCGCAGGCGTGAGCACATGGCAGCACAGCACGCTGAAGTTGCTCAAGTTTTCTTGGGCGGCTTGCAAAATGGCCAGCGCCGTGGGCGGTGTGGTGGTCTCAAAACCGATGGCAAAAAACACCACCTCACGGCCCGGGTTGTCACGCGCTATTTGCAGTGCATCGAGCGTGGAATAGACCATGCGAATGTCGCCGCCGCGCGCTTTGGCTTTGAGCAGCGACAAGCTTTCAGACGCGGGCACGCGTAAGGTGTCGCCGTAGCTGCACACAATCACGTTGTGCTTTAGCGCCAAGTCAATCGCCATGTCGATGCGGCCAATGGGCAGCACGCACACCGGGCAGCCGGGGCCGTGCACCATGCGCACATTGGATGGCAGCAGGTCAGATAGTCCGTAGCGCGAAATCGCGTGCGTGTGGCCGCCGCAAAATTCCATAAAGCTGTAATTGCGCCCGGGTTGCGCCAGTTTGGCGATTTTGAGCGCCAGGGTTTTGGCGACCTCGCCGTCGCGGAATTCGTCGATGTATTTCACAGTGTGGCCTCAGTGGCTTCGGACATCTCTGAGAACAGCGCCAGCGTGCGCTCGGCCTCTTCGGGGTCGAGCTTGGACAGGGCGTAGCCGACATGCAAGATGACGTAATCCCCCACTTGCACGTCGTCGAGCAGCGCCAGCGAGATCTCTTTTTTGACTCCCACTAAGTCAACCATGGCGTGTTCGCCGTCCGGGCCGCAGCCCACTTCAATCACTTTGACGGGTAGCGCTAAACACATGTTGTTGTCTCCAAAGAATGCAGGGCGACCCAGGCTTGCCCTAAGGCGATACTGGCGTCCCCGGGTGAGGTGCGTCGCGGCAGCAGCACCTGGATGCCATTTTGTTCCAGGTTTTGTTGCAATGATCCGGCGAGCAGCGCGTTGAGGAAGCAACCACCGCCGCAGGCCAGGGTGCGCAGCCCTGTGGTTTTGGCTGCTTGTAGCACCCATTCGGTCAGGGCTGCCAGCAGCGTGGCATGGAACAGGGCGGCGGCGTGGTTGATGTGATCGATTTGGCCAATATGGCCGTTTGCTTGGTGATCGGCCATGTTGCTCAGCGCAGCCAGCACGGGCAGCAGGTCAAGCTGGCTGATGCTGGCGCTGGCGCTGATGCCAGCGTTGCTGCTGATCACATAGCCACCCGGCATCGGGCTGGGCCAGCCGTGGGTTTGGATGTGCTGGGTGGCCGCTTGCTCTAACAGGATGGCGGCTTGGGCCTCGTAGGCTTGGGTGTGGCTGATGCCCAGCATTCCTGCGGCGGCATCAAATACCCGGCCCAGACTGGATGTGGGCGGGCTGTTGAATGAGCGTGCCAGCATGGCGGCCACGGTGCTGGCGGCGGGGTCTTGAAACCTTTCAACAATCTCGGCGTGGCGGCCCAGCGCGTGCAGCACGGCTGCGGCCATGCGCCAGGGCTCGCGGGCGGCGCGGTCGCCGCCGGGCAGGGGTAGCGGACGCAAATGGCCCAGACGCTGGCATTGCGCGCCCGTCACTTGCAGCAGTTCACCGCCCCAAGCCGTGCCGTCGCTGCCCAGGCCAAAACCATCGAGTGCCAAGCCGAGCAGCGGGCGTTGCCAGTTATGTTCGGCACACACGGCGGCGATGTGGGCGTGGTGGTGTTGCACCGCCACCGTGGGCAGGCCGTGGCGCTCAGCATAGTTGATGGCAGCGCGCGTGCTGTAGTCGTCAGGGTGCAGGTCGTGCGCCACCCAGTGCGGCTTCACGTCGAGCAAATCGCACAAGCTCTGCACGGTTTCATCCTGAAACTGGCAACTTGCCGCGTTGTCCAGGCTGCCGATGTGGGGCGACAAAAAGGCCTCAGCGCCGCGTGTGACGCAGATGGTGTTTTTCAGGTGGCTGCCAAAGGCCAGCACCGACGGCCCGGTCTGCGCCAGGGCGATCGCCGCTGGTGCGAAGCCACGGCTGCGGCGGATAAATTGACTGGTGCCGGCTACCAACTGCAACACGCTGTCGTCGCAGCGCGCCAGGATGTCGCGGTTGTGGTCTAAAAACGCATCGGCAATACCTGCCAGTCGGGTGTGTGCCTCAGCCGTATCGCGCACGATGGGCTCACCGCCCGGATTGGCGCTGGTCATCACCAGCACCAGAGCTTGCGGCTCATCCAGCCAGGCCGTGCCGTTAGGGCGGCCAGCGGCCTCGTGAAACAGCAAAAAGTGGATGGGTGTGATGGGCAGCATCACGCCCAATTTATGCAAACCCGGAGCGATGCCGGGCAGGGCGGCCGCGCAATCTGGCGTGGTGGGCAGCAGCACGATGGGGCGCTCGCGGCTTTGGAGCAAGGTGCGCTCGGTATCGGCTGCTTGGGCAAAAGGCGCCACGCTGGCAGCGTTGGCTAGCATAACGGCAAAGGGTTTGGCATCGCGGCTTTTGCGCAGGCGCAATCTAGCCACCGCTGCGGCATTGCGCGCATCGCAGGCCAGGTGGAAGCCGCCCAGGCCTTTGATGGCCACAATCTGGCCGCTTCGCAGTAGCGCCAGCGTGCAGGCGATGGAGTCGCCTGCGATGGGCAGGCCCAGCGCATCGGACAGGTGCAGGTGCGGGCCGCACTGCGGGCAACAGGTGGTTTCGGCATGAAAACGCCGGTTGGCGGGGTCGATGTAGTCCTGGCCGCAGGCTGGGCAAAACGGAAAGTTGGCCATGCTGGTCTGTGGCCGGTCGTAGGGCAGGGCGCGGGTCACGGTATAGCGCGGGCCGCAATGGGTGCAGGTGATGAAGCCGTGGCGATAGCTTCGGTTGGCCGGGTCAAACAGCTCACTTAGACAGGCATCGCACACCGCTACATCCGGGCCGATGGCACTGGCAGCTTGGCCGGACTGGCTTGGGATGATGTTGAAAGTGGTGAATACCGTGCGAGTTGTGGTTGGCTGCAAATTTTCACAAGTGTTGGGGTGGCTTGTTGTGGATTGCGCCACCATGCCAAGCACCTGCACGCCGTCTACCCGTGCCAGCGGCGGCGCGTCGGTGCGCAGGTGTGTCAGCAATTCAGCCAAGGCCGTGGCGCTGCCTTGGGCCAGAATTTCAACCCCTTGGGCATCGTTGCGCACCCAGCCGCTCAGCCCCAACTTCTGCGCCAGATGCCAGACAAACGGCCTGAACCCCACGCCCTGCACAACGCCGGTGACACGCACGCGCTGCGAAAGCAAGTTGGCTTCCGCCATCAAGCTGCTGCGCTTGAACTGGTCTGCGCCTGACCTTGCAGCTGCGCCTTGAGGTGCGCGATTTCGGCTTGCAGGCTGGCCACGGTTTGGGCTTTGGCTGCATGGGCTTGCGCCATGCCAGCGCGCAGATAGGCCAGCCATTCGTCCATGCCTGCGCCGCTGGTGGCGCTGAGCTGGATCACCTTGATCTGCGGGTTAACGCGGCGCGCATAGGCGATGGCTGCCGCCACGTCATAGCTCAGATGCGGCAGCAGGTCGATTTTGTTGAGCAGCATCACGCTGGCAGCGCGGAACATGTCGGGGTATTTGATCGGCTTGTCTTCACCCTCGGTGACCGACAGAATCACCACCTTGTGTGCTTCGCCCAGGTCAAAGGCGGCCGGGCACACCAGGTTTCCCACGTTTTCGATCATCAAGAGCGAGTCGTCCACCAGCGTGAGCTGGCCCATGGCATGACCCACCATGTGCGCATCCAGGTGACAACCTTTGCCGGTGTTGATCTGGATTGCCTGCGCGCCCGTGGCACGAATGCGGTCAGCGTCCTGGCTGGTCTGCTGGTCGCCCTCTATCACCGCGACCGGCTGCGACCCCAGCAGCGCAATGGTTTTGCACAAGAGCGTTGTTTTGCCAGAGCCGGGGCTGGAAACCAGGTTCAGCGCAAAGATGCCGCGCTCGGCCAAGGTTTGCCGGTTGGCACTGGCATAGGCGTTGTTCTTGGCCAGAATGTCTTGTTCGATCTGCACCATGCGACTGGGTGCCATGCCGGGAGCGTGCGAATTCGCCGGTGCAGCGTTATGCGTGTGTTCGTGCCTGTGCTCTTGCTCTTGCTCGTGATCGTGATCGTGATCGTGATCGTGCGTATGCGGATGGATTTGTTCCTGCGCTTGATCATGGGGGTGCTCATGAGAATGGCGCGTGCCATCGGCATGGACGTGCTCATGCGCATGCGGCGCTGCTTCGCCACCGATTTTGACTTCACCTTCACCACAACCACAGGTTACACACATCGTATTTCTCCTCGTTTTAATCCGTTGGGGACAGCGCTTGTACGTTGCGGTCTGTCTTTCTATCAGCAGATTCCGTCATTGCGAACGCAGTGAAGCAATCCATGACCCCAAACTGCATGGACTGCCGCGCTTCGCTCGCAGTGACGAAGTCTTTGTTCATGGTTGGCGTGCGGTATCGGGCTGGGTGCAGATGGTTTGCAGCGACATCATGTTACTTCCAACTCTTTCACCCGCATTTCGGTGCCGCCGGTCACTTGCAACTGGTAGCCACCGCAATCCGGGCACTCGCCAAAGACCTCCGTCATTGGCACGGTTTTGGCGCAGGCCATGCACCAGCCTTGACCGGGAGTGGCGATGATTTCCAACTTGGCCCCCTCGGCCACGCTGTCGCGTGTAACGGCATCAAAGCAAAAGGTCATGGCTTGTGGCTCGACCCCCGAGAGCTGACCAATTTCCAGCCAGACGGTGGTCACCTTGGTAAATGCATCTTTGCGCGCGGCATCTTCAATGAGCTGTAGCACGCCCTCGGCCAGCGACATTTCATGCATATCAACTAAAGCCAGATGGTTTCAAAGTCCAAGCCGCACATGGTCGGCCAGCCTTTTGTCGCGGGTGGCAATGTGCTGGCTGATAAATCCCAGCATATCGCGCGCCTTGCCCGTTGCCTGGGCCGTCTGACCGCTGTTGAGCTGGGTCGCCAAGCCGCGCAGCACCTCCAGCATTTGCACGTGATCGTCTTGATGGTCTTCGTAGTCGTCATAGCTTTTCATGCGCATGAGCAACTCCTCAGACATGAAATGCGCTTCGCTGTAGTCGATCAGCTCAGTGAGCAAGGCGGTGCTTTGGCTGGCATCCGTGCCAGATTCCAACGCAACGCAGAGCTTTTCAAGCAGATCAAGCTGCACCTGATGCTCGCGGTCGGTGTCAGCATTGGCAGATTGGTTGAATGTTTTGATCGCAGTCATGGATGGTCTCTTTGGGTGGCGGGTAAAAGTTAATGGCTAATGGCTAATGGCTAATGGCTAACAGGCTCATGAACCCGAAACGAATGCATCCACCAACGACGAGCAGCGACTAGCAGCGTGCATTGGGTGTCCGACGTAGCGTGGACTTGGGGTTTTGCCAAATCAAGGCGGGGGACATTCGCGGAGTCGGACGCCCAATGCACGTTGCGGGTTAAACAACGCGGGCTGCGGATCAAAGAGTACGGCGTAGGCATGTCAAAAAGCGATTCAGGTGGGGACTTCAAGGCAACCAAAGTCTATGGCTTGCGCAGCGCAAAAAAGCCACGACGCGACATGACCTTGTGTTGCGAAGTCACTTTGGCAGCAGGTGCCCCCGCCTTACCCTGAACAGACGCAGGCGCCGTGGTAGCAGCCGCAGTGGCAGCAGCTGGCGCAGTCAATAGCCCAATCAGTGCAGCCCGCGCCGTTTGCACTGCCTCAAACTGGCTGCCAAACTTGTTCATCGGTGAAAACAGAGAACAGCTCTGGTACTCGCCCAGTTCATCTTCCTGCCCCCCTAGAAAAGCAAAATCGCCCGCTGGAAAATGCACAAAGCGGCGCTTGTTCACGCCCACCGAATCCCAGCCCTGCGCCGTGCCGGGCAGCAGCGTGAGGCTCATGCACCAGGGCGTGACCACCATGCCCAGCCAATGGCCTTGCCAACGCTGGAAATCAATGGCTTCAACCGACAGGGCAGGATTCAAAATCGGTACATCCACCATGCGGGTCTGCCAGATGCGAAAAAACGCAGCAGTCACAGCTTCTTCAGGGTTGACTGTGTGCCAGCGCTGCGTCATGTCGGCGCGATCTCGGTGGTGCCCCAGCGCCGAGCGTCGTCGGGCTGGGTCATCAGGCTTTGCATCAAGGCCAGCGCCTCCAGCGCGCGCGCGGGCTCGACGCGTTCAAAGGCAAAGCCGCCGGCCTGAATCAGCACATAGTCGCCCACTTGTACGTCCTCGTCCATCAGCAGCAGACTGACATGACGCGTTTGACCAAAGCACTCAGTCAGCGCCATGCCATCAGAGACTTCAAGCACCAGGGAGGGAGCCGCCAGACACATCGTTTTTACCCTTCAAGCAGCCACAGCCACCAGTGGCTCCAGCACATGGCCGTGCGAACTCAATTTGTCAGACGCCTCCAGTGGCTCCAGCACATAGCCGCGCGCGCTCAATTCAGCCAATGCCATGGCCGCCAGTTGGGGTACGGCTGCCGCCACGGTGGGCGTCATGTCCAGGCCCAATTCAAGCGAGACCGGCTCTACGCCCAGCACCACAATTTCTTTGGGCATAGTGCCGAGCAGCTCCAGGCTGGCCAATACATCGGGCAGACCGATCTGGTGCGGCGAGAGCTTGTCGCGGAAAAAAACCGGAATCTCATCGCCAGCAATTTTGACCAGCGTGCCGGGTGCGGCATCGGTCAACACCACGTCCAGCACCAGCAAAAAGTCAAGGTTTGAGAGGTCTTCGATCATCTCCATGCCCGAGGTGCCGCCGTCGATCAGCAGCACATCAGCGGGCATGCGGCAAGCCTTTTCCAGCGCCTCGACAGCGCGCACTCCGGCCGCTTCATCGCTCAGAATGGTGTTGCCGATGCCTAAAACGACAGCGCCCACCTAGACCGCCTTGACTGAAAACGCTGCGCCGCTTTTTGGGTCGGTCAGGTGGATGGCGCAAGCGATACAGGGGTCAAACGAGTGGATGGTGCGCAGCACTTCCAGTGGCTTTTCCGGATCGGCAATGGGGGTGTCCACCAGTGAGGCTTCGTACGGCCCGGGCTCGTCTTTGTCGTTGCGCGGGCAGGCGTTCCAGGTGGAGGGCACCACGCATTGGTAGTTTTTGATCTTGCCGTTGTCAATCACCACCCAGTGCGACAGCGCGCCGCGCGGTGCCTCATGAAAACCCACGCCCATCGACTCGCCTTTGGGGAACACTGGCGCATTGAAGGTTGCCATGTCGCCCTTGCCCATGTTGGTCAGCAAGAGCGTCCACTGGTCGGCCAGGGTATCGACATTCATGCAGCAGGTGATGGCACGGGCGGCGTGGCGGCCAATGGTGGAGTGCATCGCGTCCAGGCCGATCTTGGTCTTGGCCAGGGCTGACACGGTGTCGAGCGCGGCGGTGGCGTATTTGGTGGTGGGTTCATGCCCGGCAGCCAGGCCGTTCAACACGCGCGCCAGTGGCCCAACCTGCGCCACCTCGCCATAAAAGGTGGGCGACTTGAGCCAGGAGTATTTGGCATCGTCCTTGAAGTCGGTGTAGTTGGGCGTGGTCTCTCCTTTGTACGGGTGCAGCGACTTGGCATCCGCGTAGTTGTACCAAGAGTGCTTGACCGATTCCTCAACGCCTTTTTGCCAATATTCGTCATGGAAACTGGTAATGGCTTTGCGCTTGCTCAAATCGCCGCCGGGGATGTAACCGCCGGGGAAGGCAAACTGCGTGCCCTTGGTGTCCAGGGGAATGTCAGGCACTGACAGGTAGTTGGTAATGCCTTTGCCAATTTTGGTCCACTCGGGGTAGAAAGCGCCCACGGCGGCTACATCGACCAGGTAAACGTTTTTGACAAAGTCGGCCAGGTCGTCGATGTAGCCCTTGATCGCCATCAGGCGTTCGACCGTTAACACGGCTTCAGAGTCCGTGGCCAGCGGGTTGGCGACGCCGCCCACCGCCACATTCTGAATATGCGGCGTTTTGGAGCCCAAAATGGCCACAATCTTGTTGGCCTTGCGCTGCACTTCCAGCGCTTGCAGGTAGTGCGATACCGCCAGCAGGTTCACTTCGGGCGAGAGCTTCATGGCCGGGTGACCCCAGTAGCCGTTGGTAAAGATGCCAAGCTGACCGCCGTTGACAAAGCCTTTCAGGCGTTCGTGCACGCGGCGCATCTCGTGTTTGCTGTTGAGGTGCCAGCTTGACAGACTCTCGCCCAGCACGGCGGTTTTGTCCGGGTCGGCCTTGAGGGCAGACACCACATCGACCCAGTCCAGCGCGGAGAGGTGATAAAAATGCACGATGGCATCGTGTACCGCGTGCGCCGTGATGATGATATTGCGGATGTACTGGGCGTTAAGCGGAATCTCCAGGTTGAGCGCGTTCTCAACGGCGCGCACCGAGCAGATGGCGTGCACCGTGGTGCAGACGCCGCAAATGCGCTGGGTGATGGTCCAGGCATCGCGCGGGTCGCGGCCCAGCAAGATCAGCTCTACCCCACGCCACATCTGGCCAGACGACCAGGCCTTGTTGACCTTGCCGCCGTTGATGTCCACGTCAATGCGCAGATGCCCCTCAATGCGGGTGATGGGGTCGATGGTGATGCGTTGTGCCATGTAATGTCTCCTAGATAATTCTTGAATGAGCGTTGTTCACAACGCTTTAAATTGTTGCGCGTGCGTCTTCACGCGGCAATACGGGAAAACGCCGGGTGATGATGATGTAGCCCAGTACCTCGATGGCAAAAAAGCCCGTAGTCACCATGATTTCGTAGATCGACGGAAAGTAGCTCCAACCCGTGCCGGTGTGATGCCCGTAGCCGATCAAAAAACCGTTGAGCCGAAGCAACACGCCACCGACCATGATGGCAATACCCGCTAGAAACAGGTTGGCCGGGTTGCGTCGGGCTTGGGTGCTGCCAATCAGGATGAACGGGGCCAGAAATGCCAGGTTTTCGATCCAGAACGAGACCGCGATGCCGCTGAATTCAAATGCGCCACCCCAGGCACCGCGCACCGTCAAGTCGACCAGCCGCACCACCAAGTACAGCGCCAGTACACCCAGCATGATTTTGGCCAGTGGGTCAAGCAAATGCACCTCGATGCTGCGCCGGTAAGACGCGGCCGCCACACACGACTCAAACAGCACCACACCATAGCCAATCACGATGGCCGTGAGCAGGTAGATGACCGGTTGCAGCGGGGTTTGCCACAGCGGGTTAACCTGGCTGCCCATCACCACCAGCATGGTGCCCAACGACGACTGGTGCATCATGGGCAACAACACGCCCAGAGCGATGAAGAAAAACAGCAGCTTGTTGAGCTTTTGGCGCACGTCTTTCATGCCGAGCTTTTCAAGGAACACGGGCGAGAACTCAATCCACATGACCACGATGTAAGCCGTGACGCACACCGCCACCTCAAACATCACCGAGTTGGGGTTGGAATAGCTGGGCCAGAAGATGTGCCAAAAATTCCACCAGCGCCCCAAGTCGACAAAGATGCCGGTGCCGGCCAGGGTGTAGCCAAACAGGCTGGCCAGCAACGCGGGTCGTACCAGCGGATGGTATTGGCCTTTATTAAAGATATAGACCAGCAGCGCCACCGAAAAGCCGCCGCAGGCAAGCGCCGAGCCGATCATCACATCAACCACCACCCAGATGCCCCAGGAGTAGCCGTCGTTGATGTTGGTGACACTGCCCAAGCCAAAAATAAAACGGGTGAGCAAGATGGCCGCCATGATGGCGATCAACACACCGCACACCAGGGTGACAGCGTTGAGTAAATTACCGCCGACCGGTGCGGGTACGGCGTGGGCATGTGCACTCATGATTGCTCCTCCTTGTGATCACTTGCGGCTGCATCGTCATCAGGTTTGACATTTCGTTTGGCGATAAAGCTCAGCGCTCCCAGAGCCACCACCGGCAGCACCAGTCCGCCGTAGAGCGAATGCTGAATGGTCTCGGACGTGGCCGCCGATGACTTGGCGGGCAGGTCGGGCATGCCGACTTTTTGAAAGTTGACCGCAGAGAGTTTGAGCACCTGGGTGCCGCCGTATTCGTGCTCGCCATACACATGCTGCAGGTAGTTGCCCACCGGCGCTTCATAGCTTTGGTCCGGCCCGCCAATTTTGCCGCGCGGATAGCTGGTGCGGCTGCCAGGCGCCAGGGCGATGCGGCGCTTGGCCTCGGCCAGCAAGTCTGCGGTTTTGCCGTACAGCGTGGCGCCGGTTGGGCAGACCTCGGCACAGGCTGAATAATGGCCGTCGGCATAGCGGTGGCGGCACAGCTCGCACTTGCCGATCTTGCCAGTGGGCGAGTCGTATTGGTACTTGGGGATGCCAAACGGACAGGCCACCACGCAGTAGCGGCAACCGACACAGATGGCAGGGTCATACGACACGATGCCGGTGATCGGGTCTTTGACCATGGCCGAGACCGGGCAGGCTGACACGCACGACGGATCGGCACAGTGCATGCACGAGGTCTTCATGAACGAGAAGCCATTGACCTCGGCGTCTTTGGTTTGCATGGTGCCGTTGCGGTACATCTTGATGATGTTGAAGGTGTAGCCTGAGGTGTCAAGCGGCGTGTCCCAGAGCTGGTCTTCAGTTGAAAACTCAGGTGGATTGCCGTTGGCCTCTTTGCAGGCGGCCACGCAGGCTTTGCAGCCAATGCACAAAGTGGCATCGTAAAGCAGACCTAAGCCCTCGGCCGGGCGGGTGTGGGTGTCGCGGGCGCAGGCTTCTGGGGCCAATGTGGCACCCGCCAAGGCGGCCCCACCGGCCAGCGCACCCTTGAGAAAGTGACGACGCGAGGCCATGGTCAGACCTCACTCTTGTCTGTGGTCGTGCTGCCAGCATTGGCCTGTTCTGCCTCGGCCATTTTGTGTGATGCGCCCAAATTGCGCGCCAACATCGCCGCGCCGCCTGCTGCTGCCCCGGCCAACGCCGCCAGCGCGGCGGCAGCCGCAAAGCTCGCCCCTTTGCCGTTTTCTTCGACGATGCGCGGGTATTGCTGCGGCGGCACGATGTTGATGACGGTGGCTACCTGGTGAATCGGTTTGGTAAAGCCCACGCCCTTTTCGGTGCAGCCAATGCAGGGGTGACCGCAGCCCACGGGCCAATTGTTTTCACCCGCATCGCCAAAGCCGATGGTGGAGCAGTTGGCGTAGGTCTCTGGCCCCTTGCAGCCCAGCTTGTACAGGCAATAGCCCTGACGGTGACCGGCATCGCCAAACTGCATGGCAAAGCGGCCTGCATCAAAGTGGGCGCGGCGCTCGCAGTGCTCGTGGATCAGGCGCGAATAGGCAAACTTGGGACGGCCCAATTTGTCGACATCGGGCAGCTTGCCAAAGGTCAAAAAGTGCACTACGGTCGCCAAAAAGTTGTAGGGGTTGGGTGGGCAACCGGGGATGGTGACCACTGGTTTGCCCAACACCTCACCCACGCTGGAGGCGCCGGTTGGGTTGCCGCCGGATGACGGCATACCACCCCATGACGAACACGAGCCAATGGCAATCACGGCGGCGGCATCGGCAGCACATTCCTTGAGCAGATCGATGGCGCTGGTGCCGCCAATCTTGCAGTAAATACCGTTGTCCTTGACCGGAATCGCGCCCTCAACCACCAGCACATATTTACCCTTGTGGGCAGCCATGGCCGACTTGCGGGCGGCTTCGGCCTGGTGGCCTGCGGCGGCCATGAGGGTCTCGTGGTAATCGAGTGAGATCACATCGAGGATGAGCTTTTCAAGCGTCGGGTGCTCGGCGCGCAACAGCGATTCTGAGCAACCGGTGCACTCCTGAAAGTGCAGCCAGATCACCGACGGCCGCTGGGCCGACTCAATGGCTTTGGCCACCGCGGCGTCTGCCCCCTTGGGCAAGCCCATGGTGACCGCTAGCGTGGCGCAAAACTGCAGGTAGTCGCGTCGTGTCATGCCAAGACGGCTTTCAATGCCTTGCAAGGCATCGCGTCCAAGCTCAAAAATGTCGCTCATATTACCCATGTTGTCTCCTCGTATAGTCAGGCCATGCAGTGACCCAATCCCATGATGTTTTGCAAGTTGCGGGCCAACCTGAAAAGACTTGTTTTGGGCTTGAATTCAAGGGTTAACCCGAATTTTTTGAGGCAAGTCAAGCTTTCAATCGGTTAGTAAATAGCCAGTCAACTAACCAATGGCACGTTCACGTCTTAGTCCACAGGAGAGCCGCATGGAGCGCATCACCATTTCCATTGACAGCGCGCTGGCGCTCGAATTTGACCGCCTGATTGCCGAGCGCGGTTACAAAAATCGCTCGGAGGCGGTGCGCGATCTGGTGCGCTCGCACCTGGAGGCTGCGCGTACCGCCCGGAGCCCCGACGGGCATTGCGTCGCCAATTTGTCGTATGTGTACAACCACCATGAGCGCGATTTGGCCGAGCGACTAACCGCTTTGCAACATGACCAGCATGACCTGACCGTGGCCACCCTGCATGCGCACCTGGATCATGACAATTGCCTGGAGAGTGTGATTTTGCGGGGTGAAACAAAAGCAGTGCGCATCTTTTCAGACGCCTTGATGGCGCAGCGTGGCGTGCGCCATGGGCAACTCAATGTGGTGGCGGTTGACCTGCAGGGTGGCCATGCGCACCCGCACGATCGTGTTTATTCACAGGGGCGTGATCCGGTGGATGCAGCACATGTTCACCTCAAGCCCAAAACCTGAGTTGACTGGCACAGAATTCATGTGCGCCGCTGCATACTCAGTGGTAACTCAAGGTGGCAGCGTTTCAGAAGCTCGGCATCGGCAAAAATTGCATCGGGTGAGCCGTCCGCCACTACTAGGCCTTCACGCATCACCAGCACCCGGCTGCACAAGTCCTGTACCAAATCGAGGTCGTGGGTGGCAATCAGCTGGGTCAGTTCAAGGCCTCTCAACAGGTGTATCAAGCGCCGCCGTGCGGCCGGGTCCAGACCGGCGCTGGGTTCATCCATCACGATCACTCGAGGCATCATGGCCAACACACCGGCAATGGCCACAGCGCGTTTTTCGCCACCCGAAAGACGGTAGGGTGCGCGCGCGGCCAGGTGCGCCGCGCCGACGGTGGCCAGTGCTTGCAGCACGCTGCTTTGCACTTGGTCTTGTGGCCAGCCCAGGTTGAGCGGTCCAAACGCCACATCCTCCTGCACGGTGGGCATGAACAACTGGTCGTCCGGGTCTTGAAACACCATGCCCACCTGGCGGCGCACTTCCAGCAAATGCGCCGCATTGACGCTCAAGCCGTGCACCCGGACTTCACCCGAGCTGCCTTTGAGCACACCATTGAGATGCAGCAGCAAGGTCGACTTGCCTGCGCCGTTGCTGCCGATCAAGCCCACGGTTTCACCGACTTGCAAGCAGAAGTTCACGCCCTGCAAGGCGCTCTGACCGTCAGGGTAAGCGTAGACCAGTGCCTCGACTTCGATGGCTGCCGTGCTCATTGCCAGATGCCCAACACAAGTTGTCCCAAAGCGTATGGCAGGTCCAACCACCGCGCCAGCACCAAGCCACTGAGGCAAGTGAGGGTGAACCAGGTGTCGCGCGTCTGCCAAAGGTGAGAGGCGTGTTGAGTCAGTTGGCCATTGAAGCCGCGTGCCAGCATGGCCTGATGTATGCGCTGTGCGCGCTGCAGGCTGCGCAACAGCAAGTGCCCAAGCAGCGCGCCATAAACGGGCAGCGCCATGGCCTGACCGTTGGCGCGCAGTTCACGTGCCAAACTCATGCGTGACGCTTCATCGGCCAACACCCGTGCGTAGCGGTGCAGCAGTAGCAACTGGGTGGTGAACAATTCTGGAACGCCCATGCGGCGCAGGGCCGCACACAGGGGAGCGAACCCTGTGCTGGCTACCAGAATCAGCCCGGCTGCCACGGTCAGGGTAAAGCGGATCAGAATGGAAGCAAACGACACCCAGCCGCCGCTGATGCCCAGCCCTGCCACGGTGACCATGACGCGCTGGTCAAATACGGGGTTGAACATGCCCAGCATCACCGCAAAGGGGCAAGCCAGCATGACCCCGCGCAGGATCAGCGGCCCGGGAAGGTCGCCCAAGTTCGCCATAAGCACCGGAAACAGCGCCAGCGGCAGCAGGGCTGCTACCGTGTAGCGGTCAAACGACACCACGCAGACGATGAACGCCAAGGTCACCAGAACTTTGGCGCGCGCGTCCAGCTTCGATAGCCACGAGGTTTGGCTCGCCAGTGCGTCCAGCGACTCCCAATCATGCAGCGCGGTGCGAATGTGGCTCACTTGACACGGGCGACACGACGGCGCAGCCAGTAAGCCACCGCCCAGACCAGACACAGCGTCAACAGGCCGCCCACCACCCCAGCCAGGGACGTGCCAGCATCAACCGCTGGCCAGGCCGACTCTGCTATTGATTTTGATGAAGTGATGGAGGATTCACCTGGGCTAGCAGCCGATTTCTCTTGAAAATTGAGGGTGTAGTCCTTGAACAATGCGGTAGCCGTCTGCCAGTTTGAGAGCCGCTGGTGCAGGTCTGATGCGTTGTTTACCACTTGGGTTTGGCCGGTGACGTGTTCAATCGACCACTCCAGTCCATCCGGTTGGCTCGATGCAAACCACGACAGCGCACCCGCCACCACCACTGCTGCAGCACCAAAGCCTGCAGCCACAGCCTTTGAGGCACACGCTGCGCCTATTGCTGCGCCGGACATCAGCAAATCGGGCCGGGCTTGCCGGATGAAGACCAACAACGCAGCGGTAGCCAGCCCTTCACCAAGTCCAATGGCCAGATGAATCGGCTGCATCAGCCACAAAAACGCACCCAAAGGCAAGCTGCTGATGCCCGACAGCTGGGTTTGCAACACCACGCCCAAAGCACCCAATTGCAGCCCCACCACACTGGTGATGACGGCCGCCCACGCCATGCGTCTGGCGCTGGGCAGAACACTGGAGCGCGGCATCAGCGTGCGGTAAATCAGGGGGTAAGCCACCAGGCAACTCATCACCCCCATGTTGAACAGATTGGCACCCAGCGCCAGCAGGCCGCCATCGGCAAAAAACAGTGATTGCACCGTCAGCACCGATGCAATCACGATCAATGCCGCCGGTGAACCCAGCAAAATAGAAAGGAGCAGCCCACCCACCATGTGGCCACTGGAGCCGGTGCCAGGAATGCTGAAGTTGATCATTTGTGCGGCAAAAACAAAAGCACCCAGCACGCCCATCAGCGGCACCAGGTCGTCGCGTTCAGAAGATTTCAGGCGGTGCGCGCTCCATGCCAGCGTGGTCCCCGAGACCAACCAAAATGCCGCGCCGACGGCGGGTGAGAGTAGGGCATCGGCCATGTGCATGAGGACATCTCGATTGGATAGGGTTTGGAGCTGATCGTATGAAGATTTTTTAAATTGTATGACTTGTTGAAAATCGAGGGTGCAAATTTCAGCCTGGCAACACGGTTTTCAGGCGCTGGTGCCGATCATCAGACGGTTATCCGAGGCAAAGTGGTAAGCCGGAATCACCAGGTTGGCCGGTGCCGGGCCGACCCTGAAAACGCGTCCGGCCAGGTCGTAGTGCGACGCATGGCAAGGGCAGGTGAAGCCGTCGGCACCGCGCAACTGCGGTGTGCAGCCCAGATGCGTGCACAGGCCCACGGCAACAAAAATATCTGGCTTGAGCGAGCGGTGCCGGTTGCGGCAAGCTGGCGGCTGCACCGAGTGTTGTGAGTCAGCATCGGTCAGCAGCGCCTCATGACCGGCCAGCGCAGCAAGCTCAGTTGGCGAGCGACGCAGCACCCAGACTGGCTTGTCTTGCCAGTTCAGGGTCAGCAGTTTGCCTGTGGGCAGGTCTTGCAGATCGACGGCCACGGGCGAACCCCGCGGCACGCCATCGGCCTGCCCGGTCTGCCACCAGTTAGTGAGCCCAATGGCGGTTGCGGCGGCACCAGCACTTGCACCCAGCAGCAGGCCACGACGTTTGACGCGCACCGCTGCCACCTCGTCCGCGCAGCTTACAAGTTGTCAGTAAAACTGCGCAGCTTGTCGGAGCGGCTCGGGTGCTTGAGTTTGCGCAGCGCCTTGGCTTCAATTTGACGAATACGCTCACGCGTCACGTCAAACTGCTTGCCCACTTCTTCCAAGGTGTGATCGTTGGTCATTTCGATGCCAAAACGCATGCGCAGCACCTTGGCTTCGCGCGGCGTCAGACTGTCAAGAATATCCTTGACCACGTCGCGCAGGCCAGCCTGCATGGCGGCTTCCATGGGTGCCGTGTTGGCGCCATCTTCGATGAAGTCGCCCAGGTGGCTGTCGTCGTCGTCGCCGATGGGCGTTTCCATCGAGATCGGCTCTTTGGCTATCTTCATGATCTTGCGGATCTTGTCCTCAGGGATTTCCATGCGCTCGGCGAGTACCGAGGCATCGGGCTCAAAGCCAAACTCTTGCAAGTGCTGGCGGCTGATGCGGTTCATCTTATTGATGGTTTCGATCATGTGCACCGGGATGCGAATGGTGCGCGCCTGGTCAGCAATTGAGCGCGTGATGGCCTGACGAATCCACCAGGTGGCGTAGGTCGAGAATTTGTAGCCGCGCCGGTATTCGAATTTGTCCACCGCCTTCATCAGGCCGATGTTGCCTTCTTGAATCAAATCGAGGAATTGCAGGCCGCGGTTGGTGTATTTCTTGGCGATGGAAATGACCAGCCGCAGGTTGGCCTCGATCATTTCCTTTTTAGCTGCGCGTGAAGCGTATTCGCCCTCGTTCATGCGTTTGTTGATGTCCTTGAGCTGATCCAGTGGCACCACTACCTTGGTTTGCAAGTTCATCAGACCCTGCTGCAACTCCTGCACTGGCGGGATGTTGCGACCCATCACCGCGCTCCACGACTTGCCTGCGGCGGCATGCTTTTCGATCCACTTCAGGTCGAGCAAATGGCTGGGTACCTTGTGATGGTGCTTGTCGCGGCCGCTGAACTCGGCAATGAACTGCTCATGCGGGTAGCCGCATTTGTCGACAATGATGCGGCGCAGTTCGCGCTCTTTTTTGCGCACTTCATCGACCTGACCACGCACCATGTCGCACAGTTTTTCGATGGTTTTGGCAGTGAAGCGGATCGACATCAGCTCATCTGACAACAGCTTTTGTGTTTTTAGGTAGACCGGCGTGCCATATCCTTCCTTCTCGTAGGTCTTGAGAATTTTTTCGTGGTACTCGCGCAAGCGGTCAAAGCGACTCATGGCTTCTTTTTTGAGTTCTTCGAGCTTCCTGGTCAGGGCCTTGGAGCCGCCGTTGCCGTCGTCGTCATCGTCGGCGTCAAATTCGTCAAAGTCTTCTTCGGCCACGTAGTCGTCGGCCTCGTTGGGGTTGGTGAAGCCATCGACGATGGTGGTGATCACCACCTTGTCGCTGCGGATGTCTTCACCCAGCTGGAGGATTTCAACAACGCTTGCGGGTGAGGCCGAAATGGCCTCCATCATGGCCATCAGACCGCCTTCAATGCGCTTGGCGATCTCGATTTCACCCTCACGCGTGAGCAGTTCGACCGTACCCATCTCGCGCATGTACATGCGCACCGGGTCGGTGGTACGGCCAAATTCGCTGTCCACCGTGCTCAGGGCAGCTTCGGCTTCTTCTTCAGCCTCCTCTTCAGTGGCGGCGGTGGGGCCATTCTGGTTGAGTAGCAAGGTTTCGGCATCGGGCGTGTGTTCGTACACGGCCACACCCATGTCGTTGAGCATGGACACCACCACTTCCATGGTTTCGGCGTCAACCAGCTTGTCGGGCAGGTGATCGGAAATCTCGCCGTGCGTCAGGTAGCCGCGAGTTTTGCCGAGCTTGATCAGTGCCTTGAGGCTCAGGCGGCGCTTGTTCAGATCGTCTTCGGACAACACGGTCTCGTCCAGGCCAAACTCTTTCATCAAGGCGCGTTCTTTGGCCTTGCTGATTTTCATGCGCAGCGGCTTGACCTTTTCGGCTGTGACTTCCACCACTTCGGGTTCACCGACCAGGTCGTCTTCGATGTCGCTCATGTCGACATCGTTGTCCTCGCCTTTTTTACCCGCCTTGACAGCTTTCGCTTTGGGTGCGCGCTTTGCCGCAGCCTTGGCGGGAGCGGCGGTTGCCGCTGCTTTTACAGTTTTCTTTTTCTCGACAGGTTCAACCGTTTTGACGGCGTCTTTTTTATCTTCGGAAATGGCTTTGGGTTTGCTTTTGGAGACGGTCACAGGTGCGGCTTTCGGTTTGGCAGTGGAAATGGCGGGGTTGGCCGCGATCACAGATTTGGCAGGTTTGGCAGCAACGCTGGCCTGCGTTTCGGATGCGGCAGGTTTGGTTGGCTTGGCAGCAGTCATGATGGCACCTCAAAAACAGTAACAGCAGAGTGGGCTTACGCTTTTGCAGCCAGCGTTGGGCAGGACGAGGGGTGAACCTGGTCGGACAAGCAAGGTGGGCGAACATTTGGAATGCAGTCCTTGCGGTAAGTTGGCCGGATGAAAAATGTGTCATCGATTGGCCGGGCCCGGAGGTGTTGCTGTCGCGCTTGTCAACAAAAATCGGATTATACATTTTGCGATCAACCCGACAGGCGCTGGGGATTCAGGTGGCCGACTCCAACAGCAAGCGCCGCGCCTGCAGTTCGCGGTAGCGTTGCAGGGCACTGGGGTCCGTTTTGGCAGCTTCGATCGCCCCGGTTTCTTCGGTTTTGAGGTGTTCGATCAGCATGCGGTTAATCAAATGACGCAGTTCAACACGCTCTTCGCCGTTGTCCTCTTCTGCACCCAACTCATAGCCAGCCATGAGCTTGCAGGCGAAGTTCTCGCTCTCGTGTCCGCGCAGTCCCTCGCGCAAAGCTGCCCAAGGCATAGGGCCGTGTTCATGGAGTTGGCCCTCAAGCCACGAAAAAAGCGGCCCATGCGGCGCCGCCAAGCCGCACAGCAGGGTATGGTCTTCGGCTGACAGCGACGCCAGCGCCGCCATGTTGTCGAGCAGGATGCGCGCGGCATGGTCGGCGCGGCTGGCTGGCAGTCGGCTGCCAGAGATGTGTTGACTGTTTTGGCCTCTGGGCGTTTTGGCGCGGTAGCCTTTGTACGCTTCAGCGGGGCGACTTTCATTGAAGTTTAGATCATAACGCTCGCGTTTGACCTTGGCCCTGGCCAGCGCAGGGTGCCAGATGTCATTGAGCTCGCGCGCGTTGAGCTGCACCAGATCGGCAATCTCGGTCAGCAGCTGTTGCTTGAGGGCGCCCGCGGGCAGCAGTTCCCACAGCGGTTTGGCGTTGCTGGCCAAGTGCGCGCGGCCCTCGGCGCTGTGCAGGTCGCAGCCATCGCGCGCGGCGTCGATCAAAAAACGGCTCAGCGGCACGGCCTCGCTGACGTAGCGGGCAAAGGCATCCTTGCCGTGCTCGCGTATAAAGCTGTCAGGGTCGTGTTCAGGCGGCAAAAACAAAAACTTGACCGAGCGCACGTCGGTGGCCAGCGGCAGCGCGGCATCGAGCGCCTTGCGCGCCGCGCGCCGGCCCGCGCTGTCGCCGTCAAAGCTGAAAACCACCGCATCGGTGAAGCGAAACAGCTTGTGCACATGCTCCGCCGTGCAGGCCGTGCCCAGCGACGCGACGGCATTGGGAAAGCCCAGTTGCGCCAGTGCCACCACGTCCATGTAGCCTTCGGTCACCA
>PFUD01000016.1 GCA_002789915.1 Comamonadaceae bacterium CG_4_9_14_3_um_filter_60_33 | reverse complement strand
TTGCCATTCACCCAGATCAAGAAAGGACTCCGCATGAACACACCCCTTGCCCAGCAGATCGTGTCGCAGACGCGCACGGTTGAGCAACTGATTGCCGGCCAGGCCACCTCTGACGGCGCGGGCGTCAAACTGACCCGCGTGCTGACGCACAACCTGCAGCACCGGCTGGACCCGTTTCTGATGCTCGATGCCTTTGGCAGCGACCAACCCGACGACTACATTGCCGGCTTTCCCGATCACCCGCACCGAGGTTTCGAGACCATCACCTACATGATTGCCGGGCGCATGTTGCACCGTGACAGCGCCGGCCACGAGGGCTTGCTGGAAAACGGTGGCGTGCAGTGGATGACCGCTGGCAAGGGCGTGATCCACTCCGAAATCCCGCAACAGGAAGAGGGTGTCATGGAGGGCTTTCAGCTCTGGTTGAATCTGCCCAAGCGCGACAAGATGAGCACGCCCTGGTACCGCGATTTCAAGGCCGATGATCTGCCAAAATTTGTAACGGCAGAGGGCGTGGCGGTCACGGTGATTGCGGGTGAAAGCCACGGTGTAAGCGGTGCCGTGACGCGCGACACCACGCAGCCCAACTACCTCGATTTGCACCTGCCCGCAGGCAGCCGCTTCGAGCAGCAACTGCCCGCAAGCCACAACGTTTTTGTCTATGTGTACCGCGGCGAGGTCAGCATCGCTGGCAAGGCCGTGCCGGTGCAGCGCATGGCCATCCTGGCCAATGACGCGCAGGCCGATGGCGTGGTGATCGAGGCGGGCGTGAATGCCAAAGTGCTGCTGGTGTCAGGCCAACCCTTGAGGGAACCCATTGTTCAGTACGGCCCGTTCGTGATGAACTCGCAGGACGAGATTTACCAGGCGCTGAGCGATTTCCGCGATGGACGACTGGGGGAGACGGCTTGAATCAAATTTGCCACCTCATTGTTCACACCTTTTAGGCTAAAGCGACGTGGCAGTGATGTCGATCGTTATGCTGCCATCTGTTGTTGTCGTCAAGAACTTGGTGAGGCTTGGTATGCCAGCACTGGTTACGATGGGTGCCTTGACATTGAGGAGTCCACCATGGCTGAGTTGTGTGCGTTAGTTCAAAACCCGACTGTAGACATAAAAGACTTCCTTGCCAAATAGTTGTCTATCCCGCCGCACGAAATATGTTCAAGCGTTTCGCTTCACTGCGTGCCAAAAATCCGATCCCCCGCATCGCCCAGGCCCGGCAA
This sequence comes from Comamonadaceae bacterium CG_4_9_14_3_um_filter_60_33, assembly GCA_002789915.1. Taxonomy (GTDB): domain Bacteria; phylum Pseudomonadota; class Gammaproteobacteria; order Burkholderiales; family Burkholderiaceae_C; genus Rhodoferax. The sequence continues at coordinate 7,020 of PFUD01000016.1, read as the reverse complement.
AATATAGCCGTGGCTGTTGAGCTGGCGGTCGATGGCCGCCGTGTAAATGGCCACATCCGGGTGCGCCTCGCGCAGCGCCTTGACGCCTTCGGGGCAGGTCAGCAGGCAGACGAACTTGATTGATTTGGGGTTGAGCACCTTAATGCGCGTGATGGCGGCAATGGCCGAGTGGCCGGTGGCGAGCATCGGGTCCACAACTACCACGTCGCGCTCGGGCATTTCCTGAGGCATCTTGAAGTAATACTCGACCGCTTGCAGAGTTTCGGGGTCGCGGTACAGGCCAATGTGGCCCACGCGCGCACCCGGCACCACGGCCAGAAAGCCGTCCAGTAGCCCGGTGCCTGCGCGCAGGATGGATGCCAGCGCCAGCTTTTTGCCATCGATGACTTTGGCCGTCATTTTTTCCAGCGGGGTCTCAATCTCGACGTCTTGCAGCGGCATGTCGCGCGTGACTTCATAGGCCATCAGCATGGCCAATTCGTTGAGCAGCGTGCGAAAACTGGTGGTGCTGGCGTCTTTACGGCGCATCAGCGTGAGTTTGTGCTGCACGAGTGGGTGGTCGATGACGTGAACCATCGGGTCTTGGGGAGTTGTCATGGGAGGCTTTCAGAGATGTTGAAAAGAAGGTGATGTGGCGTGTGGATGGACTGTGGGGACGACTTCAGTCGTCCATGTTCGACCGAAGTCGAAACCACAAGCAAACACAAATGCCGAGGCAAACTTAGCGTTTGGCACCGCCAAAAATGCCGCCCAGAACGCCGCGAACGATCTGGCGGCCCACGGCACTGCCGATAGAACTGGCGGCGCTTTTAAAGAACTGTTCACCCGCCGAGGTGCGACGGCCGCCGCTACCACCGCCGAGCAGGCTGCCCAAACCGGAGCTGATGCTGTCGAACATGCCGCCACCCTGGGCTGCTGGTGCCTCGTTGGCGCCGGACGCTTGGCTGTCGGCTTGCGCTGCGCGCGCTGCGGCGTGTCCCTTGAGTTTCTCATAGGCAGATTCGCGGTCGAGCGTTTTTTCATAAACCCCGGCGACGATGGAGTCGCTCAGCAGCGTTTGGCGCTGCGCGGGAGTAATCGGCCCGATCTGGCTGGCCGGCGGCAGCACAAAAACGCGCTCGGTCGGGCAGGGGCGGCCTTTGGCGTCCAGAAAGCTGATCAGCGCCTCGCCCACACCGAGCTCGGTGATGGCGGCACCAATGTCGAGCCCGGGATTCGGGCGCATGGTGTCGGCGGCCGACTTGACCGCTTTCTGGTCGCGCGGGGTGAAGGCGCGCAGCGCGTGCTGCACCCGGTTGCCCAACTGGGCCAGCACGCTGTCGGGAATGTCGAGCGGGTTTTGCGTCACAAAATAAACGCCCACGCCCTTGGAGCGCACCAAGCGCACGACCAGCTCGATGCGCTCGATCAGCACCTTGGGCGCATCGTTGAAGAGCAGGTGCGCCTCGTCAAAGAAAAACACCAGTTTGGGCTTGTCCAGATCGCCCACCTCGGGCAGGTTCTCAAAGAGTTCGCTCAGCATCCAGAGCAGAAAGGTGCTGTACAGGCGCGGTGAGTTCATCAGCCGGTCGGCCGCGAGGATGTTGATCAAGCCGCGCCCGGTGCTGTCGGTCTGCATGAAATCGTCGATGTTGAGCATCGGCTCGCCAAAAAACCTGTCGCCGCCCTGCGCCTCGATCTGCATCAGGCCGCGCTGGATGGCACCAATGCTGGCGGCGCTCACATTGCCATACTCGGTGGTGAAGTTCGACGCGTTGTCGCCCACATGCTGGCACATGGCGCGCAGGTCTTTCATGTCGAGCAACATCAGGCCGTTGTCATCGGCGATCTTGAACACCAGTTGCAGCACGCCAGATTGAGTTTCGTTGAGGTTCAACATGCGCCCCAGCAACAGCGGCCCGAGGTCGCTCACGGTGGCACGCACCGGGTGGCCCTGTTCACCAAACACGTCCCACAGTGTGGTGGGAAAGGCACCAAATTCGGGTGTTTCCAGGCCACGCTCGGCAATCACCTTGGCTAGTTTGGGCGTGGCCGAGCCGGGTTGCGAGATGCCGGTCAGGTCGCCCTTGACGTCGGCCATGAAGACCGGCACACCCAGTTTGGAGAAGCCTTCGGCCATGGTTTGCAGGGTGATGGTTTTGCCGGTGCCGGTGGCGCCGGTGATCAGGCCGTGGCGGTTGGCTTTGTCAGGTTGCAGCAGACATTGCGTCTGGCCGTGCTGGGCGATCAGGATGGGTTCGGGCATGGCTGGCTCCAAAAGTACAATTCAGCCGATAGCGTAACGAACTTTTGAAGGATTTCACGTGGCAGGACACAGTAAATGGGCCAATATTCAGCACCGCAAAGGCCGGCAAGACGAGAAACGCGGCAAGATCTGGACCCGCATCATCCGTGAAATCACGGTGGCGGCACGCGCCGGTGGCGGCGACCTTGGCACCAACCCGCGCTTGCGCTTGGCGGTGGACCGGGCCAAGGCGGCCAACATGCCGGCCGACCGCGTCAAGTACAACATCGACAAGGCCACCGGCAGCGTCGAAGGCATCACCTACGAAGAAATTCGCTACGAGGGCTACGGCATTGGCGGCGCGGCCATCATTGTTGACACCATGACCGACAACAAGGTACGCACTGTCGCTGAGGTGCGCCACGCGTTTGCCAAGTTTGGCGGCAACATGGGCACCGAGGGCTCGGTGGCGTTCCAGTTCAAGCACTGCGGCCAGATCATTTTTGCGCCTGGCACCTCGGAGGACAAGGTGATGGAAGTGGCCTTGGAGTCGGGCGCCGAAGACGTGATCAGTGACGACGACGGTGCGATCGAGGTGATTACACCAGTGGCAGACTTTGAAGCCGTCAAGAATGCGCTGGAGGCTGCCGACCTGACACCCGATGCGGCCGAAGTCACCATGCGCGCCGAAAACCCGATCGAACTCACTGGCGACGAAGCAGCGCGCATGCAAAAGCTGCTCGATGCCATTGAAGACCTGGACGACGTGCAAGAGGTTTATCACAACGCCGAACTGGACACTGAATGAAGATTCTGGTCATAGGTGGCGGCGGCCGCGAACACGCCCTCGCCTGGCGCCTGGTGCAGTCGCCCAAAACCCACAAGATTTACCTTGCGCCCGGCAATGGCGGCACGGCGCAGGACGCGCGCTTTGAGAACGTGCCGATGACCGACGTGAATGAGCTGTGCGCCTGGGCGCTGGCGCAAAAAATTGTGCTGACGGTGGTTGGGCCCGAAGTGCCTCTGGCGGCGGGCGTGGTCGATATTTTTCGCAAGCACGGCTTACGCATTTTTGGCCCCACGCAGGCCGCTGCCCAACTGGAAAGCTCCAAGGCTTTTTCCAAGGCCTTCATGAAGCGCCACGCCATTCCAACCGCTGAATTTGAGACTTTTACCGACCCGGTTGCGGCGCATGCCTACATCAACCAAAAAGGCGCACCGATCGTGGTCAAGGCGGACGGCCTGGCCGCTGGCAAGGGCGTGGTGGTGGCCAGCACATTGGCCGAGGCCCATGAAGCGGTGGATTTCATGCTGCTCGACAACGCTTTAGGTGTGGTGCACAACGCCGGGGCCGATGGCGCGGCGGTGCCACGGGTGGTCATTGAAGAATTTTTGCAGGGCGAAGAAGCCAGCTTTATCGTGATGGTGGACGGCAAGAATGTGCTGCCGCTGGCCACCAGCCAGGACCACAAACGCCTGCTTGATGGCGACCAGGGCCCCAACACCGGCGGCATGGGCGCGTATTCGCCAGCACCGGTGGTCACGCCCGACGTGCACGCCCGCGCCATGCGCGACATCATTTTGCCGACGGTGCGCGGCATGGAAAAAGACGGTATTGCCTTTACCGGGTTCTTGTACGCCGGGCTGATGATCGACGCCCAGGGGCAGCCCAAAACGCTCGAATTCAATTGCCGTATGGGCGACCCCGAAACCCAGCCGATCATGATGCGGCTTAAATCTGATCTGGTCGATGTGATGATGGCCGCGACCGAGCCAGGCCCGCACGGCAAGCTCGATCAGGTCGAACTGGAGTGGGACCGCCGCACCGCACTGGGCGTGGTGCTGGCAGCGCACGGCTACCCCATGAGTCCGCGCAAGGGCGACGTCATCAGCGGTGTGCCCGCTGAGGCCGAAGATGCTTGCGTGTTCCACGCCGGTACCGCTTTGCAAGATGGCCAACTGACCACATCGGGCGGCCGAGTGCTGTGTGTCACGGTGCTGGCAGACAACGCCCGCCTGGCGCAGCAGCGCGCCTACGAGGTGGTCATGGGGATTCGGTTTGACGGTATGCAGTACCGTCATGACATTGGCCACCGCGCCATCAAGGGGACGCCAACATGACGACCAGCCACTTGCCGACCGAGGTGGTTGGCGACTACTTGCGAGGCCTGCAGGCCAGCATCACCGGTGCCATTGCTGAACTGGATGGCCAAGCGTTTTTGGTTGATACCTGGCAAAAGCCTGCCGCCGAGACCTTGCAGGGCAGGGGCATCACACAAATTCTGGAAGGCGCCGCCATTTTTGAGCGCGCCGGTTGCGGCTTTTCGCACGTGAGCGGCCCCAGGCTGCCACCTTCGGCCACGCAGCATCGCCCGGAACTTGCAGGCGCGCCGTTCGAGGCCATGGGCGTGTCGCTGGTGTTTCATCCGCGCAATCCCTATGTGCCTACCGTTCACATGAATGTGCGCATGATCTCGGCCAAGGCCCCTGATGGTGCCGTGGTGTGCTGGTTTGGCGGTGGCATGGACCTGACGCCCTACTACGGTTTTGAAGAAGATGCGGTGCATTTTCATCAAACCTGCAAGGCCGCGTTGCAGCCCTTTGGCAACGACAAATACCCGCGTTTCAAGACCTGGTGCGACGAGTATTTTTTTCTGAAGCATCGCAACGAGCCGCGCGGCATCGGCGGTGTATTTTTTGACGACTTCGCAGAGCTTGGCGCCGAGCAAAGCCTGGCCATGATGCAGGCCGTGGGCAATGCGTTTTTGAGTGCCTACCTGCCCATTGTGCTGCGCCGCAAAGACACTCCCTACGGTGAGCGCGAACGTGCTTTCCAGCTTTACCGGCGCGGTCGCTACGTGGAGTTCAACCTGGTGTGGGACCGGGGCACGCACTTCGGCCTGCAGTCGGGCGGTCGCAGTGAATCGATTCTGCTGTCGATGCCGCCGCTGGTGAGCTGGGCCTACCAGCAAGTGCCGGCTGCTGGTACGCCCGAGGCCGAGTTGTACAGCAAGTTTTTGGTGCGCCGCGATTGGGTCTGAAACCAGCCCAGCACCGACGTATCGGGGTGTTTGGCGGCGCCTTCGACCCGCCGCACCTGGCGCATCGGACCTTGCTGAAAACGGCGCTGACTGAGCTCAAACTCGACGCAATGCGCGTGGTACCCACGGGCGATGCCTGGCATAAATCAAGACCCTTGAGCGCAGCCGCGCATCGCCTCGCCATGGTGCATCTGGCGTTTGACGATGTGCCGCAAATTCAGGTGGATTGTCAGGAAATGGCGCGCAGCGGCCCCAGCTATACCGTGGACACTTTGCGACACATTACAGCCGCAGAATTTGGTGCCGAATTGTTTTTGATCATGGGCACAGACCAGGCGGTGGCCCTGACCAGTTGGCACGATTGGCGGGCTATTTTGCAAATAGCTATAATTTGTGTAGCTGCTCGCGCTCAATCATCCGATGATCAAGCATTAAATAGTAGCGCCGTGTTCGATGCTGAAAAGTTGTTTCCTGAACGGTTTTTGCATCTGTCCATGCCCGCCACACCCCTGAGTGCCACCCAAATTCGCAACATGATCGCCAACGGGCAACCGGTGCAAACACTGGTGTCCGAGCCCGTTGCGCGTTATATTGCCGAACATCACCTCTACCTTTCACATTGATGACTACCCAAACCACTGCACCCAGCAAAGCCAAAAAACCTGCCAAAGCAGATACCAAGTCTGTCACGTCAGCGGCAAGCAAATCCTTGATAAAACCCGTGACCAAGCTTGCAACAGCCATGGCAGAAAAAAAAGACATCCAGAAATTGCAGCGCGCCGTCGTAGATGGCCTGGAAGACGTCAAGGCGCAAGACATTGTGGTGTTTGACACCGAGCATCTCTCGTCCCTTTTTGAGCGCGTCATTGTGGCCTCGGGCACATCCAACCGGCAGACCAAGGCGCTGGCCATGAGCGTGATCGACGCAGTGCGCGAGGCGGGTTTTCCCAAGCCGCGCGTCGAGGGCGAAGCCAATGGCGAGTGGATCATTGTGGACTGTGGCCAGGCCGTGGTGCATGTGATGCAACCCACCTACCGCACGTACTACAACCTGGAAGAACTCTGGGGCGAAAAACCGGTGCGACTCAAGTTTGGTGCAGCCAAACCCGTGCTGGCTGACCAGGCCAAAGTTGGCAAGGCCGATGCCAAGGAAGCTGCCAAGCCGGTGGCGAGCTTGCGCCGTTCCAGCGCCGCTAAAAAAGGCGTGGAAGAAGCCTTCCCGTCACGGGCGCAGATGGCCAAAACGGCAGCAAGCCAAGCGGCGGCGGCCAAAAAAGCAGCTGCAAAAACTGCTGCGACCAAAGCTGCAACACCCAAGCGGGCGGCATCAGGCACGGCACCGGTGGCCAAGCCCCGCCTCAAAACCCTGGTGGTCAATGCACCAGTCAAACCGGCTGCCAAAAAAGCAGTTGCCAAAAAGAGCCCTGTCAAAAAAGCGCCTGCCAAGAAGACGGCCGAGCGCAAAGCCTGACGCTACCCTGTGCGGCTGCTGATTGTTGCCGTTGGCCAGCGCGTTCCCGACTGGGCGCAAACGGCCTGGGACGATTACGCCAAGCGCTTTCCTTTTGAGCTCAAGGTCGAGCTCAAGGCCGTCAAAACCGAGCCCCGTGCCTCCAAAGCACTCGACACCTTGCTGGCGGCAGAGCGCGCGCGCATTGAAGCTGCCATCCCCAAAGGTTTCAGAGTGGTGGCGCTGGACGAGCGCGGCACGGCGTTAACTACCATGGCGCTAGCGCAAAAACTGGAAAACTGGCA
>PFUD01000078.1 GCA_002789915.1 Comamonadaceae bacterium CG_4_9_14_3_um_filter_60_33 | reverse complement strand
AAGACTGCATTCGCATGGCCGGTTCGGTGGAAGGTGGTCTGAAATACTATGTGGGCGCGGGCAACCTGGAAAGCGACGGCGGCTACGCAGCTAAGGTCATGGCCGAATACGCCCGGTTGCAGCATGTGGCCGACGGCCGACCCATCCGCACACTGATACCGCAAGTTATCCCGGACGCGACCATCACCAAGGTGCTTGACACATCCACTGCGCCAGAAGCAGCGCCTGCCACGTCGGCCACGCCTGACAACTCGGCCACCTTGGCCATGAGCTAAAGGCGTCGGTTAAACTCCCCCCCGCACGCAACTGGCGATAGGCTGCTTGTCCAGATAAGACAAGCGGTTGATGTGGGAACACCACAGGGGAGCGTGCCGCAAAACCAGCGGCGGTTTTGTGATTAGCCGTTCGCCTGGGCACCTTAACCCACTTCCCTTAAGGACTGCCATGTTCAATCGAAACATCCTCATCGAGCAAACCGACCCCGAGTTGTTTGCCGCCATCCAATCTGAAAACCAGCGCCAGCAAGACCACATTGAGCTGATTGCCAGCGAAAACTACGCCTCGCCCGCCGTCATGGCCGCGCAGGGCACGCAGCTCACCAACAAATACGCCGAAGGCTACCCCGGCAAGCGCTACTACGGCGGCTGCGAGTTTGTCGATATTGCCGAGCAACTGGCAATTGACCGCGTCAAACAGATTTTTGGCGCAGAAGCCGCCAACGTGCAACCGCATTGCGGCGCATCTGCCAACGAAGCGGTGTTTTTGGCATTCTTGAAACCCGGCGACACCATCATGGGCATGAGCCTGGCCGAAGGTGGCCACCTGACGCACGGCATGGCCCTAAACATGAGCGGCAAATGGTTCAACGTGGTGAGCTACGGCCTCGACGCCAATGAAGCGATTGACTACGACGCCATGGAACGCAAGGCGCATGAATCCAAGCCCAAACTGATCATTGCCGGAGCCAGTGCCTACAGCCTGCGCATCGACTTTGAGCGTTTTGCCAAAGTCGCCAAAGACGTCGGTGCCATCTTCATGGTGGACATGGCGCACTATGCTGGCCTGATTGCCGCCGGCGTCTATCCCAATCCCGTGCCGCACGCCGACATCGTGACCAGTACCACGCACAAAAGCCTGCGCGGCCCACGCGGCGGCATCATTTTGATGAAATCACAATATGAAAAAGTCATCAACAGCGCCATCTTCCCCGGCCTGCAAGGCGGCCCGCTAATGCATGTGATTGCCGCCAAAGCGGTGGCGTTCAAAGAAGCGCTGCAACCCGAGTTCAAGGTTTACCAGCAACAAGTGTTGACCAATGCCCGCATCGTGGCTGAAACGCTCACCGAGCGCGGCCTGCGCATTGTCAGTGGTCGCACAGAATCGCACGTGATGCTGGTTGACTTGCGCTCCAAAAACATCACCGGCAAAGAAGCTGAAGCCGTGCTGGGCGCTGCCCACATGACCATCAACAAAAACGCCATCCCCAACGACCCCGAGAAACCCATGGTGACCAGCGGCGTGCGCGTGGGCACCCCAGCCATGACTACGCGCGGCTTCAAAGACGAAGAAGCCCGCATCACCGCCCACCTGATTGCCGACGTGCTGGACAACCCGCGCGACGAGGCCAACATTACCGCCGTGCGCGCCAAAGTCAACGCGCTGACCGCGCGCTTTCCGGTGTACTCAGCCTGATGAATCGTCATTGCGAACGAAGTAAAGCAATCCATGAATTCCTGGGGCATAGACTGCCGCGCTTCGCTCGCAGTGACGGCGCTCCTGCTCAAGGACAGTGTGCGGTATCGAGCCTGATTCGGGGCGCTCGCAATGACAACCCACGCTAACCCATCATGAAATGCCCATTCTGCAGTCATCCCGACACCCAGGTGGTTGAAACACGGGAGTCTGAAGACGGGGGATTTATCCGCCGCCGGCGCCGCTGCGCCGCCTGCGACAAGCGCTTTACCACCTACGAGCGTCCCGACGTCACCTTTCCGGCCATCGTCAAAAAAGACGGCCGCCGCATTGAATACGAGCGCGCCAAGCTGCTGGCCTCCATGAAACTTGCGCTGCGCAAGCGCCCGGTGAGCACCGAGCAGGTCGATGGCGCGGTGGAACGTATCGAAGAAAAACTGCTCAACCTAGGCCTGCGCGAAGTGCTGTCCACCCGCATTGGCGAACTGGTGATGTACGAGCTGAAGAAGCTCGACAAAGTGGCCTATGTGCGCTTTGCCAGCGTTTACCGCAGCTTTGAAGACATCGACGACTTCAGGACTCTGGTGGATGAGGTGGGGCGGTGATATTCCCAAGTAGACGGCTTTAGATTCTTTGATTTATTTGCGTTGTTTGGTCCCCAAAGCCCAATTATTCGAGAATTCGCAGCCTGGATCAGCCCGTCCTCCCCGCGAAATGAATTGACCAAATGCGTCTATCTTGCGGACACCAACAACTGCTCTGGCCATTCGTGCAATACCGCAAACCACCGGCTCTCGCCTTCTACAAGCTGCGCTCCAAAACCAAATAGATGGTGCCGGTTGGCCAGGCAATTGCGATGAATTCTTAAAACGTCATAGGCAAACTTCTCCTCCAGTTGCCCGAGTGAATCGGACAAAACAAATTCTCGCTCGCGGGTGCACAAAGTGATGTATTCGAGCTAACACGAAGATAAAGCGACTCATCCACAAGCACTTTCAACACCCTGCCCTTGTCGTTGACGTTGAAATACCGCGGTGCTGCTCAACCTCGACCCGCGTATGCTCTGCAAACGGCAAACGCCGTTGAGCGCGCTTCTGGGATTCCATCAAACGCCTTGCTGGCTATGCCTGGATTCAGGAGTCAATCAATGCGCTGACTTTTTGGGGACCTAAAAGGGCACACCTGACCGCAATCAACAGCAATCAACAGCATTCAACGGCCGTTGTGGTGTTGCACGCTAGGGCTATTTGACACAAAGCCAGTAGAAAACTCAGTAGAAACCCGAATCCATGGCATAATCTAAGGCTTCGCTGAAATATCAGCGTATTTGTACATCTCCCAACATTCACTGGGTCTCGTGCCAGGTTGTTCACAGCCTGCCTTAAAAAGACCCCCCAGCTTCTCGACGCGCTCACATTGCTGAGTCAGAGCCGGTTCCGTTTGATGGTTGATGTTTTTTAACCATGAATGGAGCAGCCGCACAACTTGCGGCGCTCTTCGTTTTTTAGGATATTTCATGACTGACGCTACTTTAGCGGCGGGCGAATTTTCGTCTGCCGAAATCATCTCCAACGACATCAACCTGCTGCCCCACGACGTCATCGACGCCCCTGAGGCTGAGGCTCAAGTTGCGGCCCCGGTCGCAGCCGACATTCCCAACGGCTTTGTCACGCTGGGCCTGGCCCCGGAACTGATCCAGGCCGTGAAAGACCTCGGCTTTACCCAACCCACCACGGTGCAACTCAAAACCATTCCGCTGGCCATGCAGGGTGTCAGTGCCGACGGCAACAGCGCCCGTTTCATCGACCTGATGGTTTCCAGCCAAACCGGCAGCGGCAAAACCGCCGCTTTTTTGTTGCCCGTGCTGCACACCTTGCTCAAACAGCAAGAGCAAGTTGAAATCGATGCCCGCGCCGACTACGAGCGCGCTGTGGGCGAAGCCGCTGCCAAGGGTGAAGCACCCCCGAAGCGCGCCAAGCGCAAAGACCCGACCAACCCGCGCCATTTCAGTGCTCCCACCCCGGGTGCCCTGATCGTCTGCCCGACGCGTGAACTGGCCCAGCAAGTGGCGCACGACGCCATCGACTTGGTACAACATTGCCGCGGTCTGCGCGTGGCCAACATCGTCGGCGGCATGCCTTACCAGTTGCAAATCGCCAAGTTGCAAAACGCCAATCTGGTGGTGGCCACCCCGGGCCGTCTGCTCGACCTGCAACGCTCGATGCAAATCAAGCTCGACCAGGTGCAGTTTCTGGTGGTTGACGAAGCCGACCGCATGCTCGACCTGGGCTTCTCGGATGACCTGGCAGAAATCAACCAACTCACCATCGGCCGCAAGCAGACCATGATGTTCAGCGCCACCTTTGCGTCGCGCATCCAGCAACTGGCCGCCCGCGTGATGCGCGAGCCGCAACGCATCACCATCGACAGTCCGCAGGAGAAACACGCCAACATCAAGCAAGTGCTGTTTTGGGCTGACAACGCCCAGCACAAACGCAAATTGCTCGACCACTGGCTGCGCGACAGCACCATCAACCAGGCGATTGTTTTTGCCAGCACCCAGATCGAATGTGACGGCCTGGCCAACGACCTGCAGCAAGAGGGTTTCGACGCGGTCGCATTGCACGGCGCTTTGAGCCAAGGTCTGCGCAACCGCCGTCTGATGGCGCTGCGCCAGGGCCAGGTGCAAATTCTGGTGGCCACCGATGTGGCAGCCCGTGGCCTGGACGTGCCAACCGTGACCCACGTGTTCAACTTTGGCCTGCCCATGAAAGCCGAAGACTACACCCACCGCATCGGCCGCACTGGCCGCGCCGGGCGTGATGGTCTGGCCGTGACTTTTGCCGAGTTGCGCGACCGTCGCAAGATTTTTGACATCGAAGCCTACAGCCGCCAGCCGATCAAGGCCGAAACCATTCCAGGCCTGGAGCCCAAACAGCGCGCCCCCGAGTCGCGCCCCGGTAATTTTGGCGGTCGCGACAGCCGAGGCGGCGGTGATTTCAACGGCCGTGACCGCAAATTTGGCGGTGGCGGTCGCAGTGGTGGCTTCGATGCGCCGCGCGGCAACTTCGATGCCCCGCGTGGTGGCTTCGCCGACAGAAATGCCGGCGGTCCGCGCCCGGCAGGTGCTGGCAACTACCAGGGCAACGGCGGCGGTTTTGCCGGCCGTGAAGATCGCTCATTTGCACCGCGTGAAAGCGCCCCGCGTGAAGGCTTCAGCTACGAGCGCAAGGGTGGCTTCAACGACCGCTTTGCCGGCGACCGCAACACCAGCGCTGCACCGCGCGGTGATTTTGCCCCCCGCAAACCCGCGTTCGGCAAGCCGACTTTTTCCAAACCCGCCGGTGGTGGCAAGGTGTTCGTGCCACGTGACGCGCAAAAACGCTTTTCCAAAACCGATCGCTAACTGACCCCGGCATCTAAAAAAGCCCGCTGACTGCAAAGTTAGCGGGCTTTTTTGTCTCTGCCAGCGCTCACCCCATCTGCAATGCCATCGCCTGGAGATTCCCCAGCACAATGGCCGCCACTTGCAGCACAAGCAGCAGCACCAGGGGCGACAGATCAATGCCGCCCACGAGCGGTACCACACGCCGAATGGGCTGCAACAGCGGTTCGACCAACTGCGCCATCACCCCACTGAGCACCGACGGCGTGGACACCCAGGACAGCACAGCATAAACAATCACCATCACCGTCAGGCCGGAAATGGCAATGCTCAGCAAACCAAACAGCGCCAGCACGGGCAACGCCAACAAGCCGCCGCCCGCACCGGCAAGCAGCCACAGCAAGACAAACTTGGCCAGTTGCAGTAAAAAAGCAGCCACCAGGCTGGCGCTGTCGAGTGCGCCCAGCGCTGGCAACACACGTCGCAGCGGCAACACGGTCCAGTCGGTCAAGGCAAACACAAACCGGCCCAGAGGGTTACCCGAACGCACTGACATGGGAACACGCAGCGCCTGCATGTAAAGCCGTAGCAGACAGGCCCCGCTGACCAGGCCTGCAACCACCTCAAGCAACAAAGAAACAATCTGATAAAGCATGGCACTGGTACACGGTTAAGAAGCAGTGATCATCATAACAACGGCCATAGCGCAGCATAGGCGGCAAAACGGTGAGCACTCAAGCTCTTAAAATACAAAACTTTGCCAAATCTCTCGCCGCCTTGCTGGCGACCCTTTGGTTGCTTTTATGGATTGCCCACATGCCTGACCACACCACCACCGCCACCGCACCCAGTCCGATGCCCCAGGACGAAAACCAGCTGATCCTGGAGCGGCGCGAAAAACTCAAAGCCCTGCGCCAGGCGCAGCTTGATGGCAAAGGCCCCGCTTTTCCGAACGACTTCAAGCCGACTGACCATGCCGCCGACCTGTTTGCGGCCCACGCCGGGCAAACCCCGGAAGGTCTGATCGAACAAGGCGCAACCGCCAAGCTGGCCGGACGCATGATGCTCAAGCGCGTGATGGGCAAGGCCAGCTTTGCCACGCTGCAAGACAGCACCGGAAGAATCCAGATTTACATCAAGCGCGATGATGTGGGTGAAAATATCTATGACGCTTTCAAGCACTGGGACCTGGGCGACATCGTGGCCGCCGAGGGTCTGGTGTTCAAGACCAAAACCGGCGAACTGTCGATCCACGCCAGCAGCATCCGCCTGCTGACCAAAAGCCTGCGTCCGATGCCCGACAAGTTCCACGGCATGGCCGACCAAGAGATCAAATACCGCCAGCGTTATGTCGATCTGATGACCGATGAAGAAACCAAAAACCGCTTCGTTGCGCGTAGCAAGACCGTCTCAGGCATTCGTGAATTCATGGTGGCGCACGACTTTCTGGAAGTCGAAACACCCATGCTGCATCCGATTCCCGGCGGCGCCAATGCCAAACCCTTCACCACGCACCACAACGCGCTGGACCAGCAGATGTTCCTGCGCATTGCGCCCGAGTTGTATTTGAAGCGGCTGATCGTCGGTGGTTTTGACCGCGTGTTTGAGATCAACCGCAGCTTTCGCAACGAAGGCATCAGCGTGCGGCACAACCCCGAGTTCACCATGATGGAGTTCTATGCCGCTTACTGGGACTACCAGGACCTGATGACCTTCACCGAAGCGCTGGTGCGCGATGCCGCACAACGCGCGCTGGGCACACTACAGCTCAGCTACGCGGGCAAGGCGGTTGACCTGGAACAGCCGTTTGCGCGCCTGACCATTCATGAGGCCATCTGCAAATACACCGAAGCGGGTCAGATGCTCGAAGACGGCGCGGGATTGAGAGTGGACAGCGCGGCCTGGTTGCGCTCGGTACTGCCAAAGCTGGGCATCACTGAGGCCAAGCACCACATCTCGACGCGCAGCCTGGCCAGTCTGCAGGTGCTGTACTTTGAAGAAACTGTTGAAGAAAAACTTTGGCAGCCGACCTTCATCATGGAGCACCCCACAGAAATTTCGCCATTGGCACGCGCCAACGACACCCGCCCGGAGGTCACCGAGCGCTTTGAGCTCTACATCACCGGGCGCGAGTTCGGCAACGGCTTCAGTGAGTTGAACGACGCCGAGGAACAAGCCGCGCGCTTTCAGGCACAGGTGGCCGCCAAGGACGATGGCGACGACGAGGCCATGTACTACGACCACGACTTCATTCGCGCGCTGGAGTACGGCATGCCGCCCACCGGCGGCTGCGGCGTCGGTCTGGACCGACTAATGATGTTGCTCACCGACAGCAGCAGCATCCGCGACGTGATCCTGTTCCCCGCGCTGCGCCGCGAAGTTCAGGAAAAATAAATCATGTCAGCAACCCAGCCCTGGCCCTACCTGCGCTGGATTGCCCATCGGGGCGCTGGCAAACTGGCACCCGAAAACACCCTGGCCGCTTTTCGTCTCGGCGCCAGCCATGGCTACCGCATGTTCGAATGCGACGTGAAACTGAGCAGCGACGGCGTGCCTTTTTTGCTGCATGACGACACCCTGACGCGCACCACCAGCGCCCGTGACACACTGGGGGCGAAACACAGCGCCACGGCAGGCGATCATTCATGGGGCACGCTGGCTCGGCTCGATGCCGGCAGTTGGCATTCACGCGCCTTTGCCGGTGAGCCGCTGCCCACCTTTGAATCCATTGCCCGCTATTGCCTGCGCAATAGCTACTTTTTGAATATCGAGATCAAACCGACTCCCGGCCTAGAGCGCGAAACCGGAGACGTGGTGGCCCGCCATGCCGCCCGACTGTGGCAAAACGCCGCCGTACCACCGCTGCTGAGCAGCTTTGACGTACCCGCATTGGAGGCGGCTCAGATGGCGCAGCCGGAGCTGCCCCGAGGTTTGCTGCTCGATACGCTGTGGCCCGGCTGGCTGGAAACAGCGCTGCGCCTGGGTTGTGTCGCCATCATCTGCGACCACGGCTTGTGGAACTCGTCGAGCATGACGCAGGCCAAAAGCGCTGGCTTGCGAACCCTGAGTTACACCGTCAACGATGAGGTCACGGCCCGACGTCTGCTGGGCCTTGGGCTGGACGGCATCATCACCGACCGGATAGATTGGTTCAGCCCCGCCAGCCTTTGAGCATGAACCGCTGGCTGGTGGCTGCGGTGATCACCAGCGTGAGATAAGTCACCATCTTGCCGTCCTGACCCAACAGCGTCAAGCCGAGCAGCAGGACCAGCAGGCCCGCCATAAAAATGATGGTTCCCTGCTTGAGCAAGGAAAACCCTGGCGATCTTTTGCGGATCAGGAGTCGGGCCAGCCAAGGCAGCAGCAAAGCCAGCCACGCCGCAGGCGCCGCAAAGTTGATGAAATGGTTGAGCAGTACCAGCAAATCCATCAAAGACCTTGGTGATAAAAAGAAAAAATGATTCAAGTCAAAGAGTATGCTCGATGATTTTATAATTCAAATATGGCAGTCTGGGCATTAGGTATCAATCACACGACCGCGCCGCTCGACTTGCGCGGTCGTTTTGCGTTCGCCATTGACCAGCTCGAACCGACTTTGCGAGGTTTGCGCAACTCGCTGCCGAACCAACCCGAAGCCGCGCTGATCTCCACCTGCAATCGTACCGAGATTTATTGCGCCGGTGAACAAGCCCAGCTTGAGCACACGCTTGACTGGCTGGCCGAAACCGGTGGCGTCTCCCCTGCCTTGTTGCGCACCCATTCCTACAGCCTCGAAGACAGCCGCGCCGCGCGCCATGCGTTTCGTGTTACCAGCGGCTTGGACTCCATGGTGCTGGGCGAAACCCAAATTCTGGGCCAGATCAAAAACGCAGTGCGCGCGGCGGAAGCCGCAGGCGCTTTGGGCAACACGCTAAGCCAGCTATTTCAGCGCTCGTTCGCCGTGGCCAAAGAGGTGCGGAGCTCGACCGAGATCGGTGCGCACTCCATCAGCATGGCCGCAGCTGCCGTGCGCCTGGCCGGGCAACTGTTCGAGGACCTGGGCGAGGTCAAGATACTGTTTGTTGGCGCGGGTGAAATGATTGAACTGTGCGCTACCCACTTTGCCGCCCGATCACCCAAGTGCATGGTGATTGCCAACCGCACCCTGGAAAACGGCGAAAAACTGGCCAGCCGGTTCGGCGGACAGGTTATGCACCTGGCTGAGTTGCCTGATCGCCTGCATGAGTTTGACGCTGTTATCAGTTGCACCGCCAGCACGCTGCCCATCATTGGTCTGGGAACGGTGGAAAGTGCTTTGAAAAAGCGCAAGCGCCGGCCCATGTTCATGGTCGATCTGGCCGTGCCGCGCGACATCGAGCAAGAAGTGAAAGCGCTCGAAGATATCTACCTGTACACGGTTGATGACCTCTCCGGCGTGGTGCAAACTGCGCAGGCCAGCCGTCAGGCTGCGGTGGCGCAGGCCGAGGCCATCGTCGACGCTGGTGTGCTGAGTTTCATGCACTGGATCGATCAGCGCGGCTCGGTGCCCCTGATCCAGCAGCTCAACGCGCAGGCCGACGAATGGCGCGCCAATGAGATTGCCCGTGCCCGCAAGTCATTGGCCAAGGGCGCAGACGTGGACGCCGTGCTCGAAGCCCTGTCCAGGGGGCTGACCCAAAAAATGCTGCACGGCGCCATGGCCGAGCTGCGCGCAGGCGATGCGCAGGCGCGCGAACACGCCAGCACCGCCATCCAGCACTTCTTTTTGCGTAAAGAGCGGTAGCTCTCATCCCGGGCCTGGCTCGGGCTCCATGGATTGCGGGCCACGCCCGCAACGGCAGACAAATGCTCGCCCGGATACATCTTCTCCCCATCACCTCGCCCATTGCCTCATGAAACTTTTTCTTCGCCAGCAACTTGCCCGCTACGCCGATCGTCTGGGAGAACTGGAATTTTTGTTGTCGCGCCCCGACATCATGAACGACATGGCGCAATTTCTGCTGCTGTCGCGTGAGCATACCGAGGTGGCGGCCGTGGCGAGCCGCTGGCAACGCTACCAACAGCGTGAAGCTGATCTGGCGGCCGCCCGCGATCTGCTTCAAAGTTCGGCAGATGACACGGACATGGCGCAGATGGCACAAGAGGAAATTGATGCTGCCAATGCAGACCTGCAACAGCTCGAAGCCGAGTTGCAGCGCATGCTGCTGCCCAAAGACCCAGACGACGCACGCAATGCCTTTGTCGAAATCCGTGCCGGCACCGGCGGTGACGAATCGGCCCTGTTTGCCGCCGATCTGGCGCGCATGTACCTGCGATATTGCGAGCGCCGTGGCTGGAAACCTGAAATCATCAGCGAATCAGCCAGCGAACTGGGCGGCTACAAAGAGGTGGTGATCAAAATCGACGGCGACCATGTTTATGGCGCGCTCAAGTTCGAGTCTGGCGGGCACCGGGTGCAGCGCGTGCCGGTCACGGAAACGCAAGGGCGCATCCACACCAGCGCCTGTACCGTGGCGGTGTTGGCCGAGCCCGACGAGGCTGAGGCGATCAAAATCAACCCGAACGATCTGCGCATCGACACCTACCGTGCCAGCGGCGCCGGTGGCCAGCACATCAACAAGACCGATTCTGCGGTGCGCATCACCCACCTGCCCACGGGTATCGTGGCCGAATGCCAGGACGGGCGCAGCCAGCACAGCAACAAGGCGCAAGCGCTCAAGGTGCTCACCGCCCGCATTCAGGAAAAAGACCGCAGCGAACGCGCTGCCAAAGACGCCGCCGAGCGCAAAAGTCTGGTCGGCAGCGGTGACCGTAGCGACCGCATTCGAACCTACAACTTTCCGCAGGGACGGCTTACTGACCACCGTATCAACCTGACGCTTTACAAACTGCTCGCCATCATGGAAGGCGACCTGGACGATGTGGTGGACGCATTGCAAGCCCACGAAGCCGCCGCGCAACTGGCCGCGCTTGAACTCAATGCCTAAATCCCCATGAATATCCCCATGAAGACCTCAAATGCGGCTTCAAACACGGTGGGGCAGGCGCTTGCCAGGATGCAAAGCAGGGGGCTGGATCGGCTGGACGCCCAACTGCTGTTGCTGCACATTCTGGACAAGCCTGCCAACCAGCGCGGCTGGCTGCTGGCACACGACAGCGATCTGCTACCGCCCGAGCATGCTGCTTATTTGGAACCCCTGGTGCAACGCCGCCTGGCCGGCGAACCGCTGGCTTACCTGACCGGCCACAAAGAGTTTTTTGGACTCGACTTGCGGGTGGATGCCCGTGTGCTGGTACCCCGGCCCGATACCGAGACGCTTGTGAACTGGGCGCTGGAAACTCTAAACGGCCAGCAGCGCGCACTAGACCTGGGCACGGGCAGCGGTGCCATTGCCCTGGCACTCAAGGCCAGCCGCCCCACGCTTGACATCCACGCGACCGATACGAGCGCCAGCGCCCTGGCCGTCGCCCAAACCAATGCCCAGCGTCTCAAGCTCGACATCAGCTTCTATCAGGGTGCCTGGTTTGCCGCCTTGCCTGAACCTTGCGAACCCTTCGACTGCATCGTCGCCAATCCGCCGTACATCGCCGAGCTTGACCCGCATCTGGCGGCGCTCAAATTTGAGCCCGCACAAGCGCTGAGCAGCGGCGCGGATGGCTTGGCTGACTCGCGCCAGATCATCAGCGAAGCCCCAAAATATCTGACGCCTGGCGGCTGGCTGCTACTTGAACACGGCTACGATCAGGCGCAGGCCGTGCGCCGCTTGCTGACAAAGGCAGGATTTGCGTCAGTGCGGTCACGCCAGGACCTGGCAGGCGTCGAGCGCTGCAGCGGCGGACTACTTAACCCCACACCCAAGCCATGACGACACCGAATCACACCGAAGACCGACTGACCCAACTGGAGGTCAAGGCCAGCTTTGCCGAAGACCTGCTCGACAAGCTCGACCAGATCATCATCCGCCAGCAGGACCAGATCGACCGCCTGGCGCGCGAAGTGCAGTGGCTGCGCCAGCAAGCGCCGCCCGAAGACATGGCCACCCCGCGCAATCTGCGTGACGAATTACCACCCCACTATTGATGCTGATTTTCATAAGCGGCCCTGAACGCGTCAGGGTCTCGCCCCCACGACGCGTCAAAGGTGAAATAATCAGCGCTCTTTTTAAACTTAGGAATACTCAGCATGAGCGACGCACAAAAACGCATTGACGACTTGGTCAAACACAACGATATTCTGCTTTTCATGAAAGGCACAGCCAGCTTTCCGCAGTGCGGTTTCTCGGGTCGCGCCATCCAGATTTTGAAAGCCTGCGGCGTCGATCCCAAAGACATCAAAACCGTCAACGTGCTCGAAGACGACGGCATTCGCGCCGGCATCAAGGACTACAGCAACTGGCCCACCATTCCGCAGTTTTACCTCAAAGGCGAGTTCATCGGTGGCTCTGACATCCTGATGGAAATGTACGAAAACGGTGAATTGCAGACCATGCTGGGCGCACCTGCCCAATAAGGTACGGCAAAGCAATCTTTCAAGCTAGCCAGACCTTCTGCGCACTCAGCACGGCCTGCGGATAAGGCGCCCTGCCCCGCGAGCCGTTGTAGCGTCCCAGTGCCATGAACCAGTCACCTCTTTCACGGTCCAGGTAGTGGCGCAATATCACGCAGCCAAAGCGCAGGTTGGTCTGCATGTGAAACAGCCGTCCGGCATCGCCGTCGGCAAGCACCCGCGTCCAGAAGGGCATCACCTGCATGTAACCGCGCGCGCCCGCGCTGCTCACCGCAAACTTGCGGAAGTTGCTCTCCACCTGGATCAAGCCCAGCACCAGCGACACGTCCAGCCCTGAACGTTTGGACTCGTACCAGACCGTTTGCAAAAATTCCTTGCGGGTCGTCAGGTCCGACTTTTTCTTGACCAAGCGTTCGCTCATGGCCCCCAACCAGCGCAAATAGTGCATACGCGACTCGGTGTCGGCAAACTCGGGCACCGGCGGCGCCTGATTGGCAATGGCCGAGCTCAAGGCCGTTCGAACGGAGTCAGCCAACGGCTCTTCAAACTGCATTCCAGCCCAGGATGGCGTTTGCCAAAGAAGCGCGCCGCCAGAGAGCCATGGCGGAATTGCTAAGGCATTACCAAGAAGAACGCGCCGGGTCAGACTCATCATTTCTTCCTTGCGCTGCTAATTGATTTCACCATTCAGTCCTTGAGCCTGGCCAGCAATTGGCCCACGATGTCATTGATGGGCACCGCACTGGCGGCAGCGTCACGGCGGTGCTGGTATTCGACATTGCCTTCTTTCAAGGCACGGTCGCCAATGTTGACGCGGTGCGGCACGCCGATGAGTTCCCAGTCGGCAAACATGGCGCCAGGGCGCTCGCCGCGGTCGTCTAACAACACATCCACACCGGCAGCCAGCAGCTCGGCATAAAGTTTCTCTGACGTAGCTTTCACTTCTGGCGAGCGCTCGGCGTTGATCGGGCACAGCACCACGGTGAACGGCGCCAGCGCATCGGGCCAGATAATGCCGCGCTCATCGTGATTTTGCTCGATGGCAGCGGCGGGCAGGCGCGTGATGCCAATGCCGTAGCAGCCCATTTCCATGAACTGCGGTTTGCCGTTCTGGTCCAGAAAGGTGGCCTTCATGGCCTCGCTGTATTTGGTGCCCAGGTAGAACACATGGCCCACCTCGATGCCGCGCTCGATCGCCAGCACACCCTGCCCGTCGGGCGAAGCATCTCCGGCCACCACGTTGCGCAAATCGGCCACCAGCGTCGGCTCGGGCAGGTCGCGGCCCCAGTTGACGCCAGTGATGTGAAAGTCGGCTTTGTTGGCCCCGCAGACCCAGTCACTCATCACCGCCACTTCACGATCCACCACGACTTGCACCGGCTTTTTCAGGCCGATCGGCCCCAGGTAACCGGGCAGGCAGCCAAAGTGTTCCTCAATCTCGCCCAAGGTGGCAAAACGGAAAGCCTCCAAGCCCGGCAACTTGTTGACTTTGACTTCGTTCATGTCGTGGTCGCCGCGCAGCAGCAGCAGCCAGACCTGCGTCTTCACCACTTCACCCAGTTCGTTGAGTGCGTCAGTGGCCAGCACCAGGGATTTGACGGTGTTTTCCAGGGGCATGTCCAGCAACTCAGCCACCGCGGCACAGGTGCTTTTGCCTGGCGTGGCGGTCTTGGTCATGGCTTGCACTGGCGCCGGGCGCGTTCCTGCGGGTGCCAGCGCCTCGGCCTTTTCCATGTTGGCGGCGTAATCGCTGCCCGGACAATAGACGATGGCGTCTTCGCCGGTTGCGGCAATCACCTGGAACTCTTCGCTCAGGTCGCCGCCAATAGCGCCGCTGTCGGCTGCCACCGCGCGGTAAGTCAGGCCAAAGCGGTCAAAAATGCGCCGATAAGCCGCCGCCATGATCTGGTAACTGGCCTTGGCACTGGCTGGGTCGCGGTCAAAGCTGTAGGCGTCTTTCATGATGAACTCACGCCCGCGCATGAGGCCAAAGCGGGGACGGCGCTCGTCACGGAACTTGGTCTGAATCTGGTAAAAATTCTTAGGTAACTGTTTGTAGCTGCGAATTTCCTGGCGTGCCATGTCGGTCACCACCTCTTCGCTGGTGGGTTGAATCACAAAGTCGTGCCCGTGACGGTCCTTGATGCGCAACAGCTCGGGGCCCATCTTCTCAAAACGGCCGGTTTCCTGCCAAAGCTCGGCGGGCTGCACCACCGGCATCGCCAACTCGACGGCGCCAGCGCGGTTCATTTCTTCACGCACGATAGCTTCCACTTTTTTCACCACGCGCAGGCCCATGGGCATCAGCGTGTAAATACCGGCGCCAAGTTTTTTGATCATGCCGGCGCGCATCATCAGTTTGTGGCTGACAATTTCGGCATCGGCCGGGGCTTCTTTTAGGGTGGAGATAAAAAATTGAGAGGCTCGCATAAGGATATCCGGGAATATGTCAGGGTAATGTCGCTTGCCGCACGGCCAGGGCTGTGCATAATCAAGCTAATTTAAAAATTGGGGTTTGATTATGCTTGACCGGGAAGGCTTTAGGCCCAACGTCGGCATCGTCCTGCTCAACCAGAAAAATCAGGTGTTTTGGGGCAAGCGTATTCGCACGCACTCCTGGCAGTTTCCGCAGGGTGGCATTGACCGGGGCGAAACCCCCGAGCAGGCCATGATCCGTGAACTGCATGAAGAAGTTGGGCTACAGCGCGAACATATCCGCATTGTGGCCCGCACCCGTGACTGGTTGCGCTATGAGGTGCCAGACCGTTTTATTCGCCGCGACTCGCGCGGTTTTTACAAAGGCCAGAAACAAATCTGGTTTTTATTGCAACTTGTTGGCCACGACTGGGACTTGAACCTGCGCGCCACCAATCACCCTGAATTCGACGCCTGGCGCTGGAACGAGTACTGGGTGCCGCTGGATGCCGTGGTGGAATTCAAGCGCGAGGTCTATGTGACGGCACTCACTGAGTTGTCGCGCTTTTTGCCGCGCAACGACTTTCGCAACCGTTTTCTGCGCCAGGGCATCCGCCCGCTTGATCTGGCGCATTCCTGCGATGACATGCCCGATGCCAGTTTCGAAATGCCGCCGGGAGCAACCTTGGCGGCCGATCCCAAAACAGGTCAACAACATGCCTGAAACAACTACCAAGCCGCTGCGCCATACCCTGAGCCACTGTCTGCTGCTGGGTCTGGCTTGCTGCACATTCGGTGCGCAAGCGCAGCGTCTGGTCGACAACCCAGACTGGCAAGAAACCGAGGTTCCCGCGCCGCCCAAGTTCGACGCCAAGCGGCTGGTCAGCGTTGACATGCCGCCTTATGTGAGCGTGGCTTTTGGCATTGACCCCGCCACATTGGCGGTCACGCCCGACGGCATCGTGCGTTACGTGATGGTGGCCGTCAGCCCAAGCGGTTCCGTGACGGCGTTTTACGAGGGCATTCGCTGCACAACGGGTGAGGTCAAAAGTTATGCCCGCACCAATGCCAGTGGTGTCTGGACTTTAGCGAAGGCGCCCCAATGGCGCGGCATTAACGACAGGCAACCCTCCAAACACGCACTGGCGCTGGCACAGCAAGGCGCCTGTGAAGGCAATGCCACTGGCGGATCAGCGGCACAAATTATTCGAGCGCTCGAGAGAAGGTAGCCAGCACGCTGCACCCGCCACTGCGGCGTCAGCGCTTGAGCACGAGGTTATCGCGGTGCACCATTTCGGGTTCAGCGGCGTAGCCCAGCAAGCCTTCGAACGCGCTGGAGGGTTTGCGGCAAATCAGGCGCGCCTCGGTGCTGGCGTAATTGGCCAGGCCGCGCGCAATTTCACGCCCTTGGGGGTCGCGGATGGCAATCACGTCGCCGCGCGAAAAGTCACCTTCGACCATCACCATGCCAATGGGTAACAAACTCGAGCCGCCACCCTGCAAGCGCGCCACAGCACCGGCATCCACGGTTACCGCGCCACGTAATTGCAAGTGGTCTGCAATCCACTGCTTGCGCGCCTGGGTCTTTTGGGTGGGCGCCAGCAGCAGCGTGCCAATAGCCTCGCCCCGGCTCAGACGCAACAAGGCATCGGGCTCGCGGCCCCAGGCGATCACAGTGGAGGCGCCCGACCCCGCCGCCCGCTTGGCCGCCAAAATTTTGGTGATCATGCCGCCGCGCCCCAAGCTGGAGCCAGCGCCACCGGCCATGGCTTCCAGCGCGGCATCCCCAGCCCGCGCGACATGCACAAACTCGGCGTTGGCGTCCTTTCGCGGATCGGCGGTGAACAAACCCTTTTGATCAGTCAAGATCACCAGCGCATCGGCTTCCACCAAGTTGGCCACCAGCGCACCCAGCGTGTCGTTATCGCCAAACTTGATCTCGTCGTTGACGACGGTGTCGTTTTCGTTGATGACGGGTACCACGCCGAGCTTGAGCAGCGTGAGCAAGGTGGAGCGCGCATTGAGGTAGCGTTCACGATCTGCCAGATCGGCGTGCGTGAGCAGCACTTGTGCGCTGCCCAAGCCGTTTTCGCGCAATTTTGTCTCGTACATGTGCGCCAGGCCCATCTGTCCAACGGCGGCAGCGGCCTGCAATTCGTGGATTTCGCGCGGGCGCTTGGCCCAGCCCAGGCGCTTCATGCCTTCGGCAATGGCACCGCTGGAGACCATGATGACCTCGCGCCCTTGGCGCACCAGTTCGGCCATTTGCCGACACCATTCGCCAATGGCCGCCTCATCCAGCCCCCGGCCTTCGTTGGTCACCAGGCTGGAACCTACCTTGATGACGACGCGATGCGCATCACGCAAGGTTGAATTCTCTTGTTCTTGAGCCATTGAACCCTCTGGGGCAGGTCATTTCGAATCAGTTTCAACTGGGTCTGCAAAGCGCGGGTCGATCACCTCGGGCTCAAGCTCCAGCTTTTGTTGGGCACTGATGTGCTTGTACACCGCCTTGATCAGCGACTCGCAGCCCTCGCGCGTGAGTGCCGAAATCTCAAACACCGGCCCCTTGAACTTGAAGCGCTTGACGAAGTCCTTGACCAAGGCCTCGCGCTCTTCCAGCGGCACCATGTCGAGCTTGTTGAGCACCAGCCAGCGCGGTTTCTTGAACAGCGCAGCATCGTATTTTTTGAGCTCATTGACGATCGCTTTGGCTTGCGCCACGGTATCAACACCATCGTCAAACGGCGCCATATCGACCACATGCAGCAGCAGGCGGGTGCGCTGCAAATGGCGCAGGAACAAGTGCCCCAGCCCAGCGCCTTCAGAAGCACCTTCAATCAAACCGGGCAAATCGGCC
Organism: Comamonadaceae bacterium CG_4_9_14_3_um_filter_60_33; assembly: GCA_002789915.1. GTDB lineage: Bacteria > Pseudomonadota > Gammaproteobacteria > Burkholderiales > Burkholderiaceae_C > Rhodoferax. Next base: position 2,615 of record PFUD01000078.1, on the reverse strand, counting down.
ACCACAAAGCTCTGTTCCGGCCCCACGCGCACCACACCCAGATTGGGGTGCAGCGTGGTGAACGGGTAGTCCGCAATGCGCGGTCGGGCGTTCGATATGGCCGTGATCAAAGTCGACTTGCCCGCGTTGGGCATGCCCAGCAGACCCACGTCGGCCAGCACCTTGAGCTCCAGCTTGAGGTTGCGTTTTTCGCCTGGCCAGCCCGGTGTTTTTTGCCGTGGCGCGCGGTTAATGGCGCTCTTGAACCGCATGTTGCCAAAGCCACCATCTCCACCTTTGGCAATGGTGATGACCTCACCGGGTTTAAGCAACTCAAACAGCACCTCGCCTGTTTCGGCGTCTGTGATGATGGTGCCCACCGGCATTTTCAGGGTGATGTCATCGCCGGCGGCGCCAAACATGTCGGAACCCATGCCATGCTGGCCGCGCGCAGCATCATGCCGACGCGAGAAGCGGTAATCGACCAAAGTGTTGAGGTTGGGGTCTGCCACCGCAAACACATGGCCGCCCCGGCCACCGTCGCCGCCGTTGGGGCCGCCGAACTCTTTGTATTTCTCATGCCGAAACGAGACGCAGCCAGCGCCACCGTCTCCGGCGGAGACGTCAATGTAGGCTTCGTCAACGAATTTCATGATGCTTGCTTTATAAAAAATAGGACTTGCGCAAAGCTGTTCCAGCCAGGCGCTCCGACGCTGGCAGTACAGACGTACGACAAGGAGGAGCAACGACGCTGGGGCAGTTTTGCGCAAGTCCTAAATAAAAAACCCCGCGCCGTGCGCAGGGTCTTGGGTGAACGCACTTCAGCCCTTAAGCTGCGGCTGTCACGCTCACGGTATGCCGGTTCAAGGCACCTTTGATGGCGAAAGACACATGGCCTTCTGCCAAGGCAAACAGCGTGTGATCTTTGCCAATGCCGACGTTGGCGCCGGGGTGGAACTGGGTGCCGCGTTGGCGCACGATGATTGCGCCAGGCGCAACCAATTGACCACCAAACATCTTCACGCCGAGCATCTTGGGCTTGGAATCGCGCCCGTTTCGCGTCGAGCCGCCGCCTTTTTTATGTGCCATGACTCGTGCTCCTTATGCAGTAATCGCGCCAATCAACAGTTCGGTGAACTGCTGACGATGACCTTGACGCTTTTGATAATGTTTACGACGGCGCATTTTAAAAATGCTGACCTTGTCGTGTTTGCCATGTGCCAGCACCGTGACACTGACCGTTGCACCGGACACCAAGGGTGTGCCCACCTTCAGTTCTGCGCCGCTTCCGACAGCAAGAACCTGGTCGATCACAATCTCTTGGCCTACGTCCGCAGCAATCTGTTCTACTTTAATTTTTTCGCCAGCAGCAACTCTATATTGCTTACCACCGGTTTTTATGACCGCGTACATATTGACCTCTTCAAAGATTTACCCTGCAAACGAATTTTCGCAGAGCCCATCATTATCACACAAATTTCGAAAAAAACTGACTTCTTGCTGCGTCGCCACCTTTGCAAGGCAAGAACAGCACGCAGGCTTTCTATAATGCACGCCACTAACCGAGCCACCAACTTGAACCCCAACAACTCCCAAAACAACAACGCCACGACGATCATCGCGCAGGACATGCGTGAGGTTGATGCGGTCATTGCACAACGCCTTGACTCTGGCGTGCCGCTGGTGGGGCAAGTCTCGCGCTACATCATCTCGGCCGGTGGCAAACGCCTGCGGCCCGCCTTGCTGCTATTGATTTGCGGCGCGCTGGGCTTCAAAGGCGCGCAGCGCTTCAACCTGGCGGCGGTGGTGGAGTTCATCCACACCGCCACCCTGCTGCATGACGACGTGGTGGATGACTCATCGCTGCGCCGAGGCAACGCCACCGCCAATGAAACCTTTGGCAATCCGGCCAGCGTGCTGGTGGGCGATTTTTTATATTCCCGCGCTTTTCAGATGATGGTTGATGCGCAAAACATGCGCATCATGGAAGTGCTGGCAGACGCCACCAACATCATCGCCGAAGGCGAAGTGATGCAGTTGATGAACATGCACAACGCCGCGCTCAATGAAGCCGGCTACCTGCAAGTGATCCGCTCCAAAACCGCCAAACTGTTTGAAGCCAGCGCGCGTGTGGGCGCCATTCTGGCGGGCGCCGACGCAAGCACAGAGGCCGCCTGCGCCGAATACGGTCAAGCACTGGGCACCGCGTTTCAGGTCATCGACGACGTGCTCGATTACACCGGCGATGCCACCGTGATGGGTAAGAACCTGGGCGACGATTTGCGCGAGGGCAAGACCACCCTGCCCCTGATCGCTGCCATGCAACGCGGCGGCGCGAGCGAGCGCGAACTCATTCAACGCGCCATCGAAACCGGCAAGATCGAGTTGATCGACCAAGTGGTCGCCATCGTACAAGCCACTGGCGCACTCGATGTGGCGCGTCAGGCGGCCGCAGACGAGGCACGCCGCGCCATCACCGCTGCCGAGCAGTTGCCAGACAATGCCCACAGACAGTGTTTGATACAATTGGCGGCTAAGTTGCTGGAGCGTCAGTCCTGACGCTTCACGACAAAATCGGAATGTAGCGCAGCCTGGTAGCGCACTTCGTTCGGGACGAAGGGGTCGGAGGTTCGAAT
>PFUD01000062.1 GCA_002789915.1 Comamonadaceae bacterium CG_4_9_14_3_um_filter_60_33 | reverse complement strand
CTTGCAACATGCGCTCAAGATGCCACGGCCCGGGCGTGCAGGTGGTGGCAAAAGTGCCGGTGGCCGGGCCCGTGCCGCCGCCGGTCATGGTGGTGATGCCGCTGCTTAAAGCTTCTTCAATCAGCTGCGGGCAGATGAAGTGGATGTGGCTGTCAAAGCCGCCAGCGGTGACGATGCTGCCTTCGCAACTGATCACTTCGGTGCCCGGGCCAATAATGATGTCCACGCCCGGTTGCACGTCGGGGTTGCCGGCCTTGCCGGTGGCCACAATGCGGCTGTCTTTGAGGCCGATGTCGGCCTTGATGATGCCCCAGTGGTCGATGATCAGGGCGTTGGTCATGACGGTGTCGACCGCGCCTTGCGAGCGCGCGCGCTGGCTTTGCGCCATGCCGTCGCGGATGGTTTTGCCCCCGCCAAATTTCACCTCTTCGCCGTAGCCACCGGCGCCCAGCGTCAGGTCGGCTTCGACCTCGATGACCAGGTTGGTGTCGGCCAGGCGCACCCGGTCACCGACCGTCGGGCCAAACATTTCTGCATATGCGCGTCGTCCAAGGGTTGCCATACTTGTTCTTTCTACAGAGCGCCTTGCGTGAGACCGCGAAAGCCGTAAACGATGCGGCTCCCCGCGTAATCCACCAGTTCCACCGTGCGCTGTTGGCCAGGCTCAAAACGCACCGCCGAGCCCGACGGAATGTTCAGCCGCATGCCTTGCGCTGCAACCCGGTCAAAGCCGAGCGCGCCATTGGTCTCGGCAAAGTGGTAGTGCGAGCCGACCTGAATCGGGCGCTCGGACGCGTTGACGACCACCAGCGTGATCGTGCGCCGGCCGGGGTTAAGCACGTGGTCGGGGCCGTCGGTGAATATTTCGCCAGGGGTCATGCGTGCCTCAGGGTGTTTGGTTTTAAACAATGGGTTGGTGGACGGTGACCAGTTTGGTGCCATCGGGGAAAGTGGCCTCGACCTGGATGTCGGGAATCATGTCGGCAATGCCGTCCATCACGTCTAAGCGTGTCAGGATGGTGCGGCCGTAGCTCATGAGTTGGGCGACGGTTTGGCCGTCGCGGGCGCCCTCCATCACGGCGCAACTGATCAGCGCCACGGCTTCGGGGTAGTTGAGTTGCAGGCCTCGTGCTTTGCGGCGCTCTGCCAGCAGGCCGGCGGTGAACAGCAGAAGTTTGTCTTTTTCGCGGGGGGTGAGTTCCATTCTTTTGCCGCAGCAAAACCCGTGCCTGAATTCTGAATGCCTCGCATACAGCGTGAAATGCCTAACTGTGCCTTAGCTGTTTGCTCTAACCCGCAGCAGGTTGGCATGGCATGAATACTGCACCGTTGTGGTGTGACTTTAGAACACCCAACTCCTTCCAGTGCAACACTTTCGGATGCGCCGTCGCAGCGCATCACCTTGGTGCGCCGCAACTACAACGGCTGGGTGGCCAGTGAAACGCTGGAGGACTACGCCTTGCGCTTTACACCGCAGGGCTTTCGCCAGTGGTCGCCTTGGCGGGTGGCGCAAACGGCGCTGGGCGGTGCTGCGGCATTTTTGATTCTGGAGGCGGTGGGGGCCACGCTGTTGGTGCAATACGGTTTTGTCAACGCCTTGTGGGCGATTTTGGCCACCGGGCTGATCATTTTTTTGGCGGGTTTGCCCGTCAGCATTTACGCCGCCAAGTATGGCGTTGACATGGACTTGCTCACGCGCGGCGCCGGTTTTGGTTACATCGGTTCGACGCTAACCTCGTTGATTTATGCCTCGTTCACCTTCATCTTTTTTGCGCTCGAAGCCGCTGTCATGGCCTACGCGCTGGAGCTGGCGTTGGACATTCCGCCGCGCTGGGGCTATTTGATTTGTGCGCTGGTGGTGATCCCGCTGGTAACGCACGGGGTGTCCACCATCAGCCGCTTGCAAGTTTGGACGCAGCCGCTGTGGTTGTTGATGTGGCTGCTGCCGTTTGGGTTTGTGCTGTGGCGTGAGCCCACGGCGTTTGCGGGCGTGGTGCACTATGTTGGTGAGCAAGCGCAGTCGGAGGGTTTTAGTCTGCCCTTGTTTGGTGCAGCGCTCACGGTGGGTGTGGCGCTGATGACGCAAATGGGCGAGCAGGCTGACTACCTGCGTTTTATGCCCGCTCTGACACCGGCCAACCGCAAGCGCTGGTGGCTCAGTGTGTTGCTGGGTGGGCCAGGTTGGGTGATTCTGGGGGTGCTCAAGATGCTGGGCGGCGCCTTGCTGGCTTACCTGGCCATCAGCCACGCGGTGCCGCCCGAGCGCGCGGTGGACCCGAATCAGATGTACCTGGCGGCCTACGAATATGTGTTTCCGCATTACGGCTGGGCGGTGGCGGGTACCGCCTTGTTTGTGGTGGTGTCGCAGCTCAAGATCAATGTCACCAACGCCTATGCCGGCTCGCTGGCCTGGAGCAACTTTTTTTCACGCCTGACGCACAGCCATCCCGGGCGCGTGGTGTGGGTGGTGTTCAACACGCTGATCGCCTTCATGCTGATGGAAATGAATGTGTTTGCCGCGCTGGGAGCCGTGCTCGGGCTGTATTCCAACATCGCCATTGCCTGGATGATGGCGGTGGTGGCCGACCTGGTCATCAACAAACCCCTGGGCTTGAGCCCCAAGGGCATTGAATTCAAGCGCGCCTATTTGTACGACATCAACCCGGTGGGCGTGGGCGCCATGGCGCTGGCGTCCATTCTGTCGGTCACAGCCCACCTGGGGGTTTTTGGCGAGCTGGCGCAGGCGTTTTCGGCGGTAATTGCGCTGGCCACCGCCTTGATCACCTCACCGTTGATTGCGTTTGCCACACGGGGCAAGTACTACCTGGCGCGGCAGGCAGACACTTTTCCGACGGCAGATGCAGGCACTTACCCGCGTTTGCGCCTGCAGCGCTGCGTGATTTGCGAGCGCGACTACGAAGCGCCCGACATGGCGCACTGCCCGGCTTACCAGGGGCCAATTTGCTCGCTGTGCTGCACGCTCGACGCCCGTTGTGGGGACCTGTGCAAACCCCACGCCAGCCTGGCTGCCCAGTGGTCAGCCGCGCTGCACTGGCTGTTGCCGCGGCGCAGTTGGGCGTTGTTGGACAAGGGCCTGGGCTACTTTTTGCTCTTGATGCTGGTGATTGCGCCGCTGCTGGCCGCCGTGTTTGGCCTGCTCTACCAGCAGGGAACGGGCGCGCTGGCACTGTCGGTCTTCGATGCGCCGCTGTTGCAGGCCGGCGATGCTGCACTGCGTTCGAGCTTTGTCAAGGCCTATATGGCGGTGCTCTTGATCTCTGGCCTGGTGGCCTGGTGGGTGGTGCTGACAAGCATGAGCCGCCAGGTGGCACAAGAAGAGTCGAACCGGCAAACCGGCTTGTTGCTGCGCGAAATTGCCTTGCACGCGCAAACCGACGAAGCGCTGCAAAAAGCCAAGCAGGTGGCCGAGCAAGCGCGCCACGCTGCCGACCAGGCCAATCAAGCCAAAAGCCGCTACATCAGCGCCATCAGCCACGAGCTGCGCACACCGCTCAACAGCATTTTGGGCTATGCGCAACTGATGGGGCAAGACCCCGACATTCCAGCGCACCGCAAACAGGCTGTGGCCGTGATCAAGCGCGGCGGCGAGCATTTGCTGTCGCTCATCGAAGGCACGCTGGACCTGGCGCACATCGAGGCCGGCAAGCTCAGCCTCAGTCCCCGGCCGCTGGCGTTTGCCGACTTTATGCGGGACCTCGCCGACATGTTTGCGCTCGAGGCCGAGCGCAAGGCCTTGCGCTTTGTTTTTGAGGTGCAGGGCGAGCTGCCTGCCGTGGTGCGGGCCGACGAAAAACGGGTGCGTCAGATTTTGCTGAACCTGCTGGGCAACGCCATCAAGTTCACCGCCAGCGGGCGGGTGGTCTTGCGTTTGCGCTATGCCGTCGAGATGGCCCACATCGAGATCGAGGACACCGGCCCAGGCCTGAGCGCAGAAGAGTTGGACCACGTGTTTGAGCCCTTTGCCCGGGCCAGCCCCCCTGGCCAGGGTGCGCCCGGCGCCGGGATGGGCCTGACCATTGCCCGCATGCTGACCGATTTGATGGGCGGTGCGCTCAGTGTCAGCAGCCAGCCGGGTGTGGGCTCGGTGTTCAAGGCCAAGCTTTTCCTGCCCGAATTACACACCAGTTTGCCGGCCGAGACGGGCAGTGGCGCCCTGCGCGGCAAGCTCCTGGCTGCAGCGCGCCAGCCGCGTCTGGCTTATGTCGGACCACGCCAGCGCGTGCTGGTGGTGGACAACGAAGAGGCCGACCGGGAACTGCTGGTGCAATTACTGCAACCGCTGGGCTTTGCGCTGCGCACTGCAGCCAGTGGCCACGACGCGCTGGACCTGCTGGCCAGCGGCTACCAGCCCCACGCTGTGTTCATGGACTTGGCCATGCCCGGCATTGACGGCTGGGAAACCGTGCGCCGGCTGCGGGTGCTGGAACTTGCCACGCAGCGCCCCGCCGCCCAGATCGCCATCGTGTCGGCCAACGCCTTCGACAGAGGTCTGAACAATGGCGTTGGCATTCCCGGCGACGACTTTTTTTGCAAGCCAGTGCGCCACGCCGATTTGCTGGACTGGCTGACCCAGCGCCTGAGCCTGGTCTGGCAGGGACATGCTGAACCAACGTCGCCAACGAACAAGGCAGCGCCGACCACTGCACTGGTTTACCCGGATCAGGCTCAGCTTGCTGCCTTGCAGGAGGTAGTCACACTGGGCTTTTACCGTGGCATCCTGAACCAGCTTGACGCGATGGCAGCGGCGCAGCCCGAGTGCGCCGGGTTTGTCGCTCGCATGCGCGAGCTGGCTCGCCAATTCCAGTTCGAAACCATGAGCCAACAGCTCACCCACATTGACCATGACCCATCCAACGAACAAGGCACTTGAGCGCACGCTCGACCGCGCCAACAGCGACGTGGTGCTGATCGTCGACGACGTGCCCGACAACCTGGCGGTGCTGCACGATGCGCTCGACGAATCCGGCTACACCGTGCTGGTCGCCCTTAGCGGTAAGGCTGCGCTACAGCGTGCGGTGCAGGCGCTGCCCGACGTGGTGCTGCTCGACGCCATGATGCCCGGCATGGACGGTTTTGAGGTGGCGCGCCAGCTCAAGGCCGCGCC